>JAICQL010000284.1 GCA_025937895.1 Polyangiaceae bacterium | reverse complement strand
TGCGGCCGCAGCGGCTTGGAGAGATAGTCGTCCATGCCCGCGTTCAGCACCTTCTCGCGCTCGCCCGGCATGGCGTGCGCCGTCAGCGCGATGATCGGCACGCGGCTCCCGCCCGCCTCCCAGCGCCGGATCTCGGCGGCTGCCGTGTAGCCATCCATCACCGGCATCTGGCAGTCCAGCAGCACCGCCGCGAATTTGCCTGTCTTGACCATGTCCACCGCCTGCGCACCATCCGCGGCCGTGGCGCTGGAGTAGCCCGCGTCCTCCACCTGCTCCGTGGCGACGAAGCGGTTGATGTCGTTGTCATCCACGATCAGGATGGTCTGGTGAGTGTGCCTGGCCCGCGCGATGGGCGTGTAGCGTGCTCGCACCGGCAGCCGCGCCCCGCCGGAAAAAGCGCTGATCAGACAGTTGTACAGCTCGCTCACCCGCACAGGCTTGGGCACCTGCGCGGTGATCTCCGCCTCCACCTCCGTGAGCGTGGCGCTCTCGCCCAGCTGGGTGAGCACGATCAGCGGCAGCTCGCTGCCCTGGGGCAGCTGCCGCAACAGGCGCACCAGCTCCTCGATGCCCACGTCCTGCAGGCGCGCGCCGACGACGGCGACCTGGAAGGGCTGGCCCTGCTCTGCGCGCTCGCGGAAGCGCTCCAGGGCGCGCCGGCCGCTCTGAAAGCTCTCCGTGTGCACCCCCCACTGCCCCATGTGCTCCTCGATCACGCGGCACCAGCGCTGGCTGCCCTCCACGATCAGCGCGCGCTTGCCGATGGGCACCGTCGCGGACTCTCGCTCCGGCTGCGCCGCGTCCGACACCGTCTCCACCTGGATGGTGAACCAGAAGCGGCTGCCGATGCCGCGCTCGCTGGAGACCCCGATCTTGCCGTTCATCATCTCCACCAGGCGCTTGGAGATGGCCAGCCCCAGCCCGGTGCCGCCGAACTTGCGCACCATCGAGCCATCCACCTGCGAGAAGGCGTCGAACAGCTTGTCCTGATCCTCGGGCGCGATGCCGATGCCCGTATCGTGCACCACCGTGCGCAGCAGCGTGTGCTGCTCGTCCATGCGGTCCACGCTGACCTCCACGTAGACCTCGCCGCTGGCGGTGAACTTGACCGCGTTGCCGACCAGGTTGTTCAAGATCTGGCGATAGCGATCCGGATCGCCCACCACCGAGGCCGGCAGCTCGCGCGTGCGATGACAGATCAGCTCCAGGCCCTTGTCGTGGGCGCGGCTGCTGAGCAGCTCCGCTACCTCTTGCAGGACCAGCCCGGGGTCAAATGGCACGGACTGCAGCTCGTATTTGCCGGCTTCCATCTTGGAGAAATCCAGGATGTCGTTGATGATCGTCAACAGCGCGCTGGCGGAGGTGTCGGCCGTCTCCACGTAGCGGCGCAGCTTGCCATCGAGCGGCATGCGCGAGAGCAGCCGCAGCATGCCGATCACGCCGTTCATCGGCGTGCGGATCTCGTGGCTCATGTTGGCCAGGAACTCGCTCTTGAGCCGAGACGCCTCGAGCGCCGCGGCCATGGCCGTCTTCAGGCTGGCCATGGCCTGCTCGTTGGCCATCTGCATGTGGTTGAACGCGCCCGCCAGCACCTCCAGCTCGTCCTGGCTCGCCACCGAGACGCGCACACCCAGCTCACCCTGGGCGATCTGGTTGGCAGCACGAGTGAGCTCAGCCAGCGGATCGGTGATGCGCCGGGCGATGCGGCTGATGGAGTACACGCCCAGCGAGATGCACAGCGCGACCGACAATGAGAGCCAGGTCAGCAGCTGGCGGCTGGCCGCGTCGGACTGGGCCCGCACCTGCGCCAGCGCGCGGGTCAGCGGCTGGGTGCTCACACCGTAACGGATGGTGCCCAGGAGCTGCCCCTCATCGCTCACCGGATGATGCACCTCGAAGACCTCGGCCCCGTTCAAGCTGGTGCGACGCTGCCCCGGGTGCGCCGGGGTCCAGCCCTCCGGCGGCACGGGCACCTCCGTCCACCGCTGTAACACCACATCGGCGCTCAGCGGCGCCCCCCGGGTGCTGGCCGAGGCATACGCCCAGGGCTTGCCATCCTGCCCCACGAACAGGCCGTACATGAGCTCCGGGTCCTCCTCCACCGCGCGATGCACCAGGGACTGCACGTCGCCGAGCGCGTTGTCCGCCACCAGCCCGGTGAGCGCGAGCGCGTGGTTGTTGACCAGCATGTTGGCCTTGCTGGCGATGTGTGAGGTGACCTGCGCCTCCATCTCGGCCAGGCGCTCCCTTTCGGTGCTGCCGTTGAGCCAGGCCGCCACCAGGAGCACCAGCGCCGCCGTCAGCAGGAACACCGCCAGCGTCGCGCGCAACAGTTTACCGCGAACATGCCGTTTCAACGTTTGCTCCTCCATCTTCAGCGGCGGCAGCGGCACGGGTGAGTGTTCCACTCGCTTCAAAACGGCAAGATGAGACAGCCATGAAAAAGTATCTCGGACCACGACACCTGGGCTGGCTGCCGCGAGCCGAGACCATGGCTGCGGGGGCTGGCGAGCGACAGGTGTGCGCCCCTGTATTCGTCAGAGCCACAGGCCAGGCGCTGCCGCGCTGCCGCGCCGCACGGGGGCTCTGCGATGGCTGACTCGAACGACGGCCGGCCCAAGATGCGCGTGCTGGTCATCGACGATGACGACATCGCGCGCGAGTTTCTGTGCAGCACGCTGCGCGCAGCAGGCCACGAGACGTTCGAGCTGCAGTCCTCGATCGGAGCCACTCGCTGCATCCACGAGAAGAAGGTGGACGCGGTTGTGCTGGACGTGATGCTGCCCACCGTCAACGGCGACAAGCTGGCGCGCATGTTCAGGCAGAGCAGCGTGGGCGAACAGCTGGGCATCGTGCTCGTCTCCAGCCGGCCGAAGCCCGAGCTGCAGTCGCTGGCCACCCTGGCGCAGGCGGATGACATCGTCACCAAGTCCGAGATCCAGCGTGGGTTGGTGCTCGCCGTGCAACGAGCCGTCGTGCGCCGCAGCGGCCCGCGGCGCCGCGAAAACGGCTGATTCACCCGCCTCTGTGCGCGGCCATTTTCGCTGGCAGGCTTTCGCGCTGCTGGACGTATGGACCGGGGAATGGGGAACCCCACGCGGCGGCACGTCCTGCTGGCAGCTCTCGGAGCGCTCGCTGGTCTTACCGACGTGCACGGTGGGCTCAGCCAGGCGCACGCCGGAGAGACCACCGTGTACGTGTTCGCGGTCACTCGCATCCGACCCCACATCTTGCAGAGGATGCTGGAGTCGGCGCTACCCGGCATGAACATCACGGTCTTCGGTCGGGTCGGTGACTTCTCCCGCGCGCTCGAGTCTGCACCGCCAGACGCCGCGCTGGCTGCCGCGCCCGTGCTGCGCGCCTTCAACCTCGAGCCGCAGGTGCAGGGCTACAAGCGGGGCTCGGCCGTGGAGGACTACCTGGTGTTATCGGAGAGCGAGATCGACCAGGAGAAGCTGGCCAATGTCACCATCGGCTGTCTGGATCTGATGGGGCGCAAGGCCCTGCCCGCCTTCGTGGCGGGGCTGCTGGGCCTGCCGCGCGAGCCGGACATCCAGCGCGTGACCAAGACCGAGGACCTGCTGCAGCTGCTGCAGTTCAAGCGTGCAGAAGCGATCCTGATCCCAGAGGGCTTTCTCGCGGACATCCAGGCGCGCACCAAGATGGAGCTGAAGCTCATGCGGCTGCCCAGCGCCAAGGTGCTGCGGGTCGGGATGGCATTTCCCGGCAACCGGCAGGTGGTGGAGGGCTCGCTGCGAGCGCTCCCGGCCACCGTCATCGAACACCTGGGGGTGGACCAATGGCGATGACTCGCTCGACTGACCCTGGCTCGCGCTCGCCGGCCGCCGCGCAGCAGAGCCGCAGCCCAGAGCGGGGCAGCGGCAGGCTGCTGGTGACGGGAGCGCTGGCTGCGCTGCTGTGCATGCTGGGCTGCGCCGCCGGCACCGTGAGCGAGGCTCCCGCGGTGCACTTCAGCAATCCGCAGCTGCGCGGCACCGTACCGGTGATCACCGTACTGGCCCCGGAAGACGCGCAGCTCGTGCCCGTGGTCAACCAGCTGCGCAACGAGCTGGAGGGAGACTTTGACGTGCAGGTGACGGCAGTGGACGCCGAGCGCGGCACGCCGGAGGCGATCGGGCGCGTGCTGGCTCACGATCAGCCCAAGGCGGTGGTGCTGCTCAACAACTCCACCGCCCGCATCTACCGCAAGTGGGCGCGCTCCAGCGCCTCGCCGCCGGTGTCCATCATCCTGATGGCGTCCTTCGCCGAGAAGCTGCAGCACACCATCCCCAACTCGCTGGGCATCGCCTACGAGGTGCCGGCCGTGACCAGCTTCGTGGGGCTGCGTGCGCTGGGCAAGCAGGTCAACCGGGTGGGCGTCGTGTATCGCAAGCCCCTGGCCCAGTACATCAAGGCCCAGGAGGCGCTGGCGCAGGTGGAGAGCATCTCCTTCGTCGCGGAAGAGCTGCCGGATGAGTTCGAGCCGCGCGACCTCAAGGCCGCACTGGTGCGCATGAAGCGGTCGGGCGTGGATGCGCTCTGGCTGCCCAATGACAACGGTCTCTTGACTCGCCTGCTGATGGCCAAGGTCTGGCTACCGTACCTGGATCGGCTGGAGCTCCCCGTGATCGTGGGCGTGCCCTCGCTGGTGCGCGCGGACTACGCCTTCGGCGTGTACGGAGCCATTCCCGATCCGGAGGCGCTGGCCATTCAGGCGGCGGACTTGCTGATCGAGCTGAGCGAAAACGACTGGACCAGCGATGGGCCGCGCGTGCGCCTGCCGCTCTCCGCCAGGACCTACGTGTCCGCCCCGCTCTCGCGGCGCTTCGGCGTGCTCGCCGCGCGCCTGCAGAACGTCGACGTGGTCGTGGGCCAGCAGCCTGGGGAGGACTGAGGTGAAGCCCGCTATCCAGAGGTCGCGCCGAACCACCAGGCGGAGCGCGCTGGCGCTGCTGTCATGGTGCGCAGCCGCGGCCTGGGCTGGGCCCGCCAGCGCCCAGCCCAGCCCCGCAGCAGCAGGCTCGGGTGAAGAGTCCGAGCTGGAGGGCATGGACCTGCTGAAGCTGCTGAACGTGGAGGTCTCCACCGCCAGCAAGACAGCAGAGCGAGTGGCGGACGCCCCCGCCATCATCACCGTGATCACTGCGGAGGAGATCGCGCGCTGGGGCTACCGCAGCGTGGCCGAGGCGCTGCAACACGTGGTCGGCTTCTACCTGATCGACGATCACGTGCTGCCGAACGCCGGGGTACGCGGGGTGGCCGGCGGCCTCGGCGCAGAGAGCGGCTCGATCAAGGTGATGATCGACGGCGCGTCGGTGGCCTTTCGCTCCACGTCCGGCAACTGGCTCGGAGTGGAGCTCATCCCCATGGGCTCGGTGCGGCAGATCGAGGTCATTCGCGGTCCCGCCTCGGCGCTGTACGGCGCCGACGCCTTTCTGGGCGTGGTCAACATCATCACCTTGCCGCCCGACGAGCTGCCGCTGATCGCGGCGCGGGGCCAGCTGGGCGCGGTCGGAGAGCACTTCGGAGGGCAGTTTGACGTGGTGAGCGGCAAGCGCTGGGGCAACCTGGACCTGCTGCTCGGTGCGGCGGGAGAGCTGCAAGATCGCAGTGGCCTGCGCATGCCCGACAGCTCGCCCGCACCCACCTTGCCTGCATATGCCGAGCGCGACCGCCCGGCGCAGAACCTCGAGCGCAAGTCGCTGGTGCTGCAGAGCCGGCTGGGCTACCGCACCTCTGACTGGCAGCTGGTGCTGCAGGGCTTTGCTTCCGGCATCGAGCGCGGCGGTGACTTCGCGCCCTGGGCGCAGCTCAGCAACGGGGTCGACGGTCAGGGCCGCGCCGTGGGCACCGTGATCAACCTGGGCCAGTACCGCATCACGGCCAATGGCTCACTGAGCCTCACTCCGGAGCTGGCGCTGGCGGCGCAGGCCACCTACTTCCGCGGCGGGGTGCTGCCCGCTGATCGCATCGAGACCCAGACGGATCTGTACTGGGTGCGGCGGCGCCTCGGCTATCAGGGGGTGGAGGCCACGCTCGAGGGGCGCTGGCTGCCGCTGCCCAACTTCAACCTGATCGTCGGCGCCGAGACGGTGGTGGACCGTGAGACGCTGCCCGTGGGCGAGCGCATCAACAAGGACACGGGCGAGCGCACCGGCGATCCGGCACCCAAGTCCACCGCTACGCTGAGCAACCTGGGCGCCTTTGTCAGCGCCAACTGGAAGGCCTGGGAGCTCTTGAAGCTCACCGCGGGCGTGCGCTTCGACCAGCACAGCAGCTACGGCAGCCAGCTCAACGGGCGCCTGGGCGCCACCTCGCAGTGGACGGAGTTCTTCACGACCAAGCTGCTGTACGGCAGCGCGTTCAAGGCGCCCTCTCCGTACCTGCTGTACGCGTCGCCGCTGGCCCCTGGCGACGTGATCGGCGACCGCAATCTGAAACCGCAGCACGTGGACACCCTGGAGTTTCAGGGTCTATTCGAGCTGGGGCCATGGCTCAACGTGTCCAGTGGGCTCGCCTACAGCATGATCCGGGACAAGGCGGAGTTCGCTCCACAAGGCTTGAACCTCACCGCGCGCAACGTGGCAGAGCAGAGCTCGCTGAGCTGGGAGACACGCGCCGACGTGCGCCACGGCAGCTCGCTCAGCGGCTACGCCTCCTTCGAGTGGCTGTTCTCCCGGCGCACGCTCGGACAAGAGGGCTATGCAGCTCGCCTGCTGGGCGAGGAGAACGTGGCCTATCCCAACTGGATCGGCCGCGCTGGCGTGACCGTGGGCATTCCAGGGCTGGAGACCGTACCGCTGGACGTGGGCAGCCAGGCCATGCTGGTTGGCCCCTCCGCGCCGGCCGACGCCAGCATCGTGGAGAACGGCGGGCGCTACGAGCTGCCGAGCTACTTGCTGCTGAGCGCTTCACTGTCCACCCGTGCTCTGTTCCTGATCCCCGGACACGAGACGCGCTTCGCCGTGCGCGCCAAGAACCTGCTCGGCGAGACGGGCCCCATTCCGGGCTTCTCCGGCTTCGACTATCCGCTGGCACCACGCGAAGTGTTCCTGGAGCTCGAGCACACATATTGACGCCACACGGCGGCGGCCCAGGACGGCACGCCGTCTGCGGCGACGGCATCACGCGGCCGCAGCTTGGTGAGACCTGCGATACCGGAGCGACCGCCAGTACCAGCTGCCGGGGCTGCCGGGTCAGCGCAGAGTAGCGCTCGAAGGCGGGGCGCTCGCCAGGCGAAAATGATTCACACTGACCGTGGCCAGCTCTGGCTGCTGCGGAAACAGGTGCTGGAGCGCCTCGTCCGCGCTGAGGCCTGCCTCGCGAGCCGCCGCCAGGAAGGGCTGGACCCCGACGGTGAGCTGACCCGAGAGGCCATGGGTCAGAATGTAGTTGGTCAAGGTCCTGCCGATGACGACGCGCTCGGGATCGTGCAGCTCGATCACGAGCATGCCGTGGCGGCCGATGATCTGGCACCAGGCAGCAAACAGCTCGACCAGGTTCTGCTGCAGATCGCGCGGCTCGATCGGCAGCCCATCCGCCACGTACGCGCCGATAGGCGGCTCGGGACGCCGGGCCGCACGCTCCGCATCGCGCGGCGGCTGGTACGCGCGATTGTGGATCAAGAAGGAGCTGCCGTGGAGCAGCTGGCGCGAGTCGACCCCGCGCTCCTGCAGCGCGGCCCGCAGCGCCTCGGGATCGCTGATGTCCCCGGACAGCACCAGGTGCGGCACCCCGGCGCGGGTCAGGCGCTCGCGGGTGGCGCGGCGCGCTGCTCGATTGTAGTCGATGCCCACCAGCAGCGGGCGGTACTCGCGCCGCTCGGGCTGCTCGCGCATCAGCCGCCCTCGCTCGGTGCGGCTCTGGATCAGCTCCCAGATGTGTTGCAGCCAGCTGCCATCACCCGAGCCCATGTCGGCGAAGCCGCGCGGCTGCTCCGCGAAGGGCCGATTGAACGCCGCCAGCACCACCTCATCGGCAGCTGCAAAGTAGCGACCGTGGCTGGCGCCGCTGGCCTTCACGTTGATGCGCCGCTCGACGTGCGCCTCCGCGGCGCCAGGCACTTGCCGCAGCACGCGGCCGTGCTCACCAAACAGCAGCTGATCCAGCTGCGCAAACAGGGGCAGATAAGAGACGGGCACGCCATAGGCCCAGGCTCGCGGCGCCGCGTATTGGCCCTTGGCCGTCAGCTCGGCGCGCGTGCCCTCCAGCTCCAGCCAGCCCACGTCTCGCAGCAACTCGAACGCGCTGCGCAGGCGCTGTGCGTTGCCCTTCGTGCCAGCGAGATCGAGCACGGGCGGTGAGCCGCTGAATGCGTCCAGCAGCCTGGAGCGCTGCTGGCGCCGGGCCCACGCTGCTATCCACCGGCTCTGCCAGGCGCGGGGCGAGCGCTCGAGCCAGGCACCGAGCGCACCAGGGTGAAACTCATCCTTGAGCGCCACGGCGACCGGTCCGATCAGGTTACCCTCCAGGGCCAGACGCCAGCGCTCGGCGATCGGGTTGTTGCTGGGCACCGGCAGCTCCCAGCCGGCGGCGTTGCGCTCGCGCAGCTCCGCCAGCTCCGGCACGGCACGCTCGGGCACAAAGCCCGGAGCAAACAGGTAGCGCGCCATGTGCCGCGCGCTGGGCAAGAAGCGCACGATCAGGCTGCTTGCATCGTTATGCGAGGTCAACGCCAGCAGCTGGCGCCCCGCCTCGGTCAGCGCCACCCGGTTGCGCGGCGCGGGGCTGTGCGGCTGCCAGCTGAGCCACCCCGACAGCGCGAAGGTGCGAAACACCACGTTCAGGTAGCCCAGGTTTGCGCCGAAGCGGAGCGCCAGCACCTGCAGACTCGAGCCCTGCGCACCCTGCTCTGCCAGAAATGCCCAGACACCGCGCTGCGCCAGCAGATGCCAGACGTGTACACCGCCGATGCCATCAGTATGCTGCGCCAGCTCCAGGGCGAAGCGCTCCT
>JAICQL010000335.1 GCA_025937895.1 Polyangiaceae bacterium | reverse complement strand
CGTTACAGCGGACGGCGTGACAGCGGACGGTGTGACAGCGGACGGTGTGACAGCGGACGGTGTGACAGCGGACGGTGTGACAGCGGACGGTGTGACAGCGGACGGTGTGGCGGCGAAGGGTGCAGTTGCGGTGGCGCTTGCCGGCGCAGGCACGTCAGCAGGTTTCGGGGCTCGTGCTTCCTCAACTCGGAACGCTGGTGCACTGGTGCAGGTCACCGGTGGCTGCGCAGCCGCTGGTGCAACGCAGACGAAGGGCAGGGAAGCTGCCACGGCAGGCGCAGGCGCAGGGCGCTCCGGCAGCTTGCGGATTTGTTCGGGAACGTCGGCGCGCGGGAAACGGGCCGCCAGCAGCTCGCGGTGCGCAACGAGCTGCCCCGAGCTGCCGCGATCAACTCTCGCTGATTGTCCGCTGACAGGAACGGCTTCAACAACAAGGCGACTGAAAGGCTGATGCGCCCGCTGGCGAGCTCGCCGAACAGCAGCGGATACTGGCGCGCCAGCCGCGCGAGCTCGATGCGCCGGCAGGCTTCGTCTTCGCTCATACCCAGCACGTGCACGCAATAGGAGAACAAGGAGGTGTGCGCCGCAGACAGGTGCAGCCGGCGCTCCTCAACCTCCGCCAAATGTGCCAGCAGCTCCGCCAGCGCGCGCCGCTTTCGCTGCAGCACGCAGCGAAGCTGCTCCAGCAGCAGAGTATCCGTCAAATGCCCCAGCACCCAGAACTGTTCCCCAGCCATGATGGCGAGCATACACCATGACTTTCATCTTCCCCACCGCCTCTCTGCTGTGCGATCGCGCGCACCCAGGCTTCGAAAAGGCCTCGACCGCCGATCATCGATCTGAGCGTCACTGCGCAGCCGCGCGAGCCCTTCATTGTGTGCTCGGCGATCCCACCCGACGACTCTGCGAAAAAGCCGTCAACTAAAATCGAAGTGCCCGGCGCGTCACTCACGCCGTGAAGGCAGGGTGAAACACCACCGTCGCGTATCCGCGCAGCGCGGCTCCATCTCCCGCCCGGGCTTCGCGCACAGCTCGTTTGCGCATCACGGCTCGTGCGGTGCCGGAGCGCCCAGCGCGTCGCGCGTCCCGAGGTGTCGCTCGCCTTGCGGCAGTGCAGGCCCGGCCCTTTTCCCAACTACGCCAGATCACCGCCACGCATTCCGCTCCGCGCTCTCTCGTCACTCCCGCTCGGCACTCTCACTCCCGCTCGGCACTCTCACTCCCGCTCGCCATCACTCCCCCTCTCCCTCATCCGTTCCGGCAAGTCGGGATACGGCAGTCCGTCCGCGGCGGGTTCGGTGTGCACTACCACGTCGCATACGCTGCTCAGCTCGTGCTTGAGGGCGTTGATGGCCCAGTGGGTGACTTCGTGGGCGTGGCGGATGTTGAGGTGGGGGGCGATCTGGATGTGGAGGTCGATGCGGATCAGGCCGGGGGTGCCGCGGGTGCGGATTTTGTGGGCGCTGGCCACGCCGGGGACTCGGGTGACGATGTCTCGGATCTTGGCTTCGTCGACCTGTGCGGTATCCATCAGGTAGTCGAGGTTGTGGCTGATCACCTTGAGGCCGGTGATGAGGATGAAGGCGGCGAGCACGCAGGTGGCAATGGGGTCGACCCACGGGTAGCCGAGGTGTATCACTGCCATGGTGAGCAGCACGCCGAGGGTCACCAGCACGTCGGAGAGGGTGTGGGCGGCGTCGCTGGCGAGCAAGGTGCTCTGCAGCTTCTTGGCGGCGCGTGCCTCGTAGCGGGAGACGCCGATGTTGATGGCGAGGGTGAGCAGCAGCACCAGATAGGTGCCGAGTTGTAGATCGGGGGCGGCGCCGCCGTGGCGCAGGCGCTCGATGGCGCCCTGCACCAGGCTCCACGCCACGATCAGCAAGGAGGCGCCGATGGCGCTGGCGGCCAGCACCTCGATCTTCTCGTGGCCGTAGGGGTGCTTGCTGTCTGGCGGGCGTGTGGACCACCAGATGCCGAGCAGCCCGAGCACGTTGTTGATGCCGTCGGTCAGCGAGTGAAAGCCGTCGGCCTCCAGCGAGAGGGTGTGGGTGAGCTTGCCGTAGACGATCTTGAGGCTCGCCACGAGCGCGTTGAGCAGCAGGGTGAGCACCAGCACGCGCCGCACGCTGCGCGTGCGCGTCTCGAGGCTGTGCGTATCGACGGCCAGCTCCATGCCGCTCGCGGGGCCTTTGCGCTGACGCCGGTCAGCGGTTGGGGCTCTGGTTCAGCTCCAGCCAGTACACGCTCAGCTGCCGCGCAGCGTCCACGAACTGCGTGTAGTCCACCGGCTTCTGCACGAAGCTGTTGGCACCGAGATCGTAGCTGGAGAGGATGTCTCGCTCCTCCTGGCTGGAGGTCAGCACCACCACTGGCACGCGGCGGGTGCGCGGCTCGGCGCGCATCCTGCGCAGCACCTCTAGCCCGGAGATCTTGGGCAGGTTGAGATCCAGGAGCACCAGCTCGGGCAGCACCTGGTTGGCGGGGGGCGTGTCAGGCAACAGATGATCGAGGGCCTCCACGCCGTCTCGCGCGACCACCACGTTGCTGGTGATGTTGTTCTTCTGGAACGCGCGCAGGGTGAGCTCGACATCGTCGGGATTGTCTTCGACCAGGAGAATGACCTTGCTGCGCATATTTCAACTATTGTCTCACCAGCTCGCGGGTAGCGTCCAGCTCTTATGGGACAGCGAGAAATGTCCTGTGCAATGCGCGACGGTCATCACCTCTCCAAGCCCTGGCGAGTCACCCCCGGGGGTCAACGGGGGGCTCCCGGGGGGCTATTGTGAGGCACAGATTCCAGGAGGTTTGCCCGAGAGTGTCGGCCAGCCCACGTGCCGTGCGCCTATTTTCCAGCTGCGTCGGGCGCCCTGAAGCGCAGCGGAATCAGTTGCGAGCCGGCGCCGCTGGCCACGAACACGGCGCGCCGGCTGGAGCGCGGGCATCGCGGCTCCTCCAGCCTCGCGCTCAGCGCCGCCCGCCCCCCTGCGCGGGCGACTGCAGGTAGCGGAACAGCTCCGAGTTGGTCGAGAGCACGATCCAGCTCTCCGCGTCGATAGCCTTGCGGTATGTCTCCATGCTCTTGGAGAACTCGTACAGCTCGCCGTTGCGCTGGTACGCCTCGGCGTAGATGGCGCTGGCCTCCGCGTCGCCGCGGCCCATGATCTCCTGCGTCTTGCGGTACGCCTCGGACTCGATCACCTTGAGCTCGCGCTCCTTCTTGCCGCGGATCTCCGCGCTCTTGCCCTGGCCCTCGGAGCGGTGCCGATCGGCGATGCGCTTGCGCTCGGAGATCATGCGCTCGAACACCTTGGCCTGCACGCTCTCGATGTAGTTGACCCGCTGGATCTGCACGTCCACCAGCTCGATGCCGTAGTCCGGCACCACCTGTGACGCGCGCTCCAGGATCAGCCGCGTGATCTTGTCGCGGCCCAGCTCCACCTGGTGCATCTCCTCGGTCTCCATCACGTCCTCCGCCTCCTCCCCCTGCTCGAACGGGCGGTTGCTGGTGCGCACCACCTCGATCAGGTTGTGGTTGGCGATCACGTTGCGTGTCTCACCGTCGATGATGTCGTCCAGGCGCGACTGCGCGCCGCGCTCGTCCCGCAGGCGCTGGAAGAACAGGAGCGGGTTGGCGATGCGCCAGCGCGCGTACGTCTCCACCCAGATGTACTTCTTGTCGCGGGTGGGCACCTGGTTGGGGTTGCCGTTCCACTCCAGCCAGCGCTTGTCGAAGACGTTCTTCTCCTGCGCGTAGGGGAGCTTGAAGTGCAGGCCGGGCTCGGTGATGGCATCGCCGATGGGCTCGCCGAACTGCGTGATGATGACCTGCTCTTGCTCGGAGACGGTGTACGCACCGGAAGCCAGAGTAGCCAGCGCCAGCACGGCGATGGCGACGGTGGCCCAGCTGAAGCCGGACTTCATGGCTTCACCCCCGCCTGCGCCGACGTCGCGCCGCTGCTCGTGGAGCCCGGCCCAAGCGGAAACATCGGCAGGATGCCCCTGGCCCGCTCGTCAAAGATGAGCTTCTTGCCCGCCGCAGGCAGTACCGCCGCCAGCGTCTCCTGATAGATGCGCTGGCGCGTGACGTCGGGCGCCTTGCGGTACTGCTCCTCCATTGCGGTGAAGCGCTGCGCGTCACCCTTGGCGCGGTTCACCCGGTCCACCGCGTAGCCCTCTGCCGCCTGAATGGCCTGCTCCGCCCGGCCACGGGCGCGCGGGATCTCCTGGTTGTACTCTGCCCAGGCGTCGTTGATGGCGCGCTCGCGCTCCTGAATGGCCTGGTTCACCTCGTTGAAGGACGGCCGCACCGACTCCGGCGGGTCCACGTCCTGCAACACCAGCTGTTGCACCGAGATGCCGTTGTCGTAGCGCTTGCACAGCTCCGAGAGCAGCTCCTTGGCGCGCGCCGCGATGTTCTCACGGCCCACCGTCAGGAGCTCCGTCACGCTGTGGTCACCGACCACGGAGCTCATGGCGGCCTCCGACATCAGCCGGAACGTCTCCTCCACGTCGCGCAGCTTGAACAGGTACTTGTAAGGATCGGAGATCTTGTACTGGACGATCCACTCCACGGTGGCCACGTTCAGGTCGCCCGTCAGCATCAGCGACTCGGCAGCGGCACGCTCGTCCTTGGCGTACGAGCTGGGGCCGTCGGAGCGCACGGTGCGGAAGCCGAACTCCTGCTTCAGCTGGCGCTCCACCGGTACCTTGCGCACGCTGTCGATGCCGAACGGCAGCTTGAAGTGCGGCCCCGGTGGGGTGGTGCTCACGTAGCGGCCGAAGCGCGTGACGATCCCCACCTCGTCCGGCTCGATCTGATAGTAGCCGCTCACCAGCCCGATGGCGATGGCGCCCACCAGCAGCAGCGCGCCGAGCGAGCCGGGAATCTTGCCGCGCAGGGCGCGGACCACCTCTTCCGGGTCAAAAGCTTGATTGGACATCGTAGATGCTCTCCATGGGCATCAAAGTCGGATTGATTCCGGCAGACGATACTCCATTCCGCCTCCTGCGATGCCCAGCATCGCACCGGCGCTCGAGGGCTAGGCCGTCGCGACGCGGCAAGGGCCCGCTGATTGCGCCGTCACCCAGCGCGCTGGCGCGGCTCCGGCGAGCCATTTTTGGCTCGCGGGGCACATGCCGCCCCGCGCGAGCGCTGCGCAGCTCCCGCCAGTGAGCCGGTCTCCTTTGGCTCGAAGAGCACGGAGCTGCGCGAAATTGGGGCGCGCTGACGCAGCAGCAGCTGCGTGTGCCTGCGCTGCTCGAGACGCGTACGGACGCGATCCAGCAGATCCGATTTCGCCATCGTGCGTTGCACGAGCTCGCAGCTGATGTTCCGATCTCGGCGTTGCTTCACGTGCAGGCTGTCGCGAAGCGTTTCCAGCGGCGGGCGCAGCGCTCGAAGGGTCGCGAAAGGATATTCTCGCCGTCGGGCTGCGTGCTACGGAGTGCGGTCATGAGACACGTGCGGTGGGCTCCGGGGCAGAGCGGGCTGCTCCAGAGCGTGAGGTGCAGGGAGTATGTCGTCGCGCTGCTGAGCGCTGGCTGTTGCTCGCTGAGCGCTTGCAGTGAAGAGCCGGCGGGTGGAGCGCAGTCAGCGGGGCCAGGGCCGCTGGTGAGCAGCGCCGGTGCGGGCTCGCTGCAGCCGGCGCCCTCCAGCTCTGGCCCCTCCATGCCGGGCGCGCCGCCGGGGCCGCCGCCGACCGCCACTCCCGACGCGCTGATGGAAGCGCCGCCCCCAGCGATGAACGTGGTGCTGGAGAGCTTCGACGACGGCGACGGCCAGCTCGCAGGCGCTGGCTTCACCGGGCGCTGGCGCACGTATTCGGACGGCACCGCGCCCATCACTCCGCCGGTGGACGCGGAGGTCGTGCCGGTGGACGGCGCGGTGCACGTCAGCGGCGCGGGCTTCAGCACGTGGGGCGCGGGCCTGAGCGTGGATCTGAACAACCCCTCCGGGCAGGTGTTGCAGCGCCAGCCCGCCGATCTGTCGGCGCATCGCGGTCTCGGGCTGCGCGCCCGCGGTACGGGCACGATCGTGGTGGAGCTGGTCACCCCGGCGACCACCGGCGCGGACGAGGGCGGCGCCTGCACGGGTGACGGCTGCTTCGGTCACTACGCCGCGAGCATCACCCTGGGCGCTGAATATGCCGAGCGCGAGCTGCCGTTCTCGAGCTTTGCTCAGCCGGAGTGGGCGCAGTCGGTGCCGCTCGAGCTCGGCGAGGTGCTGGCCATCAATTTCCTGGCCCGCGCTGAAGCGGGGCAGCCCTCGACGCTCGATCTGTGGCTCGATGAGGTCAGCTTGCTGGCTCCGCTACCGCCGCCCGTCGCCGGGGGCGGCAGCGTGGTGGGCGGGGGCGGTCTCGGTGGCGACGCCGCCAGCGGCAACCCCTTCGCCGGGCGCACGCTCGACTCCGATG
>JAICQL010000081.1 GCA_025937895.1 Polyangiaceae bacterium | reverse complement strand
GCTCGGCTACCACGGCCTGGGTGACGTGGCGGTGTTCGTGTTCTTCGGGCTGGTCGCCGTCGGCGGTACCACGTTCGTGCAGCTCGGGTACGTCACCGAGCTATCCTGGCTGTGCGCCATTGCCGTTGGCTGTCTCACCACTGCAATTCTGGTGGTCAACAACGTGCGTGACGCCGCCACGGATGTGCTGGCGAACAAGCGCACCCTGGTCGTGCGTCTTGGTCGCGGCTTTGGAGTGGCCGAGTACCACCTGCTGCTGGCCGCGGCCTACGCCGTGCCGCTCTGGTTGTACGCCTCGGGTCACTGCAGCGCGTGGTCACTGCTGCCACTGCTGTCGCTGCCGCTGGCCGTGGACCTGTCGCGGCGCATCCGCAGCGAAGCCGGCCCGGCCTTGAACGGCGTGCTGGCACACACGGCGCGGCTGCTGTTGTGCTTCGGCTTGCTGCTCTGCGTGGGGCTCGCCATGGGCGCCAGCGCCGCCGCGCCGCCGCATGGCTGAGCGCCTGCGCATCGCGGTGCGGCGCTCGGAGTTCGCGCTGGTCACCCCGCTCCAGACCGCACGCCGCCGCTGGGAGCAGCGCAGCGTGCTGGAGCTGCACCTCACGGGTGAGTGCGGCGCCACGGGCCGAGGTGAGGCAGCGCCCCTGCCCGGCTATTCTCCCGATGAGCTCGACAGCGTCCACAGCGCGTTGAGCGCGCTGGAGCTGGAAGTCACGCCCAGAGCGGGCGCACTGGAGCTGGTGCAGCTGGTGGAGCGGCTGTTGCCCGCTTCGCTGCCGTCTGCCCGCTTCGCGCTCCAGACGGCGCTGCTCGACCGTCTGGCGCTGGCCCAGGGCCGCCCGCTGTGGAGTGTCTTGCAGGAGCTGCTGCCAGCCGGCGACGAGCCCGCACGAGCCATCGAGCTCAGCGGGCTGCTCTCCAGCGCGGAGCCCGAGCGAGGGCTGGCCGAGGCAGAGCGGCTGCACGCGCAGGGCCTGCGCTGTTTCAAGATCAAGATTGGACCGGGCCGTCTGCTGCCGGCGCAGGCGGAGCTGCTGGCCAGGCTGCGCGAGCGCTGGGGCGCGAGCGTGAGCTTGCGGCTCGACGCCAATCGCAGCCTGACGGCGGACGGGCTGTCCGCCAGCGCGGCCGAGCTAGTGAGCCTTCAGCCGGAGCTCGTGGAGGAGCCGCTGGCAGAGCCGGGCATGGAGCTGCTGAGCTCCCTGCCCTTTGACTGGGCGCTGGATGAGTCGCTGCAGGAGCTCGCGCTGCCGCACGTGGCGGAGCTGTGCCGGCTGCCGCGCTGCCGCGCCCTCGTGCTCAAGCTCACGGCGCTCGGTGGCTTTGGCGCCGGCGCGGAGCTGGCCCGCTGCGCCCGCGCCCGCGGCAAGGCCGCGCTCGTGTCTCATGCGCTCGACGGTCCGATCGGGTGGCTGGCGAGCGCACACTTCGCGCTCGCGCTGCGCTCCAGCGCCGCCGCGGGCCTGTGGCCACGCGCCGACGGCGCGGGCAGCGCGCTCTTCCGCGAGGGCTGCTTGCAGCCTCAGCGCTCTGCCGGGCTGGGAGCGGAGTGATGAGCGCGTTCTCCGTGCTGGCGGCCGCGCGGGAGTCGGCCGCGACAGTGGCGGTCGTCGAGGGCGAGCGCGAGCTCCGCACGAGCGAGCTCGCGGAGCGGGTGCGGGCGCGGCTCGGCGAGCTCGAGGCGCTGAGGCAGGCCGGCACCGAGCTGGTGGCCTTTCGTGCGGGCGAGGGCCTGGCAACCCTGGAGTTGATCTACGCGCTGCTCGAGCTCGAGCAGCCGTTCTTGCCGCTGCACGCCCGGCTCTTGCCGGACGAGCGCGAGCGCCTGCTCGCGCCGCTGCCGGTGGGCGCCCTGATCGAGCTCGGGGACGATGGGCGCCTCCGGCTGCAGCCGCGCGCCGTGACTCCGCTGCCCGCGCGGCAGCGCGGCTGGTTCGAGAGCGCGCCGCAGCTGGCGGCTCTGGCCACCTCTGGCAGCAGCGGCTCGCCCAGCGTGGTGTTGCTGAGCCAGCACGCGTTCCTCAGCGCGGCGCGAGCGAGCGCCGCAAACCTGGGCTGGCATCCGGACGATCGCTGGCTGCTCTGCTTGCCGCTGGCTCACATCGGCGGCCTGTCGGTGGTGACTCGTTGCTTGCTCGCCCGGCGCCCCGTCGTGCTCGGGGTACAGCCAGCCGCTGCGCTGTCTGCGGGCGAGCGGCTGGCGCTCAGCATCGTGCGGGGCCGCCCCAGCCTGCTGTCGCTGGTCCCCACTCAGCTCTCCTCGTTGCTGCAGCTCGAGCCCCGCTTCGAGCTGCCCGCGCACGTGCGCGCCATCCTGACCGGGGGCGCTGCTGCTTCGCCGGCCTTGCTGGGCGCCTGCGCCGAGCGGCGCTGGCCCATCATCACCAGCTACGGCCTGACCGAGGCGTGCTCGCAGGTCGCCACCCAAGCCCCTGCTGCTCGGCAGGGCGCGCCCGGTGTGGGGCACCCGCTGAGCGGTGTGGAGGTACGGCTGGGAGCGGGCGGAGTGATCCAGCTCCGCGGCTCCAACATGCTCACCGGGTATCTGGTTGGGCCAGACCCCGCGCTGGATGCGGAGGGCTGGTTCACCACGGGTGACCTGGGCTGCTTCGATGCGGAGGGCCAGTTGCACGTGCTCGGGCGAGCGGACCACGTGATCATCAGCGGCGGCGAAAACGTGGCGCCGGGCGAGGTGGAGGCCGCGCTCGAGGCCTGCACAGGGGTGCTCGAGGCGTGTGTGTTTCCGGTGCCGGATCCGCACTGGGGGCAGGTGGTGGCGGCCGGGCTGCGCTTGCGAGACGGCGATCCGGAGCTGCTGCTCCCGCGCATCCAGGCCGAGCTGGCGCAGCGACTGGCAAGCTTCAAGCGACCGCGCAGCTATGCGATCACCAGCAGCTTCAGCTACGGCGCCACCGGCAAGCTGGACCGTCTGGCCACCGCGCGTAGCTTGCTTGGTGAGCTGCGGTCGGTGCGCCACTACTAGCGGCGTCGTGTTCGTGCGGGCCGTGCTCGACCCCTGCGGGAACCCGGCTTCCCTACGGCTTCACTTGCCACGGCAGCCGCAACGACTTCTTCCAGGCATCCACCGCACCCGAGAGGCCGCTGCGCAATACGTCAAACTCTAGATCCAGGTGCTCACTGTCCGTGGCGACGCCCTTGACGGAGACCAGCGGCGTGATGAGGCTCAGCGCCTTTTCGAGCCGCTCGCTCGAGAACGCAGGGTGCCGCTTCAGATCGAGCACGATGCGATCCCCCTTGGCCTCGATCAAGAAGGGCGGGCGCCTGGGCATGACCGCGACCAGATTGCCGACCTTGCCCAGATCCAGCGCACCACTTCGAATCAGCGCCGCCAGCGGCGACTCGGAGACACCCAGCAGAGACAGCTGCGCCTCGGTGACGCGCAGCTCGAGCAGCAACGCCTCTGGTCCGAGCTCCACCCGCTCCACGAACACCAGGGCCGATACGCGTAGCGGTGTGCCCATCAGCTCGACGGACATGCCCACCCGTACGCCCGGCGGCACGGCCTCCAAGGCGATGTCGCGGGGCATGCCCTTCCCGCCACGCCCGTTGGCGGCGCCGCGCACTGCGGCCCAGCGCAGGGCCGCGAGCGGTACGCCAAATTTGAGCAGCGTGGCGTTGCGGAGCACCCGGAGCAACTCGTCTGGGCGCTGGAAAATGTAGCTTCCGAGCTTCTGCAGCAACTCCGCCTCGAGCATCGGCCAGCAGTATACGATAGATTCCGAGCTGGCTACGGTGCTACAAGAACCGACCCCCATTTTCTCCGGCCGTGTCTGATTCTCACCGCATCCCAAACGCCTCTTCGCACGCTAACTCTGACGCCGCTGGCAACGGTCTCGAGCAGCGAGCTCCCGTCCAGCAAGCTCCCGTCCAGCAAGCTTCCGAGCAGCAAGATCCGGAGCTCGAGGTCATCGTCAGTGAGGAGGAGCGCTGCCTGGCTCGGGTCGTCGCGCACGTGCGGGAAAAGCCCGCCAATGCCAGCGCGCGGCGCCTGATCGACTACGATCGCCAGCTCATCGATCTGCGCGATCAGATCGCGCAGGCGCGTCTGGAGGACGTGCCGCCGCTGCTCGAGCAGATGGAGCGGCTGCAGAACCTCGCTGCCCGGCAGGGGCAGTCGACCGTGGGCCACGTGGACATCAAGTCGCCCTATTTCGGCCGCATGGTGCTGAAGGAGGCAGGGCGCAGCCGCGAGATCCTGATCGGTCGCTCCACGTACGTGGATACTCGTGCCTCCGTGCGCATCGTCGACTGGCGTGACGCGCCGGTCAGTCGCCTCTTCTATCGCTACGATGAGGGCGACTCGTACGAGGAGACGTTTGGCGAGCGTGAGGTGGAGGGCGAGATCCTGACCCGGCGCAGCTTGACCATCGTGGACTCGCGCCTGCGCCGCATCGTCGCTCCGCAGGGGGTGTTCGTGCATCCCGCGAGCGGGGAGTGGAAGCGAGGCGGCGCGGGCCTGAAGCTGCAGGGTGGCCAGGGCACGGCCCTGCGCGCCGATCATCATCGCCCCGGCAAGCTCGGCATCGGCAGCGACGAGGGCAGTGAAGATCGCCACCTCAAGGCCATCACGGCCCTGATTGATCCGCGGCAGTTCGAGCTCATCACCAAGCCAGACTCGGGCCTTGTCGTCATTCAAGGTGGCGCAGGCAGCGGCAAGACCACCATCGGTCTGCACCGGCTCGCATACCTGGCGTTTCAGGATCGGCGGCGCTTCCGGCCCGATCGCATGCTGGTCATCGCCTTCAACCAGGCGCTGGTCCGCTACATCTCGCAGGTGCTGCCGGCGCTCGAGGTCACGGGCGTGGGCGTGCGCACGTACACGGAGTGGGCGGCGCGCTTGCGCAACACGCACTTCCCCGAGCTCACCCGCAAGCACGCGGAGGATACGCCCGGCGTCGTCACCCGCCTGAAGAAGCACCCAGCCATGCTGCGCGCCATCGACGGGCATGTCGCTCGCCTGGCCAGCTCGCTGCAGGCACGCTTCGAGCAGGCGCTGACAGAGGTGCCCGAGCTCGCCGCCGAGCTCCAGCAGCGCTTCGGCAAGGATGCGGGCAAGCCGCTCAGCCATCGCCTGCACGCGCTGTCCAGCTGGGTCGAGCAGCTGCCCACGAACACGCCCGGCCGCGGCCCGCTCGCGCGCGAGATCCGCCGCGGGCTGCTGCTCAGCCAGGACGTCGTGAGCGCCTGGTCGGAGCTGATCACCGATCTGCCCGAGCTGACCCGCGCCATGAATCAGCACGCGCCCGGTCAGTTCTCCACGGCGGAGCTGGCACAGGCGCACGCCTGGTGCGCAGCGCAGAACGCGCTGGTCATCCTGGAGCTGGAGCGCACCCAAGAAGCGGCGCAGCGCCGCGAGGATGCCCGCGCGAACGCTGCCGCACGACGCGCGGAGAAGCGGCAGGACGACGCCGACGCGGACGCAGAGGCGGAGCTGGCCGAGGAGAGGGCTCGCCGCACCGGCGCCATGAGCCAGGACGCGGGCGACCGCGAGCTCAGCGAGCGAGAGGCGGTGGAGCGCGAAGCGCTGGGTCGTGACGCGGTGGAGCGCCGGGTGGGCGCCGCTGCGGATCCAGACAATGACCCCTCCGACAAAGAGCCGTCCGACTCGGAGATGCTCGACAGCGTGGCCGAGGCCGAGGCCGCGCCCGAGGCACATCTCGACGTGGAGGACGACACCCTGCTCTTGCGTCTGCACCAGCGCCTGCGCGGGCCCTTGCTCCGCCCCGGCGGTCACGACGCGCTCAGCTACGAGCACATCCTGGTGGACGAGGCGCAAGACCTGAGCCCGGTGGAGCTGGCCGTGCTCACCCAGACCGTCAGCGGCGGCCAGAGCATCACGCTCGCGGGCGACGTCGCGCAGCGCCTGTACATGGAGAATGGCTTCACCGGCTGGCAAGACTTGCTGGCGGAGCTATCGCTGTCGCATGTGCAGGTCGAGCCGCTGCAGATCACGTATCGCTCGACCGAGCAGATCGTGGAGTTCGCGCGCGAGGTGCTCGGGCCTCTGGCAGAGCAAGTGGCGCCGCGCGCCGTGCGCGCCGGGGTGCCGGTGGAGATGTTCAGCTTTGCGCACACGGGCGATGCCGTCGGCTTTCTCGCCGAGGCCCTGCGCGAGCTGACCGCCGATGAGCCGCAGGCCTCCGTCGCGGTGATCGCTCGCTACCCGGAGCAGGCGGATCTGTTTCACGCCGGCCTGCGCCAGGCGGAGATCCCGAACCTGCGCCGCATCGCCGAGCAGGATTTCCCGTTCAAGGCCGGCATCGACGTGACCGACCTGCGCCAGGTCAAGGGTCTCGAGTTCGACTATGTGGTCCTGGTGGAGGTAAACCAGTCCACGTATCCGACGGACGATGAGGCTCGGCACCTGTTGCACATCGGGGCAACGCGCGCGGCGCATCAGCTCTGGATCCTGTGCACGGGCAGGCCGAGTGAGCTGCTGCCCCGCTCCCTGCGCGAGCGCGAGTACTGAGCCCGGTACAGCGGGGGCTGGCAGGCGCCGGGTCAGCCGGCCGAGGTGCCGGCTGCGCGGCAATGTGCTCGTGCGCGGGTATCGGACGCCCTGCTCGCGCGTATTTCAAGCGAGCTACAGTACGCTGCAGATGTGGAGGCCAATGGCGAGGAGCAGTGACACGGGTGACGCGCGAGAAGAGCTGAGATCACGCCGGCGCTTCATTCGCGAGGCCGCGGCGGGCACCACCCTGGCGGTGCTCGGTGGCCTGTATGTGTTGAGCGATGACGTGGCGGCGCAAGGCGAGGAGAAGCGGCCCGACGGGCGCCCTCGGCTGCCGCCCGGGCAGCGCGTGCTGCAGGCACTCAAGCCCATGGGGGGGCAATCGGGCAGCCCCCTGCGCAAGGACTTCCGGCTCTCCTTGCATGGCGAGGTGGAGCAGCCGCTCGAGCTCGATTTCAACAAGCTCCAGGCGCTCGGCGCCAAACAGGTGTCCCTCGACGTGCACTGCGTCACGGGCTGGAGCGTGCTCGGGGCCAGCTTTACCGGCGTGCCCATCCAGGCGCTGGCGCAGCTGGTGCGCCCCAAGCCCAGCGCACGCCATGTGATCTTCGAAGCCGCGCACGGCTACACCGCCAACGTGCCGCTGCGTGAGGCGCTGGCGGCCAGTTCCTACGTCGCGTACCAGCTTGGCAATGAGCCGCTGCCGCAGGCGCACGGTGCCCCCGTGCGCGCGGTGGTGCCCGACCTGTACTTCTGGAAGAGCCCCAAGTGGCTCACCGGCATTCGCTTTGTCAGTCGAGACGAGCCCGGGTACTGGGAGCGGCGGGGCTACAACAACCACGCAGACCCCTGGCGCGAAGAGCGCTATGCCTGAAGCCGTCCAGGGGCGAAGCCGCCGGGGGCTGCGCTGGAGGCCCTGGCTGCGCGCGCTGCACCGGGACGTGGGCTACTTCTGCGTCGGACTGACCTTCGTCTATGCTCTGTCGGGCCTGGCCGTGAACCACATCAACGACTGGGAGCCGAATTTCCGGCAGATCGTCCGGCAGCACCAGCTGCCCACCCCCCTGCCCAACACCGACGAGCAGATCGCCGAGCTAGCCGTTCGGGCGCTGGACATCACCATTCCGCTGCGCGAGAGCTACCGGACCGACGAGCACTCCCTGCAGCTGGTGTTCGACCGCAGGACACTGAGCATCGACACGCGCAGCGGTCAGGTGGGGGAGCAAGCGGAGGAGCCACGCTTCTTCCTGCGCGCGGCCAACTGGCTCCACTTGAACCGGGGTAAGAAGGCCTGGACGTACATCGCGGACGCCTACGCCGCCGGCTTGCTGCTATTGTCGCTCACAGGACTATGGATGTTTCCCGGTCGCAAGGGTCTGTTCGGTCGCGCGGGCTTGATCGCCGCAGCGGGTGCGCTGGTGCCAGCGCTGTACGTCACGCTCTCTGGCGGGCCCTGAGCTCGAGCAGCCGCGGGCCTCGCTGGCCGTTGCTCGCGCTGCTCGCTTGCGCGCTGAGCGCCTGGATGACCGCGCCCGCCCTGGCCGCCGGCGAGCCCCCGCGAGCGGATGCAGCAGTCGTGGAAGCCACGCCGGTGCCGCCCCCCACTGCACCGCCACAGCTGGCTCCGACCATCAGCGTGATCACCTTCGGCCCGGGCACGGAGACCTTCGCCAAGTTTGGTCACGACGCCATCCTCGTCAGCGATCCGCGCCAGCCGCCGGGGCGCCGCGAGGTGGTCTTCAACTACGGCACCTTCAGCTTTCACTCGCCCTGGCTGATCCTGGACTTTCTCAAGGGCAAGCTGAGCTACTGGCTCAGCGCGGGCTCACTGCAGCAGACCGTGGCCGCGTATCGCCGGGCCAACCGCACGGTGTCCGTGCAGGAGCTGGCGCTGCCGCCGGACAAGGCGCGCGCGCTGACCGCCTTCTTGTGGGAGAACCTGAAGGAGGAGAACAAGTATTATCGCTACGACTACTATCGCGATAACTGCTCCACGCGGATACGCGACGCGCTCGATCGTCACCTCGACGGTCGTCTGGCAGAAGCGTCCCATGCGCCCGCTCCCCTCACCTACCGCGAGCACACGCGCCGCCTGACCGTGGGCGTGCCGTTCCTGTTCTTCGGGCTCGATCTGGCGATGGGTCCGGTGATCGATCAGCCGGTGACCGAGTGGGAGGAGATGTTCTTGCCCTCGCGCGTCGCGGCCAAGCTCGCCCAGCTGAAGGACGATCAGGGGCGGCCCCTGGTGAAGCGCGAGTATGTGCTGTTCGAGGCGGAGCGGCCGGCAGAGGTGCAACAGGCACCGGGCTACCGCTGGGGCTGGCTGGTGATCGGGCTGTGCTGGGGCGCCGCGCTGTATTTGCTGGGTAGGCTGAGCGGGCGCGCCGCGCAGATCACTCACTCTCTGGCGCTCGCGCTGACGGGGGCGCTCGCCGGGCTGCTGGGCGCCGCCCTGCTGGTGTTGTGGCTGCTCACCGATCACGACGTGACGTACTGGAACCAGAACGTGCTCTCCTGCCCGGTCTGGGCGCTGGCGCTGCCGGTGCTGGCGTTCGACTGGCTACGCAGCGCCCCCCGTCACCAGCGCTTACTGATGAAGGTGATGGCGGTCACCGTGGGCGCAGCGCTGCTCGCCCTGCTGCTGCAGATCTTGCCGCTGCGCCAATCTGCCGGCCCGGCAGTATCGCTGTTCTTGCCGCTCTGGCTCGGCGCCGGGCTCGGCGTGTGGGAGCGGCTGGGCAGGCCGGCGCTGACAGCGCGCTCGACTGCGCTGAACAGGGCCTCCAGCGCACCTCCGGTGGCCCGCGGGTGAGGTCCCACCAGGGCCCCGGAGCACCCCTCTGTGTGCGCAGCGCGCGCGCCCCTCGCGGCGGCCGCGAGCCCTTTGCCTCCGCCCAAAAGTAGGTTGCGATTCGGTTTTGGCCGGGACAACATCTCGAGCGAACCTCGTAGCTCTCGCGCTCGTGGCCTCGTCAAGACCCCGGAGTTGGATGAGAATGACACGTTGGCTGGCTTCCACCGCCCTCGGCGCACCCAGCGTTCGCCGTGCAGCGAATGCGGAGGGCGCCGTTTCAAAGGGCGCTGTTTCAAAGGGCGGCATTGCCAAGAGCGGCATTGCCAAGAGCGCGCGCCCGGCGGGCCCGCGGGCCCCGGCGGCGGGCTGGCTCGTCCTGGGGCTCGCGGTGCTGCTCGGCGCCTGTGGGGGTGGCTATCCGGAGCCGCGCAATCAGCTGACCGCGTCGGAGGCGGCCGTGCGCGCCGCGGAGGTCGCCGGGGCGCAGAATAGCCCTCAGTCGGCCCTTCACCTAAAGCGCGCGCGCGAACAGGTCGAGATCGGTAGAAACTTGATCCAGGAAGGTGAAAACGAGCGTGCGGAGTGGGTGCTGAAGCGGGCTGAGTCCGATGCCGATCTGGCGCTGGCCGTGGCCACCGAGGAGACGCGGCGCAAGCAAGCCGCGGCCGCCAAGGAGGAGCTCGATCACCTGCGCGATAGCCTGCACCAGAACGGTGCAACCCCGTGATGCAGACGCTGCGGAGTCGTTTCACCAGTATGTTGCACCGGGCGCAGGGAGCGCTGCTCGGGTGTGGTCTGCTCGCCGGCAGTCTGCTTACCGGCAGTCTGCTTACCGGTTGTGGCACCGCCGCGGCACCTCAGCAGCTGCACAACGCGCGCCACGCCTACACGCAAGCCAGCCAGGGGCCTGCGGCCCAGCTCGCCCCTGCTCAGCTCGACACCGCTCGCCAGGCGGTCGAGCGCGCAAACATGGCCTTCGGGAGCGGCGCGGATGAGGCGGTCGTGACGGACATGGCATACGTCGCCGAGCGCCAGGTGGCGATCGCGGTATCCGCTGCTGCGCTCGAGCAAGCCAACCGCAACCTCGCTCGCTACCAGAAGGAAGAGGCGGAGCTGCGGCGCAAGATTCAGACCGCCACGCAGACCGAGCTGGCGCGCATGAAGCGTGAGCTGGAGGAGCAGAAGGCGGCTGCCGCCGCGGAGCATGAAGCGCGGCTGGCCGCCGCCGCAGAGCAGGAGGCGCGGCTGGCAGCGGAGCGGCGCGCCGCGGACGCGCTGCGCAGCCTGGCCGAGATCGGCAGCGTGCGAGAAGAGGCGCGCGGCATCGTCATCACCATCTCGGGCTCGGTGCTGTTCGCCGCGGGCCAGCACTCGCTCCTGCCGCTCGGCAAGGAGAAGCTGCGAAACGTGGCTCATGCCTTGCTGGAGCAAGGCGACAGCATGATCACCATCGAGGGCCATACCGACTCGGTGGGGCCATCTGGACGCAATCATGAGCTGAGCTTGTTGCGCGCTCAGGAGGTTCGCGGTTACCTCGTGAGCCAGGGCATTCCCATTGCCAACATTCGCGCCACGGGCCTGGGTGAAGAGCGCCCCATTGCCTCGAATGACACCGCCGAGGGCCGCGGCATCAACCGGCGTGTCGAGATCGTGGTGAACCCGAAGAACAAGCCAAGCAAGGGCCGCGGCGACGTCGGCGGGTGACGGCGCTCGCCCCGTCGCTGCGCCATGCTGGCTCCGCCGGAGCCGCTGCCCTTCGCATCTGGAAAATTGCTTTCTGAGCAGTAGCTGCCGAGCCCGGAACCGGCGACGGAGCGTCTCGATCGTCGCTCTGCGCTCGAACCGTGTTGCAACAGGCCCAGTTGAAACGTCGTCGCGCGAAGCAGCAGTCAGCTCGCAAGCGCAGAGTTTTGCGTCTCGTTGTGATAGAGAGACGCGCCCCGGAGTGCGCCGGAGGCGAGCTGAAGGCCGATCCGTCTAGGAACGTAGTTACAAGCGCAATCAAGTTTTCCCCGTGCACTGTGCGGAGCACTCAGGAAAGCACTCGGTCGCAGAAAAATCTGAGCAAATCTCAGGCAGGCGAGACACAATGGATCGGGCACAGGATCTCGTAGTGACCGAGCTCGTCGCGGGATGAAGCCTTCC
Organism: Polyangiaceae bacterium; assembly: GCA_025937895.1. Classification (GTDB taxonomy): domain Bacteria; phylum Myxococcota_A; class Polyangia; order Polyangiales; family Polyangiaceae; genus SZUA-265. Next base: position 19,723 of record JAICQL010000081.1, on the reverse strand, counting down.
AAAAAGGCGCGTCTTCGAGGATGAGCAGGGAGAGCCTGCTCGAGGGATCCGCGATCTGCGGGCGGATCGGGTCGCACAGATGAGGCAATCCACATGACACAGAGCAACAACGACATTGAGGAACTCGAAGAGCTTCTCACTGAGCTGGAGGGCCAGGAGGCGCAGCTCGTCAGGCCGTACACGGAAGACGACGACGCGGTCACTCGCCTCATGGATGCGCCGCTCGGCGATCAGGAGTGGATGGTCCAAGTTACTGCCCTGGATCGGCGCATGATGTCGCAGGATCAGGTGCTTGCTGACTTGCGGGCTGGCAAGCTCAGCAATCGCACGCTCGTCTGGCAGGGCGGGATGGATGACTGGCTGCCCATCGCGCGAGTAGAGGGCCTCTCGCGTGCCGCTGCCGCCGGCAGCTTCCCTCCCGGGAGCCTGCCTGCACCCTCTGCGACCCGCCTCGCGGCACCTGCGCCCTTGCCGGCGCCGCCCATGTGGTCGCAGACCATGCCCAGCGCAGCACCCTTGCCGCCGCCCCCGCCGGCAGCGTTGCCCGCGCTCGCCCCGATGCCGTCCATGGCTTCGTCCGGCCTGCCTTCATCACCCATGAACGGGATGCCGATGAGCCGCGGTTTGCCCGCGCCGGCTGCAGCGCCGCTGCCTCCTCCGCCGAGCAGCCCGTCGCTGCCACCGCCCGATCTGTCGTCGGGTACCAATACCGCCCGGCCTGTCGCCATCGATTTCTCGGACATGGTCGAGGAAGAAGTGCGCGGGCCGCTGCGCGGCAAGCGCGCGGTGATGGCGCTCAGCGCCGTGGCGATCCTCGCCGTGTTCATCAGCGCGTACGCGATGCTCTCGAAGAGCGACGGTACCACCGCCAGCGCGGAGCCCAGCCGTGCCGAGCAGCCGCGTGCCGTGGCTGCGCTTCAGCCCTCGTCCGCAGAGAAAAAGGGCGAGCCGGTGGCCAGTGCCGCTGCCGTGAAGCCTGCGGAGCCGCCGGCTGCTGCCAAGCCGAGCGAGCCGGAGCCGGAGAGCGAGGCCTCCGAGTCGAGCTCGAGCTCCGCGCGCACCGCTCCTGCACGCTACTCGCCGCGTTCGGAGTACCGGCGCCGCTCGCGCAGCAGCTCCGCCTCTGAGCGAAGCTCGGATGAGCCCGAAGCTTCCGAAGCGCCTGCGGCCGAGGTGGCCTCGCGCGCCGTCGCGCCCGCGCCTGCACCCGCCGAGGATGACTCCTCCGGCAGTGAGCAGGCGGTTGTCGCAGACGACGACGCGGATGCACCCGAGGCCCCCAAGAGCACGGGCAAGCCTGCCAACACCTTCAACCGTGAGGCGGCCAAATCGGCTCTCGACGACGCTGCCGGCCAGGCAAAGAACTGCCGCCCTGCGGGCGGTCCCAGTGGCACGGGGCGGGTGCAGGTTCGCTATGAGCCGTCGGGCAAGGTGTCGAGCGTCTCGATCTTGACCAGCAAGTTCGAGAACACCACCACCGGTAGCTGCGTGAAGATGCTCTTCCGTCGCGCCAAGGTGCCGGAGTTCACCGGTGCCCCCGTCGTGGTGGTGAACAAGAGCTTCGAGATCCCGTGAGCCCGCTCGGGCCTTGGCCCGCGCCCAGCTTCTCGCTGGCCCTGGCCAGCTGAGCTGGCCTGAGCCGCTCCGACGCCGCAGCGACCTCCGTCGCTGCGGCGTCGCTGCATTTGAGTGGCGCCAGGTGCGCCTGCCGATTGCGGTTCGGTCGGTCGCGCTCTACTTCTCGCCGCTTCGGCCGAGCCCGTACGAGGCGGCGTCTGCGATGGCGCGGCGCAGCTCGGGATCGTCGATCTGCTCCAGCGTGTCCTGCAGGGCTTCCGGCAGCGGCGCACGCCGCACGACGGTCACCGGGCGCTCGGGCGCGCTGCGCGTGGCGTGCACCTGAAAGCGCATGCGCGTCACGTCGTGCCCGGCCGCCCGTAGCCGCTCGAGCACCAGCTCCGAGAGCAACGAGAGCTCTTGCGCCCAGGTTGCCGACGGCACGCGCACGGTCAACACCCCCTCCGCGATGCGCTCGGGAAAGGCTTTTTGAGCCAGTCGCACCCCGACCGCTCGCTGCCAATCGGCCAGGCTGATGTGAGCCGTCTTTGCGCCGAGCAGAGCGCTGCCGGTCAGAAGGTCTGCAAGTGTGGTCGGTCGCATGCCGTGCGCCTGGTCTCTCCTGGGAGGGCCTCTCGTCGGAGGGTCTCGTCGAAGAGTGGTGGAGCGCTCCCAAGTGGAGGCCACCGCGCCCGAAGGGTCAAGTGATGCGCAGCAGCTCTTTTACCGTCGCCATCACCCGGGGCGCCTGAATGGGCTTGGTGATGTAGGCATTTGCCCCCAGGCGCAGCGCTCTCTCGCGATCCTCCCGACCACCCTCGGTGGTGATGACCACGATCGGCGTGTCTTTATGGGTCGCATCCATGCGCACGCGCTGGATGAGCTTCAGCCCATCCATGATCGGCATGTTGATGTCCGTCAGGATGATGTCGAACTTGCCCGCGGCGAGCTTTCGGAGCCCGTCCACGCCGTCATCCGCTTCCGTGACGCTCAGATTGCTGATGCGCCCGAGCGCGAACACCACGAGCTGACGCATCATGGGCGAGTCTTCGACGACGAGGCAGGAGTATTCAGCCATGGGCTCCGTCGGCAGCGCCAAGATTACTACTAGTTACCACCACCTGGGTAAAGTTTGCCGGCTGCACCCCTGCGGATCGTCGAGACGCCGCCTCCGTTAATGAAGATGGCCCGGGCGCCCGTCGTGCGCCCTGAGTGAGGCGCGAGCGCGCGGTACCACCGTTTGGTCCTCGAGCGGCGCTCATCTTGCTTATCGGTTACGTGCAGGGCCCCGCGTTGATTAAGGCCCGCTGCGCTGAAGGGCCGCCGCGCGCGTGCGCGAGCCGTCGCGGCACTGGGCAGCACGGCGAAAATTGGCTCACCCCAATCCACCGGCCAGGGGCCCGTGAGGGTGAAGCGCCTGCATCGCACCCCATCGAGGCCGCAAAACTCGGTACCGAAGACCGGACTTGAACCGGTACGCCCTTGCGGGCGGCGGATTTTGAATCCGCTGCGTCTGCCAATTCCGCCACTTCGGCTCGAAAAACTAACGGGCGGACTCTAGTGCCTCGATCCGGACGAATCGAGACGAAAGTGACCGTCCTGCAACGGCGCGCCTGCCGGCCAAACCCTGGCCACACGAGTCGCCGCCCGGCGGCAACCCCGCCTGGCAGCAACCCCACCTGGCAACGAGCGACGCGCGTTCCTACTTGGAGGCCGTCACGGGCAGGATCGGCGCCCACTCCAGCCGGCTCAGCATCTCGTCGCTGATGAGCAGCCCGCGATCACCGAAGATCAGCACGTTCTGCTCTGCATCCTCCCGCCGCTGCCCGACGAAGATGATGGCGCGGCCGCGCTCGTTGTAACCGAGTTGCACGATCGCGTTCTTCAGCCAGAAGCCGCCACCCTCGAGCTCGATCCGCTCGGGCAACGTGTAGAAGCCCTCCGAACGTAGCGGGAACAAGGTGGCAGCCCAGCTGGGTGAGCGCAGAGGTGTGGTGGGCTCTCCCCAGTACCAGCGGTTATTTTGGTTACGCCCTGGCCGGGTGACGAACTTGACTCCACCGTTGCTCGGTTTGCCGAGGTACACGAGTACGTCGGCAGGGAATTCTTGCTCGTGCCCGGGCATGGGCTGGGTGGTCCTGTAAAGGCCGGGCTCAGGCAGTTCCAGCATGTCGATGACTCCGTTGCGCGAGCACTCACTCTAGCTGGCGAGCACGCTCGGGTGAATCACAAATCGCCTTGATTCGGCAGCATGCGCAGCACGCCGGCGATGGGGACCGATCGGGGCAAAGGTGCGCTGGTTGTCAGCGCTCCAATTCCCGAATAAGGATCGCCTTCATGGCGGTGAAGAAGAAGGCACGCTCCAGCGCAGCTTCCCGGCGCGAGAAGCCAGCCACGGGGCAGCGCGCTGCAGCGCGCTCCGGAGCGCGGGCTGTCGCGGCGGCGCCGCGCGCCCCAAAGGGCTCGGCAACGAAGGCAGTGGCCAAGCCAGCGCTGGAGAAGGTGGCCAAGAAAGCGGTTGAGAAAGCGGCAGCAGCAAGCGCGGCTGGCGCCACCCGCCCGCGCGCTGCAGCCGGCCGAGCAAGCAGCTCGACCGGCGCCGGCGTGGGTGAAGGTGATGCCGCCCCCGACTTTCAGCTGCGTGATCAGGCAGGAGAGGAGCTGTCCGCGGCGGAGCTCGCCGGGCACCCGTACGTGCTCTACTTCTATCCCAAGGATGACACCCCGGGCTGCACCACCGAGGCCTGCGGGTTCCGTGATGCGCTGCCCGCGTTCGAGCGCCTGGGAGTGCGCGTGCTGGGGGCGAGCCCCGACAGCTCCGCGAGTCACGAGCGCTTTCGCAGCAAGTACTCCCTGCCTTTTACCCTGCTCTCGGACGACGAGAAGAAGCTGGCCACGGCGTATGGAGTCTGGGCACTGAAGAAGAATTACGGCCGCGAGTACATGGGCGTGGTGCGCAGCACCTTCCTCGTGGACGCGGGCGGTGTGGTCCGCAAGGTGTGGCGTAACGTCAAGGTGAATGGGCATGTGGAGCAAGTTCAGGCTGCCGCAGCGGAGCTCGGCTGAGCCCGTGGAGGCTGCGCTGCTCACGCCTAGCTGGGTGCGGCTGCTCACCCCTAGCTGGGTGCTGCTGCTCACCCGTCGCTGGGCGCTGCTGCTGCTGGTCGCATTGCTGGCAGGCTGCGAAGGAACGAATCAGGAGAGCGTCGCCAGGGCGCTCGCTCACGCTCGGCGCCTGGCAGAAACCGCCAAGCAGGATGCCCGCGAGGTGCGCCAGGGCTTGCCTCGCGGTGCCGAGGAGATGGCCAAGCTCTGGAGCAGTGAGGCCAATCCGCTCGGTGATCCCGAAGCGGCCCGGCGGCTGCTCACGCGCACCCAGAGCAAGGTGCAAGACCTGCGGGTAGCCAAGTCGACGTTCTTCGCCCTCGCCTCGCTCGACGGCACCGTCATTCGCAACGACCGCGAGCAGGATCGCATGGCGGGCAGGCCACTGTTCGCGTCCTTTCCGGAGCTGGCGCGCGCCGCCAGCGGCGAATACGTGGAGGCGCTGGGCGCGATGCCCGAGGCTCATGGCGTCAAGGGCAAGCCAGACGCCGAGTGGGTTGCCGCCCAGGGTGTCCGCATCGCTGACGCCATACAGGCGCTGTATGTCACCGGCTGGGCCTGGTCGAGCTATGCCCTGCGCCTGGAGTTTGCGCTGCGTGGGCAGATCGAGCGAGAGCTGCGCGACAAGAAGGAAAACGTGCCGCTCCTGTATGTCTTCGTGGTGGTGGGCAAGGACGTGTATGGCACCCCCGAGTCCCCGGAGATCAACGCCCGCACGATCGCCGAGCGCGAGCCGCTCGCGCACCTGGGCGCCGATGGCAGCTTCTCCACGCTGCTCGACATCACGGGGCGGCGCTTTGCCCTGGCAGTCCAGCCCGTGCCCGAGCTCGCGCCGCAGGTGGGCATCGCAGTGCTGCGCAGTGAGGTCTAGCGGTGCTCGACCTGCGGCAGCGCGCGCGCCGCTAGCCTGCGCTGCCCGACGGCGGATCAGGGCCCAGCCGCCCGAGCCGGTGCAATCCCCATAACAAGAGCGCGGCGCCCGCCAAGGTGAGCCCCGCCGAGACGTCGCTCTGACCGAGCAAGCCGAGCAACACCCCGAGCACCAAACCCAGCGCGCCCATACCGAGCGGCCCCGTGGCAAGACGTACCTGACGTTGCCGTTCCGACAAGCCATTTGCGCTCATGACCTCAGAAAAGGTAGCCAAGGAGCCCGGCATTCGCTAGCGATCGGCGATGTTCCTTCGCGCAGCTGCGAGCGTCGCCGCGCGACCGTCCATTTCGGGTTTTGTGCTGTCCACCCTGGCCTGCTGGGCCTGTTCCGGTCCCCAGATCCCCGACCCCAAGCTGGCAGCAAAGAGCTGGAACGAGGCCCTGCAGCGCGGTGACGCGAGCGCCGTGCATGCCCTGCTGAGCGAGTCGGCGCGTCAGGCCTGGGGGCGTGAGGGCGTGCAGCGCGTGCTCGCGCGCGAGCGCAAGGAGCTTCTGGCCATCGCCTCGGCGGCCACCGCGGCCAACGCCCAGCTGGAGACGTCAGCGCGGGTGAGCTACGGGGACGGCCATGCCGCATCCGTCGTGCTCGAGGACGGCGAATTTCGCGTCGCCGCCGCCGCGGCGCTGCCGGCCCGCGCCGCGACTCCAGAGGCCGCCTTGCAAGAGCTGCGCGAGGTCCTCGCACGCCGCAGCTTCGCGGGGCTCTTGCGCGTGCTGACCGCGGACGCGGGCAGCACGCTGGACAGCCATTTGACCAGTGTCGTGGCCGCGCTCGCCGATCCTGGCGCTGCAGACATCCAGATCGACGGCCGGCGTGCCACGGTGCGTCTTCCCGGTGGACACACCGTCAAGCTGGAGCGAGAGGACGGAGCGTGGCGAGTCCGCGATTTCGACTGAGCCGCCGCCAGGCGCTGGCAGCGCTGGGCGCGCTGACGGCAGTCAGCTCGCGCGCGCGCGCCTTCGGGCAGGACGGTGCCTTTCATCCGCGCGTGCTCAGCACCGGGCAGCGGCCGGCAAATGGTGCGCGCAGCAGCGGCCCCTCCAGCTGGTCCTGGGAGCTGATCCGGCGCACGAGCGCGCCCGCTCGGCTGACGGTGAGCGCCGTCGCGGCTGACTCCACCGAGCTACTGGAAGAGCCGTTCACCGTGTGGTTTGGCGAGCAGGCGGTGCAGCCCCTCTCCGATCCGGAGCTGCGCGGGTTGCGCCTGTATCTGAGCCTGGGCGGTGTGCTGTTCGTGGATGACTCCAACCCAGCATCCGGCGCGTTCGGTCGCAGCGTGCGCAACGAGCTCAGCCGTGTGCTTCCGGAGAGCCCGGTGGTACGGCTGCCGCCGCAGCACGTGCTGTACAAGTCCTACTACCTGCTCGACGGCCCCGTGGGGCGCGTGCCCGGCCCGGATTATCTGGAGGTGATCCACAGCGGCAGGATGGCCTCCGTGCTGCTCTCCTCGCACGATCTACTGGGCGCCATCAGCCAGGAGCGAGGCGGCGGGTTTGTCTTGCGCGTGGAGCCCGGCGGGCAGGAGCAGCGTGAGCTCGCGCTGCGCCTGGCCATCAATCTGGCCATGTACGTGTTGTGTCTGGACTACAAGGATGACCAGGTCCACGCCGAGGAGCTGATGCGGCGGCGTGGGCGCCAGCGCCGATGAGCACCTGCAGCCGCCGTCACAGTCACCAGCACGGAGCCTGGGCGTGAGCACCAGCTGGGCCATCACCGAGGACGTCGATCGCTGGGTCGTGATCCTGACCGCCTGCCTGTTCACCGGCGCCATCGCCCTCTTGGTGTACGAGCTGTGGACCCACCGCCAGCGCAGCTGGACCATCTTTCTGAGCGGTGTGCTGGCGGCTGCGGGCGTGTCGCTGGCCGTCCTGCGGCCCGTTCAGGTCGAGTCTCAGGCCAGCCTGGTGGGGCCGCGCGTGGTCGTGCTCGTCGATCAGGCGCGGCGCATGAGGCTGCCTGCGGATGAGGGCCGGCGCTTCGAGCGCGCCGCGCGCGCCGTCGAGCAGATCGTGGAGCACTTTCAGAGCGCACGCCTGGAGGTGCTGGGCTTCAGTGAGGGCCCGCTCGAGCCCATCCCGCTCGCCAAGCGTCCGATCGAGATCCCGACGCGCGGGGCGCGCAGCGATCTGGCTCAGGCGCTGCGTGAGCTCAGCAGCGCCCCTGGCGAGCGGCCACGTGCGGTGATCGTCGTGGGCGACGGCCGCATGGCTCGGCCGGTGGAGGACCTGGACGACGCTCGCTTGCGCGAGGCGGTGGCGGGGCTCGGAGTGCCGGTGCACACCGTGGCGGTGATCAAGGAGGCGCCGGCGGACGCCAGCATACGTGCGGTGCGCGCCGCGGGTGTGGCCGTCGCCCATCAGCCGCTGGCGGTGACGGTGGAGGTGGGCTGTGACGGTGACGTGCAGTGCGGCCGCATCCCCGTCCACGTGCGCGAGCTGCGCGATGGGGTGGAGGCGGCGGAGCTCGCCACCGGCGTCGCCGAGATTCGCGATGGCATGGGCACCGTGGAGCTCGAGATCACGCTGGATCGCGCTGGCGGGCGGGTGATCGAGGTTTCGATCGAGGCGCCCTCCGGCGACATCATCCCGGAGAACGACACGCGCTATTTGACCTTCGTGGTCGCGCGCGATCGCATCCGCCTGCTGCACCTGGCGGGGCGTCCGACATATGACGTGCGAGCGCTCCGCCGCTGGCTCAAGAGCGACGAGTCGGTGGACGTGGTGGCCTTCTTCATCCTGCGCGACAGTGAAGGCGATGATCCGGGCGCGGCCTCGTATGAGCTGGCGCTGATCCACTTCCCCGTCGATGAGCTGTTCACCGAGCACCTGCGCAGCTTCGACGCCATCATCCTGCAGGACATCGACGCGCGCCGCTACCGGCTGGACAAATACCTGCAGCGGCTCGCCGCCTACGTGGAGCTGGGCGGCGGCCTGATCATGGTGGGCGGGCCCTCCTCCTTTGCCGGCGGCAGCTACGCCGGGACGCCGCTCGACTCCATCCTGCCGGTGGAGCAGCCGCGCCGCGACAAGGCGTCCGACTCGAAGGCGTTCGTCCCTCGCTATACCCAGGCCGGGCTGGCCGCCGCGGTCACCCGCCCCATCCGGGATCTGCTGGGTCTCTCGCTGCCGCCGATGGAGGGTACCAACTATCTGGGCCAGGCTCGCCCGGGCGCCATCGTGCTCTGGGAGCATCCGGAGATCTCGCTGGCGACGGGCCAGAGCATGCCGGTGCTGGCGCTGGGTGAGGCCGGCGATGGCCGCACCATCGCGCTCAGCGTCGACTCGACCCATCGCCTCGCCTTCGGTCCGATGGCGGCGCGGGTGGCAGGCCGCTCCTACGGCGCGCTCTGGGATGGCCTCCTCGGCTGGCTGATGCGGGATCCTCGTTACGAAGCGGCGCGGGTCGAGGTGGTGGGAGAGTGCCTGGAGGACGAGCCTGACGCCCTGCTGCGGGTCACGCGCCTGCCCGGCATGACGGGTCAGGTGAACTTGACCCTCACCCCGCTGAGCCCCGAGACGAAGCAGCCGATCGTGCGCGTGCTGCCGGGTGACGCGGCGGAGCCGGCAGAGTTGCGGATCAGCGGGTTGCAGGCGGGCGGCTACACCGCCCGGGTACGCATTGGTGAAGCTCCGCCAAGCCGGCACGACTTCGCGTGCGAGCGCGGCGGCGTGGCCTTTGCCGACAGCCGCCCCGACCGGGCCCGCCTGGATGCGATCGCACGAGTCACGAGCGGGACTGCAGTGGACATGGCCGGCATCTCGACCTTGCCGCTACCGGAGGCCACGCGCGTCGCGGCCCAGCGGCAGGTGGCCCCCATCCTGCCGCCCTGGGTCTGGACCCTGGCCTCGGCCGTGTTGCTCGGGGTGCACTGGATCACGCGCCGCAACAGCGGCCTGCCCTGAGCTGCTCTCGAGCTGCTGCGCCGAGTGGCTGCCAGAAGCGGCTGCCGGAGCAACTGCCCGGCAGCCGTCCGGAGACGCCGCGCCGAGCGCGGCGTGCTGCTGCTGCTCAGTCGTAGTACTCGTTGCCCAGGTGGGTGATGAGATCTTCACCCTGCATCCAGCGCAGCGTGTTCTTCAGCTTCATCAGCTGGATGAACAGATCGTGCTCGGGGTACAGGCCCTGCGCCGTCATGGGGCTCTTGAAGTAGAAGCTCAGCCACTCCTGCACGCCCGAGAACCCGGCGCGCTTGGCCAGATCCATGAACATGACCAGATCGAGGACGATCGGCGCAGCCAGGATCGAGTCACGGCACAGGAAATCGACCTTGATCTGCATGTCGTAGCCGAGCCAGCCCTGGATATCGAGGTTGTCCCAGCCCTCCTTGGCGTCGCCGCGGGGCGGATAATACTCGATGCGCACCTTGTGATAGATGTTGCCGTAAAGCTCTGGATAGAGCTTTGGCTGCAAGATGTGCTCGAGCACGCCCAGCTTGCTCACTTCCTTGGTCTTGAAGCTGTCCGGGTCGTCGAGCACCTCACCATCGCGGTTGCCGAGGATGTTGGTGGAGAACCAGCCGCGCAGACCCAGCAGGCGAGCCTTGAGGCCCGGCGCCAGGATCGTCTTCATCAACGTCTGCCCGGTCTTGAAGTCCTTGCCGGCGATCGGGGTCTGCGTCTCCCGCGCCAGCGCGTGCGCCGCGGGAAAGTCCACCTCCAGGTTGGGCGCGCCATTGGCGTAGGGCACGCCCTCCTTCAGGCACGCCCAGGCGTAGATCTGGCTGCTGCTGATCTGAGGATCGGAGCGGAGCAAGCCTTGCTCGAAGCTCTGAATGCTCTGATGCACGGCGCTGGGCTCGATGTACACCTCGGTGGAGCCGCACCACACGGCCACGCCCCGGCTAGCGCCCGTGCTCTTCAGCACCTGCCGGATGTCTTCACGCACGGCCTCCACCATGTCGGCCTTGCTGCCCTGCTGCTTCACGTGCGTGCCGTGCAGCTTCTTCACGTATTCGGGGTAGAAGACCGCGGGCATCGGCTTGACCCGCGACAGCTCGGCTTTCACCTGCTCCAGATGGTGGGGATCGAGCACGCGCGCGTGCGCTGCCGACTCGTAAGCATCATCGGGAAACAGATCCCAGCCGGCAAACTCCAGATCCGGGAGCTGCGCGAGCGGGACGAAGTCAGCGATCTTGGGCGCGCGATTTTCGGTGCGCTTGCCCAGCCGGATCGTGCCCATCTGCGTGAGCGAGCCGATCGGCGCGGCTTTGCCGGCGCGGGCAAGCATGCAACCAGCGACGAAGGTCGTGGCCACCGCTCCCAAACCGGGGAGAAAAACGGCGAGCTTGCCGTTCGGAGGAGTGATGTGTTCGGGAGCTTTCATAAAGGCCTGTGGCTATCAGCTTGCCCACGTGCTTGCAATCTCGGGACCCGCCCGCGCGCCGCGCGTGGCCCGTGACGGAGGGCAGCCTTTCGCGGCGAAAATGAAAAAAGAGCAGGCGCGGATCTCGGGGTCAGGTGCGTAAGGAAAGACACACCTGAGCCCACATCACCCTGCCCGCCGCTGCGGCATACTTGTACAAGCCCTGGAAATGGCCGGTGAAACCACTTGCGCCTAACCGCGGGCCAAAGCCTGTGCGGGCGGTGTCGTGAATTTGCGACACTGTGGTTGTTCGAACACACTTGGCGCATGGCTAACCCATTGAATAGAAAAGATAATTGGTCTGTCGCCTGCGGCGTGTTAGGGGCTGGTCCGGCTCTTGAAGAGCCTGTCTTACAGGACTTGTCCCATGATGGATCACCCGATCAAACGTGCAGTTGTGATTGCCGCCGGCTTCGGCTCGCGGCTCCGAGCGGGCGAAGATGACACCTTCCCCAAGCCGCTGCGCGAGGTGGAGTCCGTCCCACTGCTCGTGCGCGTGCTGCGCTGTCTGGCAGCGAGCGGCATCGAGCAAGCGGCAGTGGTGCTGGGATATCAGGCGGATCAGATCCGCGCTGCCCTCGAGCAAGAGAGCTCGCTCGGCCTGCAGGTGAGCTATCTGCTCAACGAGCAGTATTCCAAGAGCAACGGGGTGTCGGTGCTCGCGGCGCGCGACTTCGTCGGCTCCGGCTGTGTGCTGTCGATGGCCGATCACCTGTATTCGCCGCGTGTCGTCAGCGCGGTGCTCTCGCCCGAGTTTGCTGCGGGCTCGTGCGTGCTGGGCGTGGATTATGACATCCCGCGCTGCTTCGATCTCGACGACGCCACCAAGGTGCGCGTCGAGGGCAACCGCATCGTCGAGATCTCCAAGACGCTGAGCAGCTACAACGCGCTCGACTCGGGCGTGTTCCGAGTCGGACCCAGCTTGCTCGAGGCGCTCGACGAGGTGTACCGAGCCAAGGGCGACTGCTCGCTCAGCGATGGTGTGCGAGCGCTCAGCGAACGTGGCGAGTTCTTCGCCAGCGATATCGGCAGCGCGTGCTGGATCGACGTCGACACGCCGGAGGCCGCCCGCCATGCCGCGCACCTGGTGCGCTTGCTGGGTGATGACCTGGAGGGCCGCTTCCCCGCGCGCCCGGAGCCGCTGGCGGCGTTTCCGGCGCTCGAGGCCGTCTGGCAGGCGCGGCTCCGCTCGAGCTTTGCAGTCGTTCCCGATGCCGAGTAGCGGCGGAATGACCGCAGAGTAGCGGCGAATGACCGCCGAATGGCGCCGCGGACGGCGGCGAGTAGCCCCCGGCCACAGCTCTGGTACGCTGTGGCCATCGTGGCGCGCCACCTCAACCGCATCGCGCTGATCAGCTCGCTCTGGGTTTGCTCCGCGTCCGCAGCGGGCTGGACCGGCGGCACCGACGAGATGGTCTGGCCCGGCAGCATCCGGGCCGTCGAGCAAGGCCTGGAGGCGCCCAGCGTCGAAGCCCGGCGCAGCGCTGCAGCGGAGCTCGGGCGCCTGCCGGACAGCGTGCAGCGGCGCTTGCTGCCGAAGTTGTTTGCGGACCCCGATCCAGAGGTGCGCCTGCGCGTGGCGGACGCCGCGCTGCAGATCCGCTTGCCGGAGGCCGGCGCCCGGGTGCTCAAATGGCTCAACGACGGCGATCCACGCGTGCGCGCGGCGGCCGCCGAGGTGCTCGGCGTGCTGCCTCACCCGGGCAGCGCCGCGGCGCTCGGCCGGGTGCTGGAGGATCCGGACGCCTCGGTGCGGAGCGCCGCCGCGCTCGCGCTGGGCAACTCCGAGAGCCCCGACGCCAGCCTGTTCCTGCTCGGTCACCTCGACGACAGTGATCCGGAGGTCCGTCATGCCGTGATCGCCGCGCTGGAGGATCTGGGAGACGAGCGTGCCGTCGTCCCGCTCATCGGGCGCATTCAAGAGCCGCGTGCTCCGCTGCGACGGCAGGCGGTGGCCGCGCTGGGCACGCTGGGTGATGCGCGAGCCGCCAGCGCACTGATTGTCGCCCTGAACGACGCCGACTCCACGGTGCGGGCGGCGGCAGCCGTGGCGCTGGGGCAGCTGCGCTACGAGGAAGCAGTGTGGTCGCTGGGAGCGCTGCTCGACAGCGAGGCCGATCCGGAGGTGCAGAACGCCGCCCTGAACGCGCTGGCGTCGATCGGCACCACCAGCAGCGTGGAGGCGATGCTGAGCGCCGCGCAGCGCCGGCAGTGGTTCGGCCCGCGGCTGGAGCGCGCGCTGGCCCGCGCAGGCAGCGGAGCCGTGCCCAGCCTGGAGCGCTGCGTCTTTCAGGCGCCGCAGCCCGAAGCTGCCAGCAGCTGTGTCGCGGCGCTGGGCGCGATCGGCGGGCAGCACGCGACGGCGCTGATCCTGCGTGCCCTGCGCGAAGGCGTGGTGGACGCCACTCGTGCGCTGCCGGCTCTGGCCGACTGCGGCGATCGCACGACCCTGCCAGCGGTGCTGGAGTACTTGACGTCGGCCAGCCCCGCCGAGCGGCGCGCAGCGATCGACGCTGCCGGTCGCTTGCTCGAGCCAGAGCAGCACCTGGGGCTTGCGGTGGAGCCCATCGAGCTGGCGGCGACGAGGGCGCGCGGCAACCGCCTGGAGCGCGCCGCGCTGATCGGCTTGCTCGGCCGCACCGGCAGCCCGCGAGCAGCGCCCGCGCTGTTGCCGATCGCCGCCAGTAACGACGAGTATCAGCGCGCCATCGCGCTCGAGGCGCTGGGGCAGCTGGGCCCTGCGGGTGCAGACTCCGTGCTACTCGAGGCGCTGGATGCGCCGCTGTTCCCCACCCGCTGGACGGCGGCCATCGCCCTGCGGCGCGTGGGCACGCGAGCCAGCCTGGACGAGCTGATGAGCCGCCTGGAACGCGCACCGTCGGGTCAGGATGAGCTACTGGCGGTGGCGCTGGCGGGGCCGCTCGCCGATGACCCGAGCGATGAGCAACTGGCGCGCGTGCTGCGGCGCTTCGAGGTGAGCTCGGGCCCCGTGAAGGACGCGCTGCTGGAGGCGCTCGCGGGAGTGGCGGAGCCGCGCGCTGCGCGACTGCTGGAAGAGCTGGTGCAGAGCGCCAGCACGGCCAGCCGCGCCAAGATCGCCGAGGTGCTGGGCGGCCATGCGGCAGCGCGCGAGACGCTGCTACGGCTGAGCGCAGACGCCGACCCGAGCGTGCGCGCCAATGCCGTGTGGTCGCTGGCGGACGCGGCGCTGGCCGGCGACCTGCCGCGGCTGGCTCAGCTGCGCGGAGATGAGGACGTGGCCGTGGCGAGCAACGCGGTCGCCGCGCTGGGGCGCAGCGCCCGGCGACTGAAGCTCGCCGCCCAGCCGCTGTGCGCCGCGCTCGAGGATGCGCGCAGCTACGTGCTGGTGAATGCGCTCGTGGGCTTGCGCCTTACCGGACAAGCTTGCTCGCAGATGGAGCAGCCGCTCTGGTTTCTGCAGCACCATCCCTCCGATGAGGTACGCGTGGCCGCCGCCGAGCTGATCCGGGCTCGCGCCGAGCGCTTTCCCGCAGCATCGGCCGCGCTCGCGCGCTGCGTGCGCAAGGACGTGAGCGGGCGGGTCGCGGCGGCGTGTGGAGCCGCACCGGCAGCCACGGGCGAGCCGCTCGCCAGCTCCGCAGCGACGGGCGCCTCAGCCGTGGTAGGGGTCTCGGTGCTGGTGGTGCCCGCCGGCAGCGCCGCGCCGGCTCCGCGCGCCCCCTTTGCGCTGGTGCGCGCAGATGGTTGGATCCGCTCCGGCACCAGCGATCGCCGGGGCAGCGTCTGGGAGAGCGCCGCCCCGCGCGGCCCGCTGCGCCTGGCCGTACCCGCGGTGTTCTCCGAGTGAGTGAGCTCGGAGAGCAGCGTTCTCCCGCTGAGTGCTAGCGCCGCTGGCGGGCCACCGCCGCGCCAGCGACGCCCAGCGCCGTAGCCCACACAGTGGAGCCCACAGTGCGGCTCACAGTGGAGCTACAGTGGAGCTAACAGCGGAGTACGGCTCAGGGCTTTTTCGCCGAGCACTTCATCGCGCACAGCAAGTCCGCCGGCTTGCAGTCGCAGCGCGGCTTCTTGGGCTCGGCAGCGGCGGGCTTGGGTGCTGCAGCCGGCTTGGGCGCCTCTGGTGCAGGCGCAGGTGCGGGAGCGCTGGCAGCCGGCTTGGGTGCCGCGGGGCGCGGGGCCCTGGGCGCCGCTGGACGCGGGGCGGCAGGCTTGTCCGGCGCAACCGTCGGCAACTCCTCCGCGGCGACGGGGCGGGTGGTGCCTTCGGGGTCCTCTTTCTCCGGCTTCTCGGCATCGTCCGGCGCCGCAGCCGTGTCCTCCGGCTCCTTCACGGGCTGCGCGGCTGGAGCTGGCGCCGCTGCCGGCTGCTGCTGGTCGAGCGCGGACGTGGGCTGCTCGGGCTCGGTGCCGCCGCCCTTGACGAAGATCAAGGCGGCGCCGACCAGGGCGACGCCCAGCAACAGCGCTGCCGCGATCAAGCCCCAGCGGCCACCGGAGCTACGCCCGCCCGCGAGCGCCGGGCCGCTGACGCCGCCCAGGGGTGCCGAGATGAGCGGCGAAGCGCCGAAGGTGTTGGGCGCTGCAGCGAATGCTCCGCCTGCGGCGCCGCTGGTGTCGGTGGCCGTGAGCGCCTGCAGATCGATCAGACCCGAATCGTCATTGCGCTTCTTGGGGGCGCCGGCAGGTGTCGAAGCAGCGGGTGCCGCGGCGGTGCCAGTGAGCGCGCTCAGCGAGAAGAGCACGGACGACTCGTTGCGAGCCCCGGTGCCTGCCGTCATGGCCGGTGAAGGCTCGGGCGCGCTGGTGGTGATGTCATCCTCGCCGCCCGCCGTGTGGATGCGACCGAAGAGATCCGCCGACGAGTTGTGCGTGGTACGCCGCACGGCGGCAGGCTGAGCCGCGGCCGGACGCGCTGCAGCATGCAGCGCATCGGCCACCTCCTTGACCTCCGCGAGGGTTTGCCAGTCGGCCATGCCCTCTTTCCAGATATAGGTGTCGGCGGTGATCAGGCCCTCGTTGTAGGCCCCGACGATCTGGTGGATGGTCATGTTCCGCTGATCGTTGTCAGCGATGTCGACCGCGTATTCATCCGCCGCGGGGCCCACTGGCTCCGACAAGCCCCCTGCGGGAGCAGAGCCCCGGCCACTGCCGGGTGCCGCTTCCATGTCGTGGGGTGGGCCGCTGGGCGAGATGGCCGTGTTGGCGTCGCCCACGTAGACCTTGGCTGGGCTCGCGGTGCCATCGATGACGATGGTGGAGCTGCACTTGCGGCAGCGGATCTTCGCGAGGCGGGACTGAATCTTTTCGTCGGCGACCGAGTACTTCGCCGAGCAGGTGGGGCAAGAGATCTTCACGTTCGGCCTTTGTCGTTAGACCCGTGGTTCATCGATGAGGAGCTTCAGCAATGCTGTAGGTCCTGAGGGCGTGCTGGTTTGTCGCGAGGGGACCTGAAGGGGGATGTAGTGCCCAGAGGTATTACCCTCGGCAGGGCAGCATCCGATCACGGGCTGATGGGTTTTCCAACGGCAGTCGAGTCAATGTACTGAAATCTAGCTGGGCATTCTGGCGGGTATGCACGCTGTGCGCCCCTGCCGACCTTCTGCTCGAGCACCTCTCCTGACAACCGTCGTCTGATAACCCTGTCCTGACAATCCTGTTCTGACAACGCTGTCTGATGACCTGCCGGGCAACACTGCTTGGGCAACACTGCCTGGCAACACCCCGTCCTGACAACCCGGCGAACGCTGCTGACGCATGAGCCCGCTCGCGGACGCTCAGGAGCCCGAAGGCCACTCATCCGACGCTGAGGTAACTAGCATACTAGCCGATAGGCTGGCGAGCCCCCGGGAAGTGAAAACCTAGCTTTAGGGCTCACCTGCGCCGCGTCTCGCCGCAGCGCTTCCAAGGCGTGAGAGTCGTCATCACACCCACATACCGGAGAACGCCGTCAGGGGCTTCCGGCCGGCCCGGGCTCAGCTGTCAACGGTCGTGTCTCAGCGCGTTGCAGCTCCTGCAGCCATTGATCGATCCAGGCGCGAATTCGGCGAGGAAACGGCCACATCCAGCCGTAGTCGCCGCCCACGAAGCGGCGCACGATTTCGTCCTGCAGCTGCCCGTCGGCGAGCGCGCCAAAGCCTCGCAGCTCGACCGTGGCCCGCAGCGTCTCCTGATAGGCCTCCCACTCCAGGCGGGCCCGGCCATAGGCCAGCCCGAGCGGCAGGAGCGGCACCAGGTACAGAAATGCGAACAGCAGAAAGCCGTAACGCCGGCGCTGCCGCAGGTGCACACGCTCGTGGCGCAGCAGGATGACGCGCGCCACGTCGGACATCGTCTCCCAGACGGGCGGCACGTACAGCGTGTAGCCGATGACCGTGTGATAGTGCGTGAGATAGCGCCGCTGCGCGCCCAGCGTGATCAGCTTCAGCGCCAGGTCGATCGCCAGTGAGAAGTGGTTGCCGCGCTTCGGCACGATGCGGAAGGCGGGAAATTCTCGCGCCAGGTCCGCCAGCAGGAGCTGGGTCTGCGGGTAGCGCTCACTGCTATCGTTCATGCTTCCTGCAGCGTTACGGCCAGGCGCTGGCCGGGCTGGAGCACGCGGCCGCGCTGCAGCTCGGCGGCGCCCTGCGGGCGGCCGCCCTCCAGCTGCGCGCGCAGCAGCTCCAGAGTGCCGCTGCCGCACGCGACCTCCAGGGTGCCGCTGGCGCCCGCCAGCAGGGTACCCGGGGGGTGGCCTTGCTCGCACCAGCCGAGCTGAGCATCCAGCACCTTGAGCCGCTTCTGACCGATGCGAGTGACCGCGCCGGGCGCGGGCGCGAAGGCCCGCACCTGATTGATGAGCTCCGGCGCGCCGCGCGTCCAGTCCAGCCAGAGCTGCTCTCGCGTCAGAGGCGGCGCTGCCGTGGCGCGTGCCGAGTCCTGTGGCACCGCCTGCAGCGAGCCCGAGACAGCAGCCAGAAACTCGGCGCCGACCATCTCCGCTGCCAGCTGAGCGAGCGCCTCGCTCAGCTCACCACCGTTCATGCGCGGGGGAACGGCCATTCGCCGCGTGGCGAACACCGCTCCGGTATCCATGCCGGAGTCCATCTGCATCAGCGAGATGCCCGTCTCCGTCTTGCCGTCGAGCAGGGCCCACTGGATCGGCGCGGCGCCGCGATACTCGGGCAAGATGGACGCATGGAGGTTCAGACACCCGCGCCGGGGCGCGTTCAGGACGCCGTCAGGCAGGATCCGCCCATACGCAGCCACGAGCGCGACGTCGGCTTCACGCTCCCGGAGCCAGCGCTCGAGCTCACCGTTGCGAACCTTCTCCGGCTGAATCACCGGCAGACCGAGCGCGAGCGCAGCCTGTTTCACCGCCGGCGCCGTCAGCTGCATCCCTCTGCCCGCCCGGCGATCGGGCTGACTCACGACGCCCACCACCTGCGTTACCCGATGCAGCGCCTGGAGCGCAGGCACGGCGAACGCCGGCGTGCCGAAGAAAACAGAACGTATCGTCACGGCCTCATTCATAACTACACCCCGCGCGGGTGGCCACTCGTGCGCGCCGCCATCCGACACACGGCCCACACTGCTGCAGCTTGGGCCACTGGCCAAGGGTCATTTCAACTCTGCGTGGCCGGGCGCTCGCGGGGCGCCCCGGCCCGGCTGCAAGTCAGCGCTTCGCCACAGGAAGGATTTTCGCGGCGAAATGATAGCGCTGGCCGTTCACCATGATTAGCTTCCGATCTACGTACCCTGGACAGCTGTCCCGCTGACCTTCCCTTTTCTCGTACCCTTTCCTTCCCACCGCCGCCTCCCGAGGACTCGATATGAGCAGCAAGAAGATGCCCCCCACGCCCGCTCCGCCTCCGACCGAAGAGGAGATGCGCTTCGGAGACGAGCTAGCGGTACTGCCGATACGCAATGCGGTGCTGTTTCCCGGAGCCGTTGCGCCATTCGACGTGGGCCGTGAAAAGTCCGTGGCCCTGGTAGAAGAGGTCCACAACCAGCCCTCACCGGTGATCGCCATCTTCGCCCAGCGCGATCCGGCGACGGATGATCCCAGCGCCGATGATCTGTACCCCGTCGGCTGCGCTGCGCGCGTGCTCAAGGCGCTCAAGCACAGTTCGGGCAACTACTCGTTGATCCTACAGGGCCTGGTGCGCATCCGGCTGTCGGATCTGACCCAGACCAGCCCGTACCTGCGCGCCAAGATCCACCGGGTGGAGTCACCCTCGCTGGAGGACGTGGAGGCGGAGGCGCTGGCCATGAGCCTGCGCGACGTGGCCAAGCAGGTGATCCAGCTCATGCCGGAGCTGCCGCGCGAGGCAGCCTCCCTGATCGACTCGATCCAGGCGCCGGGCGCCCTGGCCGATCTGGTGGCCGCCAACCTCGACGCGCCGGTCGAGGAGAAGTCGCAGCTGATCGAGACCGTCGACATCAAGGAGCGCATCCGCAAGGTATTGCGCCTGCTCACCCGTCAGCTCGAGATCCTGAAAATGCGCGAGCGCATCAACTCCCAGATCAAGGAGGAGATGGGCAAGAACCAGCGCGAATACGTGCTGCGCCAGCAGCTCAAGGCGATCAAGGAAGAGCTGGGTGAGGACGAAGGGGATCAAGGCGACCTGGACGGGCTGGAAGAGCGCATCGCCAAGGCAGAGCTGCCGACGGAAGCGGATCAGGTCGCCAAGAAGCAGCTCAAGCGCCTGCGCACGATGCAGGTGGGCAGCGCCGAGTACACGGTGGTGCGTACGTACCTGGACTGGATCCTGGATCTGCCCTGGCATGATGCCACGGACGACAACATGG
>JAICQL010000302.1 GCA_025937895.1 Polyangiaceae bacterium | reverse complement strand
TGCCGCCGGTCACGCTGCCGCCGGTCACGCTGCCGCCGGTCACGCTGCCGCCGGTCACGCTGCCGCCGGTCACGCTGCCGCCGGTCACGCTGCCGCCGGTCACGCTGCCGCCGGTCACGCTGCCGCTCGAGACGCCGCGCGCGACCACACGCAGAGCCGTACGGCTCCGCTCCACGTGCACCTCCAGGATCGGGAAAGTGAACGACATACCTGCAGCTTGCCTTGTCTTGGCGCTTTCGTCCACCAGCGAGAGCCCTGGGCAAGAGATTGAGACGCCTGGATATGGCGAGTGCGGCGCCTGCACTTCAGAACGGGAAGCAAGGAATCCACATGCCCCCAGCTCTCCTCTCCGCCGCCCCTGCCCGCGATAACGATCCCTCCTCCCTCGTGCGCGAGCATCTGTTTGCTGCTCGCACCGTGCTCATCTTTGGAGAAGTGAACACCGCACTGGCCGAGCAGGTTTGCGGCCAGCTCTTGGCCTTGGCCGAGCGCGGCAGCAGTCCGATCCGGGTTATCGTTCATTCTCAGGGCGGTCACGTGGAGGCAGGCGATAGCATCCACGACGTGCTCCGCTTCATCAAGCCGGAGGTACACGTGCTCGGCACGGGATGGGTGGCCAGCGCCGGTGCCCTGATCTACGTGGCCGCGCGGCGCGAGAACCGCTTTGCGCTTCCGAACACCCGCTTCTTGTTGCATCAACCGCTCGGCGGCGTGGGTGGCCCTGCTTCTGATGTAGAGATAGAGGCAAGGCAGATCCTGCTGATGCGCGCTCGGCTCAACGACATCTTCGCCCGCGCCACCGGACAGCCTCTGGAAAAGATCAGCCAGGACACGGAACGCAACCACTGGCTCAATGCCGCCGAAGCGCGTGAATATGGTCTCGTCGGGTCCATCATCGAGAGTGCCTCGAGCTGGATGCAATAGGATTTGCCGCTGCAAAATGGGCCCCCTGCCCAGCCAGAGCCGACGGTGCAACCCGATGTCCATGAACCGGAGATGACCGCCCTGGTCCCGAACCAACTCTGCCCCGATCCGCGATGTAACGGATACGGGCGTTGCCGCCGCTCCTGTGGGCTCATGGCGAGCCACTGGCGGCGTCTGGCGAGCGCCAGCCTGCGCCGGAGTCTGCCGCGCGATAAATGCGAACACCGACTCGCGGCACGGCGCTTGAAAGGGAGCGGCGAGGGAGACTGCCATGACCAACTTTCCGCCCTTCTGGAGGCTGGAACACCTGACGGATGCCGAACTCTGCGATCGAATGCAGCGAGCGCTGCGCGGCACGCGAGCTTTGACGGCGGAACTGGTCGCGCACCTCGGCGAGGTGGAGGATCGCCGCCTGCACCTGCACGCGGCATGCAGATCCATGTTCGAGTACTGCGTGACATGGCTCGGACTGACCGAAGACGAGGCGTGTCGGCGCATCGATGCGGCCCGCCTCGCCCGGCGCTTCCCCGCTCTGTTTCCGCTACTTGCCAGCGGCGGTCTCTCGCTGAGCGCGATCGCGCTTCTCAAACCACACTTGCATGAAGGCAACTGCGGAGAGCTACTTGCCGCAGTATGCGGCAAGTCGATCCAGCGAACCCGCGAGGTGCTAGCACAGCGCTTTCCACGCCCCGATGTCGCGGCAAGCGTCCGGAAAGCTCCCGAGCGGCGATCGAACGGCTGGGGTGGAGTGAAGCCGCCGGATGCTGGCCAGCGCGAAACTAGCGCCGCAGGCCACGACAAAGCACGATGGCACGGCACCTCTGCGCCCTCGCAGCCCGCAGGCGCACCATCTAAACACGCCAGCGCAGCCCCTACACGAGGGCCAGCCCCCGCGCCTAAAGGCAACCAGAGCCCCACCGCAACCGCCACACAGGCCTCTCCCGCATCCTCTACGCAGCGAGCCTCTGGCGCGGGCACGGGCCAGCAGACCATTCACGCATCCTTCACAGGGCAAACTCCAGACGCCCGCCCAACGCAGCAAGCAGCCGCTGACACCGTGGCGCCTGGCGAGCACACGGCAACCGCGCCGAGAGCTCGCGAGGCCGACTCCGCCGGCACCATGACCGAGCCCGAAACCAGCGCCCGCGTTTCCTCGCAACCAGTGCTGGGACCGAACAACCGCTACAACAAACCCGACCGCCGACAGATCGAGCCGATTGCTACCGAACGATACATCATTCGTTTCACGGCCTCGGGTGCGCTGAAGCGCAAGCTCGAGCTCGCCCACGAACTCTCGCGGCACGCCCACCCTGGCAATGACTTCGCCCCCGTGGTCGAGCGCGCCTTGGATTTGCTCCTCCACGAGCTACTCAAACGGCGCTTTGGACAAACCACTCGCCACTGGCGAGACGCTTCCAGCCAGCGAAGTGACAGTGAAGATCGTCATGCAACCGGCGCGGCAAACGCCCCCGTGGAGAGTCCAGAGCCATCAGACGCAATGGCCAATAGTGCTGGCAGAAATGACGGTGGCGCTGATCATGAGGGTGTGACTGGGGCGCGGGGCGATCACCTGAGCGACGGGGCGACGAGCACCAGGACGGGGCGCGTCGCGGCTGCGACGCTCGGCACGAAAGTCGCCAATGTGGCAGTGGTCGATATGACAAAGACCCGCTCTGAGGGAAGCAAAGTGGCTCCCCGCAATACGGCAGGCACCCGACCGACGGACTTCAAGTCGGGAGGCGCACCCTCCCCTGACACACGGACCGGCGACACACGGACCGGCGACACACGGACCGGCGACACACGAACCGGCGACACACGAACCGGCGACACACAAACCGGCGACACACAAACCGGCGACACACAAACCGGCGACACACAACAGGGCAAGGCACGACACGCCAGCTCGCCGCTCGCGAATGCAGAATCCGCGGACGCGCAGCCCGCAAACGCGCAGCCGCCAGACGCGCTGTCCGTCAACGCGCGTGCGCTGTCCGTCAACGCGCGTGCGCTGTCCGTCAACGCGCGTGCGCTGTCCGCAAACGCGCAATCCGCTGCCGTGGGCGCACAGCGCACAAACGCAGCGCCCGCAAACGCAGCGCCCGCACCCGGGCATTCGGCAAGCGCGCCTGCCCAGTCCGGACCCGCGCAGTCCGCCGGCGTGGGCGCAGAGCCGGTGAGCGCACGGTCCGCAACAGCGCAATCGGCCAGCCCACGACTAGCCAGCGCACGGCCGGCGAGCGAGAACACCGAGAACGTCTGCGCAAAGCGTAACGCATGCGTCGATGATGGCAATCCCAACTTCCACACGGGACAATCCGTGCATGAGCATGCGAGCAAACCGAAGGGCAAGACGGAAGCCCGCCGTCCCGGTCATGACAGGGCCGCGACCAACTCTGCGCACCCCACACCCCTCGATGAGGGCGCGGCCAACACGCCTACGACGAGCCAGGATGCCACGAGTCAGACAGCGGCGCGGCGCAAGCGGCGGCGTGTGACGCAGCGTGTTCGGGCTGAGGTGGTGGAGCGAGACGGCCTGAGCTGTAGCTGGACTGACGCACACGGGCAGCGTTGCGGAGCGCAGGCCTGGCTGGAGTACGATCACCGGCACCCGGTGGGGCAGGCGGCGGGTGGACGAGGCGATCGCGGCGGCACGCAATGCGCGGATTCAGTGCCGGGAGACTTGGGGGTAACGGGCAGTGGGCTTTGTGACGAACGGGGTGTTGCAGCGTTCGCTACCTCCAAACCCAAGATCCGATTGGGTGCGCGTGACGGGCTGGATGGCGCTGCGCCGAGTGCGGGGCGTCGCTCGTGTGCGGATGCTGGCGGCTCACTCGGAGTGTGCAGACCAAGCGGGCAGGCACTCGATGACACGTTGGCGTCGCCCGCTGACCTCCCGGCACTCGACACCTTGGCATCCGATGACATCTCGGCAGCTGATAGTGCCGCGGGCTGTTCGTGCAGCGAGCCGGAGACGCGCTGGGGGCTACATCCGATAGGCAACAGAGCAACGGAGGCAGCGCACAGGGTTGCCACAGGGCACGGAACCGCCACACTCGATGACGGGCAGCGGGATGACATCTTGCCGCAACTCGTAGCGGTGCTGATCACGGGTCAAGCACGTGGACCGCGGCGTTGGGCAAGCGTTTGGGAGCGCTTCTTGACCGATGAAGGCGGCGCTTTAGGTTG
Source organism: Polyangiaceae bacterium (assembly GCA_025937895.1). Taxonomy (GTDB): domain Bacteria; phylum Myxococcota_A; class Polyangia; order Polyangiales; family Polyangiaceae; genus SZUA-265. The sequence goes on along the minus strand of JAICQL010000302.1, from coordinate 4,128 downwards.
TGCAGAGGCCTGGGGGATCTTCGACGAAAGGAAGAGACTATGCGTTCACACTTCATCGCTGCTTGCCTGGCCGTCAGCTCCGCCACGTTGCTCACTGCGGGCGCGAGCCACGCGGGCGAAGACCTGACACTGGAGCAACTGCCGGCGGCCGTGCGCACCACCGTGGAACGTGAGACGACGGGCGGGCAGATTACCGACATCGAGCGCGATCGGGAGGCGGGCAAGGTCATCTACGAGGTGGAGTTCACGCTCAATGGGAAGAGCTACGAGCTGGACGTGGCTGAAGACGGGGCGCTGCTGGAGCGGCGGCTGGATTGAGCAACCGGGCTGGTTGAAAGACTAAGACTGGACCAGCCAGACGCCAGGTGGCGGCCCCTCCTACACATGCTTGGCACCGAGGGCCGGCGCGCAGCACAGGATGGGCCGGTGATGCACGCGGGCGGCCGAGGCCAGCTGGGTGAGCTATCGTTGAGGTCTATCCGAGCCGATAGCTCCGTGGCGCCGCGGCTGACGCAGGCCTTGGGAGCGCACCTCCACGAGCATGCGCTGGAACGAGTACCGAGGTGTAGCACCGAGGCGCGGCGGCCACGCACTCGCGCGGGCGGAAACGTGAGTGCTGGGCACCGGGCGCAGCGACATGCGGACGTCGAGGCAGACGTGCGCGCCAAGAGCGGAGCGCCAGAGCGACCGCAAAGAGCGACCGCAAAGAGCGACCGCAAAGAGCGACCGCAAAGAGCGACCCCGCAAGACGTGCCCGCAGCAAGAACTGAGACGCGAGCGTCGAGGAAGCCGGAGCCGACCGGCGCCCGCTGAGACGCACTCGGTCAGCCGTGGACAGCAAGACGAGCGCCGACGAGCGCCAACGAGCGCGCTGAGATGTAATCGCTGGGATGCGGGCGACGAGGCGCAATCACCGGTGAGCTAGTGCAGAAGGCGCACGACTCCCGCAGGGTTTGGAAGTGTGCGAGCGCAAGCAATCGCTGGCCCGGATGAGATGGACGATACGTCGCGTGGACGGGCCTTCGTCGGCAGGCTCCTGGGTGAGACATGCAGTCTTCGAGCGTCTTCGCCGGCACGCGCTCTGCTGGCGCACGGTGAGCTTGGCGACGTGTGGCTCCGTGGGGAGCCCGCTAACCCCAAAACAATACACATGCAAATTCGGGGTCAGAATGCGGGGTCCAAGTGCAGGGCTGGGGTCTCGGTTGAGGGGCGCGTTCAGTGTCGCAAGGCGCCGCTTGTTGGCGGGGGCTGGGCATTCTATGCTGTGTGTTCTTCTGCGAGGGGAGCAACATGGTGGACGTCAGGCAGGTGGATCTGGACGTTGTCGTCATCGGCGGCGCCAACACCGATTACCTGATCCGGGGCGCAGTGTTGCCCAAGCCGGGCTCGACGGTGGACGGGCAGGAGTTTCAGGAGGGGCCCGGGGGTAAGGGCGCAAATCAGGCGGTGGGGGCGGCGCGGCTGGGTGCGCGGGTGGCTTTCCTGGGCAAGGTGGGGACTGACGCGCGAGGCAAGGCGCTGCTGGAGCGGCTGGGCGCGGAAGGGGTGGAGGCATCAGCGGCGCTGCGTGAGGCTGACGCGCCCACGGGGGTGGCGCTGGTGATGGTGGACGCGGAGGGCGAGAAACAAATCATGACGGCGCCGGGGGCCAACCACCGGCTGTCGGCGGATGAGGTGGCGCGCGCGTCCGAGCTGATCGCGCGGGCGCGTGTTGTACTGCTGCAACTGGAGCTGCCGCTGCCTGCGGTAGAGGCGGCGGCGCGGCTGGGGCGGGCGGCGGGGGCTACTGTGGTGCTGGACCCGGCGCCGGCTCGTGAGCTGCCGGAAGAGCTGCTGCGGGACGTGCATGTGATCCGTCCCAATGCTGCAGAGGCGGAGGTGCTGACGGGGGTGCGGGTCGACGATGCAGCCTCGGCCAAGCGTGCCGGGGAGAACCTGCTGCGGCGCGGCGCGGGCGCCGCGATCGTGGGGGCTCCGGGGGGTAATCTGCTGCTCTCGCCGGAGGCGGAGCTGTGGCTGCCGCAGCTGGAAGTACGGGTGGTGGACGCCACGGGCGCGGGGGACGCCTTTGCCGCGGCGCTGGCTGTGTGCCTGGCCAGGGGTGAAGGTCTGCTGCACGCGGCGCGCTTCGCCAATGTGGCTGCGGCGATGAAGACGACGAAGCTGGGGGCGCAGGCGGGCTTGCCGCGCCGTGAAGAAGTGGAGCAACTCGCGCGTTCGAGCCGCGCACGTTAGTCGCTTCATTGCTTGCGGCTTGCAGCGCAGGCATGGGCCTGCATGGCGGTTCAGGGCGAGCGGTGCAGTTTGCTGCGCTACAGGCGTGCGCTTCAGGCGGCGCTGCAGTTTGCTGCAATGCAAAGGCGCGCTCCCGAGCAGCGGGCGCGCTGGTGACGTTTTGGCTTGCCGGCGCTGACGCTGAGGTGCCTATCCTGCTGCACCGGGAGGGGACAGGGCAATGTCGGGCAAAGCGAGAAAGTGGTCATGACAGCGGAGGAGCCCACCTTGCGCCAGCCTGCACGGGAGGCGGCCCTGTACGACCGCATCAACCGGCTGGAGAGCATCATCGAGGGCAGCGGGCTCGGCACGTGGGAATGGAACGTGCCCAGCGGGCAAATCATCTGCAACGAGCGGCTGGCGGAGATGCTGGGCTACTCGCTGGCCTGGCTGGGGTCGAACGTGGAGACCTGGCGTGGGCTGATCCACCCAGACGATCGCCAGGACTGCAACCGGGCTCTCGAGCGGCACTTTGCCGGAGAGCTCGCGCTGTACGACTGCGAGCACCGCATGCTGCGCGAGGATGGGGGCTGGCTGTGGGTGCAGACCTGTGGTCGGGTCTTCTCTCGCACGGTGGATGGCAAGCCGCTGATGATGTACGGCACGCAGCGCGATATCAGCGCGCGCAAGCAGGTGGAAGAAGAGGCGCGTGGCGCCCGCGCCCAACGCGAGATCGCGCTGCGCCAGCGGGAGCAAGCGGCGCGCCAGCGGGAGCAAGCCCAGCGCCGGCGCGACGAGCTCATCGCCTCGGTGGATGGCATCGTGTGGGAGGCGGACGCGCATACCTTTCGCTTCGACTTCGTGAGCGCGCAGGCCGAGCGGCTCCTGGGCTACCCGATCCAGCGCTGGCTGGAGGAGCCGGGCTTCTGGGCGGCGCACATCCATCCGGACGATCTGGAGTTCGCCACGGGCTACTGCCTGGCCTGCACGCGGGAGATGCGGGATCATCGCTTTGACTACCGCATGCGCGCTGCGGACGGTCGCTACGTGTGGCTGCAAGACGTGGTCACGGTGATCGCGGAGGACGGGCGGCCCAAGCAGCTGCGCGGCATCATGGTGGACATCACCGCGCGCAAGGAGGCGGACGCTGCGCTGCGCCAGAGCGAGGCCTTCCTCAACACCATTTATCGCTACAGCGAGCTCGGCATCATCGTGGTGGATGTGTCCGAGCGTGAGGAGTGCACGTATGTGGGGGTGAACCCCGCGCACGAGCGCCTGGCGGGCTTGACGAACGCTCAGCTCGCCGGAAAGTCGCCACGGGACCTGCTGCCGTACGTCGGCAGCGAGGTGGTGGCGTATGTCGAACAGCTGTACGCGCAGTGCATTCGCGAGCGTGCGCCCGTCGAGTCGGAGTTCTATGTGCCGCACGGGCCCGCGCAGGGCTGGTGGTTCTCGCGGATGATCCCGATTCTTGCAGGCGATGGCGGGCGGGTGACCCGCTTGATCGGCAGCAGCATGCCGATCAACTCGCGCAAGCACGCCGAGGAGGCGCTGCGCGAGAGCGAGGAGCGGCTGCGCCTGGCCGTGCAGGCCTCCAACGTGGGCCTGTGGGACTGGGAGCTGGCCAGCAACCGGGTGCGCTACTCGCGCGAGTGGAAGGCACAACTCGGCTATGAGGAGCACGAGCTGCAGGACGACCTGTCCGAGTGGGAGTCGCGCGTGCACCCCGAGGACCTGCCGCGGACATGGGCGAAGGTGAAGGAATACCTGGCGGCACCCGGGGGTCCGTACGAGGCGGAGTTTCGCCTGCGCCACAAGAGCGGCTCGTGGCGCTGGATCTATGTCAGGGCTGAGCTGCTGTGTGATCCCGGGGGGCGCCCAATGCGATTCCTGGGCTGCCACGTGGACATCACC
>JAICQL010000167.1 GCA_025937895.1 Polyangiaceae bacterium | reverse complement strand
TTCGCTGTTTGATGGGCTTCGCCGTTTGTGCCGGCGCGCCAGAGCCGGAGCCCGAGGGGAGGACATGCTCTCCCCTGGGCTCCAGCTGCGGGCTCTCGGTCAGCGCAGCTTGCCGCCCAGCGGGCTACGCTTGCGCTGCTTGATCGCTCGGGCGATCTGCTTCTGCTTCTGCAGCCTGGCAGGCGAGTGCTGCCTGCGCTGCTCCAGGTGCTGCACCTCGCGCTGCAGCTTGAAGAAGCTCTCCAGCCGCGCCGGATCCAGCTCCCCCGCTTCTACGGCGTCGCCGATGGCGCAGCCGGGCTGGCCCTGATGCTGGCAATCCAGGAAGCGGCAGCGCGCCGCAAGCTCCTCGATGTCGGCAAAGGACGCCTCCAGGTCCTGCGCTTCTGCCCAGAGCGTGAGCTCGCGCATGCCGGGGGTGTCGATCAGGGAGCCGCCCGCGGGCAGCGGCAGCAGCTGCCGCTGGGTGGTGGTATGGCGGCCGCGCTCGTTCTCGGAGATTTCCCCGGTCGCCAGCGCCTCTTTCCCCAGCAGCCAGTTGGCAATGGTGGACTTGCCCACACCCGACGAGCCCACCAGCGCGACGGTTCGCTGCGGCCCCAGGTGGGCCGTGAGCTGCTCGCCGCCGCGCCGCTCCAGCGCGCTCACCCGCGCCACACACAGGCCGTGCCCAGCGCTGCCCAGCGAGGCCAGCAGCGGCTCGATCTCGTCGCACAGGTCCGTCTTGTTGATGACCAGCACGGGGGTGGCCCCACCCTCCCGAACGGCGGTGAGGTAGCGCTCGATGCGACGCGGGTTGAAGTCGGTGTTGGCGGAGGTGACGATGAACACCGCATCGACGTTGGCCGCCACCACCTGGGGCTCGCTGCGATTCCAGGCTACCTTGCGCACGAAGGCGCTCTTGCGCGGTAGCAGCGCTACCACCCGAGCCTGCGGATCTACCGCCACCCAGTCTCCCACCGCGGGAAGCTGGGAGCGATCTTCGGCCTGGTGGCGCAGCCGCCCCGTGGGCTCCGCCCAGCAAGGACCGCCTGCGGTGATCAACTGATACGCCCCGCGGTGCTCGGTGATGACCCGAGCCGGCTCGAGCGTGGTGTCGGGAAAGGTTGATGCTAACTGAGCAAATTGCTGCTGGAGGGCTTCGCTCCAGCCGAGATCAGAGAGAGACAAGGGGTGTCCTTTGGGTCGCCAGGCGCGACCCGCGAGAGTCGGTGAGGCAGCCACGAGCGCCGTCGGCGCAGCCGGGCCGCCGTGCGCCGGACGACCTCCGTCCAGCGCGCAACCCCGTGAAATGCGGGGTCAAGGTGTCGGCGACCGTCCGAAAACGGTCGGCACAGCCAGCAGCCGGAGACGCGCTCGACGGGAGCGCAAAGACTCTGCCACTGCTGCTGCCGCCCCAACCTGGCGTTCGCCGGCCAAGGTTAATCAGCCTGGCGTCAATGGGACTGCAACGAGCAACCCACCACGGTAAGGGAGCGGCGATCGACGCTGAACGACACAATGGCTGCCATGCTCTGATCCTCCTCACTCCCGACGTGGGCAACGGCACTATGATCCGGGCCCCCAGCTCGGTCAAGGCGGAAAAACGCCGGTCGCCGGCCGCCGCCGCTAGGCTGGCACCCCGTTGCCGGCGTATCCCTCGCCTGCCTTTCGCAGCAAGAGCGCGCCCGCACTGTTCGTCTGTCGCGCCCTTCTCGCCCGCCTCCAGAGAATCCATGAGCCTGCTCAGCGCCCACGACATCGAGAAAAGCTACGGAGCACACCGCGTGCTCGCCGGGGTCACTGCCACCATCTCGCCAGGCGAGCGAGTGGGCGTGGTCGGCAACAACGGCTCCGGCAAGAGCACCCTGGTGCGCGTGCTGGCCCGGGTGGACGCGCCGGACGTGGGCGTGGTGATGCAGCGGCGCGGCAGCCGCATCGGCTACCTGCCGCAGCTGCCCGAGCTGGATGAGTCGCTGACGGCGCTGGAGGCCGCCTCGCGCGGGCTGGAGCGCTGGCAGACCGTACGGCACGAGCACGAGCTGGTCAGCCGCCGGCTGGACGCCGAAGGCGCGCAGCTCGGGGCAGAGGCGCGCCAGCAGCTGCTCGATCGCCAGGCGGAGCTGGCGCAGCAGATCGAGCTGATGGGCGGCTGGGATCAAGAGCACCGGGCCAACGCCATCCTGCAGCAGCTGCACGTGTACGACGTGAACGCCAGGGTGGGCACGATGAGCGGCGGCGAGCGCCGGCGCGTGGCGCTCTCCGCGCTGCTGGTGTCCGAGCCTGACCTGCTGATCCTGGACGAGCCGACGAACCACCTCGACACCGATAGCATTGACTGGCTCGAGCAATACCTGGAGGACAGCTTCAAGGGTGCGCTGCTCGTCATCACCCACGATCGCTACTTCCTGGATCGCGTCGTGCAGCGCACGTGGGAGCTGAACACGGGCGAGGTGCAGAGCTACCAGGGCGGCTGGGAGGCGTATCTCACCGCCAAGGCGGAGCGCGAAGCGCTGGAGGCACGCACGGAGTCCAATCGCCAGAATTTCCTGCGCACCGAGCTGGAGTGGCTGCGCCGTCAGCCCAAGGCTCGCGGCACCAAGCAGAAGGCCCGCATCTCTCGCGCAGAGGACGCGATCGGCACCGCGGCCCCGAAGATGGCCCGCGCCGTTCAGCTCGAGGTCGGCTCCAGCCGCCAGGGCTCCGAGGTGCTGGTGCTGGAGGGGTTGAGCGTCCAGCGCGGTGAGCGCACGCTGATCCGTAATCTGGATCTGATCGTGACCCCCGGGCAGCGCATCGGTGTGCTGGGCCCAAACGGGTCGGGCAAGACCAGCTTGTTTCAGACCATCACGCAGCAGGTGCCGCCCAGCGCGGGCGTGGCCCGGCTGGGCAAGAACACCCGCATCGGCTACTTCGCTCAGACCCGGACGGAGCTGGATGAGGCGCTGAGCGTGGCGGAGAACGTGGCCGGCAAGCGCACCATGCTGACCCTGGCCGGACGCGAGATCAGCATCTACAGCTACCTGGAACGCTTCCTGTTCCGGGGCGAGGAGATCCGCAAGAAGGTCGGGGTGCTGTCCGGCGGCGAGCGGGCGCGCGTGGCGCTGGCCAAGCTGCTGCTCTCACCCGCCAACCTGCTGCTCCTGGACGAGCCCACCAACGACCTGGACATCACGACCATGGGCTCGCTGGAGGAGATGCTGTGCGAGTTCCGCGGCTCGGTCATGGTCGTCAGCCACGATCGCTACTTCCTCGACCGGGTGGCGACCTCGATCCTGGCGTTCGAGGGCGACGCCAAGGTCGGGCACTACGAGGGCGACTACACCAGCTACTCGCGGCTGCGCGCGGAGCGGGCGCGGCTGGCGGCCGGCGCTGCCCGCGCCGAGCCCGCTCCGGCGGCACCTGCGCCCGCAGAGCCAGCGGCGGCGCGCGCCAGGCCGGCCAAGCTCAGCTACAAGGAGGCGCGCGAGCTGGCCGAGATCGAACAGACCATCCTGAACGCCGAGGCGGAGGTCACGCGCCTGGAGCAAGAGCTGAGTGACCCGGGCCTGTATCGCCGGGACGCGGCGCGCGCTGGGCAGCTCAACGTGGAGCTGAGCGCGGCGCGCGAGCGTGTGTCCCAGCTGATGGATCGCTGGCAGGAGCTGGAGTCGAAGCGCGAGGCCTTCGAGGCCAGCCGCTAGCTGACAGCGCCCCCGCGCTCACTCCGCGGGATCGGGCACGGGCGGCAGCACGCTGATGGGCTTGCCGGCAGCCCCCGCGGCCGGCCGCGGCAACATGCCCACGTCCTCGTGCTCCGTCGTGCGGTTGCCATCGAGCACGTGCTGGGGAGGCTTGCGCAGATCCCAGGTGAGCCCCGCCCAGCTCAGCATCTTGATCACGTAGTAGGTGATGTCGATCTCCCACCAGAAGAAGCCGTTGTTGGTGGACGACTGATAGTAGTGGTGGTTGTTGTGCCAGCCTTCACCCAGCGTGATCAGCGCCAGCGCGAAGTTGTTGCGGCTGGTGTCGCGGGTGACGTAGCGGCGCCGGCCCCAGATGTGGGCCAGTGAGTTGATGGTGAACGTGCCGTGATACAGCAGCGCGGTCGACAGGAAGAAGCCGCACCACAGCATGCTCCAGCCACCGATCAGCCACACCGCCGTGCCCAGCATCAACGGTGGCACCAAGAAGTGGCGGTTCAGCCAGACCAGCTCGGGATACTTCGCGAAATCGCGGATCCATTTCAGGTCCGTTTCGTCGTGCTGGTGGCTCAAGATCCAGCCCACGTGAGACCAGCCCAGCCCGTCCTTCGGCGAGTGCACGTCGCCCGGCAGATCGGAGAACTTGTGGTGCTTGCGGTGATGACCGGCCCACCACAAGACGCCCTTCTGCACCGCCGTGGTGCCACCGAACGCCATCAGGAACTGCATCACCCGCCCCATCTTGTAGGTACGGTGCGCGAAGTAGCGGTGATAGGCGCCTGTGATGAAGAACATCCGGGAGAAATACAGGCCCGCACACACGAGCCAGTCGATCGGGCGCACCCCGGTCCAGAACAGCGCCAGCGGCGCCAGGTGCACGAGGACGAAGGGGACGGAAGCGAGCCAGCCCACGCGCGTCTTGGCGGGGTCCAACGTTCGATGCATGTTCTATTTTCTAGCTGGCGCCCTGTAACGGTTCCGTCACGGCCTGGTCATGGTTGCATCAGCCGCAGGTGACTGAGCCAGGCCAGCACAGCCGCCTGCGGCCTCATGCAACGCATCGCGCAACGGATGGCTACAGGGCGGCGGACTACAGGGCGGCGGACTACAGGGCGGCGGACTACAGGGCGGCGGACTACAGGGCGGCGGACTACGGGCTCCCGTCCGGTCTCGTGCCGCGCGCCGGGCTTGCACCGCACTGCTGCCTTGTCTAAGCGACGGCCTGATGCACGGCAACGTCAAGGTCTTCTCGGGCTCGGCGCACCCCGCGTTTTCGCGGCGCGTCTGCGCGCACCTGGGGCTGCCGCTGGGCAACTCGAAGCTGGTGCGCTTCTCCAACCAGAACATGCTCGTTCAGATCGAGGAGAACGTGCGCGAGGCGGATGTCTTCTACATTCAGCCCTCCTGCCCGCCAGTGTCGGACGGCATCCTGGAGATGCTCATCACCATCGATGCGCTCAAGCACGCATCAGCGGGGCGCATCACCGCCGTGGTCCCGTATTTTCCCTACTCGCGCTCGGACAAGAAGGATCGGCCGCGCGTCTCCATCACCGCCCGATTGATGGCGGACCTGATCGAGACGGCGGGGGCGGATCGCGTGCTCACCCTCGACCTTCACGCGCCGCAGATCCAGGGATTCTTCAGGATTCCAGTCGATCAGCTGATCGCCGCACCGCTGATCTGCCAGCATCTGTCGCAGGGCTCGCTCGCCGACCATGTGCTGGTCGCCTCCGACATCGGTGAAGCCAAGGACATCGAGCGCTATGCAAGCCGTCTGGATCTGCCCGTGGCGATCATCGACAAGCGCCGCTACACCGACAACGCGCGTCCGGTCGTGCGCCAGCTGGTGGGCGATGTGGCGGACAAGACCGCCTTGATCATCGACGACGAGATCGCCAGCGGCGGCACCCTGATCGAAGCCGCGACGTTTTGCCTGGAGCGCGGCGCGCGCGCGGTGCGGGCCGCGGCGGTGCACGGCGTCTTCTCGGGGCAGGCGCTGGACCGCATCGAGGCGGCCCCGATCGACAGCGTGCTGGTGACGGACTCTCTGCCGCTGGCGGAGGAGGCTGTGGCCTCCGGTGAGCCGCCGCGGCCACGCCCGGCAAAGGTCGAGCAGCTCTCGGTGGCGGCGCTGTTCGCGCGGGCCATCGAGGCCATCCACGACGGCACCAGCGTGTTCGAGCTGGTGCACTGACGGCGCAACGGCAGCACCATCCAGAATCTCGCGCCGGGCTCGCCGGCATGGTAGCGATCCGGCCATGCTGGGCGCGGGGCACCGGATTTTGTTTCAGGGAGATTCAATCACCGACGCGGGCCGTGATCGCTCGCGGCGCGAGGTGAATGACGGCCCGGCGCTGGGGCGCGGCTATGCATACCTGGCCAGCGCGCGCCTGCTCGCCGATCACCCGCGGCTCGGGCTGATGTTCTGGAACCGCGGCATCAGCGGCAACCGGGTGCCTGACTTGCTGGCGCGCTGGCAAGAAGACAGCATCGATCTACAGCCCAACCTGGTGAGCATCCTGATCGGGGTGAATGATCTGTGGCACAAGTTCGACGGGCGCTACACGGGTAGCGTGGACGACTACGAGCAGGGCTATCGCGAGCTGCTGGAGCAGACGCAGCAGGAGCTGCCGCGCGCGCAGATCGTCGTGGGTGAGCCCTTCGTGCTGCGCTGCGGGGTGGTCACCGGCAAGTGGTTTCCGGAGTTCGAGCAGCGGCAAGAGGTGGCCGTGCGCCTGGCGCGCGAGTACCGGACTCGCTTCGTGCCATATCAAAGCGCGTTCAACGCGGCGCTGAGCGACGGCTCACCACCCAGCTACTGGGCCGCAGACGGCGTGCACCCCACCCCCGCGGGTCATCAGCTGATGGCCGATACCTGGCTGCGCGCGCTCAAGGATTGAACAGCCCGGGAAAGGCGCTCTCGGAGCTGAGCTCCGCCGGCAAGCAGCGACCCGCACGCCCCAGCGCCAGCGCCGAGCTCAGGTCGGCGAAAGGCTCGCAAGCCCAGCCCGCCGCGCCCTGCTGGCAATCGCTGCTCTCGTCGCACAGCTCCAGGCAGTAGCCCAGGTCTCCGGCTGCGCCAGCCGGATCCTGCAGCTGCAGGCAGGCCGCGCCACGCGGAGCGCTGCTCGGCTCGCCGAAGCCGCAGCCCTCGACCCGACCGAAGATGCAGTTGGCGGAGCAGAAGCTGGCCACGACGGTGACCCCGTCGAGCGGGTCCCGGTAGCTGAGGCAGATGCCTCCTGCGCAATCCGTGCTCTCCGTCTCGCGGGTACACGGGGCGCCCACTCCTGCGCCTGCAGCCGGCAGATCCCGGCACAGGCCGGTGGCGCCCAGATCGCACGAGCGACCCGGGCCGCAGGCGGCGTCGCTGGTGCAGGTGGGCAGGCACACCCCGAGCTCGGCCCCCGCTTGCGGCACGCACGCCAGCGCACGCTCCAGGCCACACTTGGCGGCGTTCGCGCCCGGCGTGCAGCGCCCCAGGCAAAAGCCGAGCTCGGTGTTGCATCCCGACTGAGCGTCCACGGCCAGGCACTCGGTGTTGCTGGTGCAGGGCAAGCTGCAGAAGCCCCCTTGCGGCCCGCCAGCACCAAACTCCGCGTCAGAGCTCGAGGGGATGCAGAACGCTGGCGCCGAGCCACAATCCGTGCCGGAGCTGCAGGGCGAGCCGACCAGGCCCACCCTCGCCCCGGCGCCCGGTGCCCCGCCCTGCGGCGGGTCCAGGCCCAGCTCGGGCGGAATGCCCGCATCCACCAGACCAGGTACGAGCGACCCTGGAACGAGCGGAGCTGGAGCGGCACCAGAGCCCTGTTGCCCAGGCAGGTTCTCTCCGCGCGGCGCGCCACTCGCCGCAGCGCCCTGCTCCGCACCGGAATCCGGCCTGAGCGCGAGCCCCGCGTCCGAGAGAGCACGCCGCACCGGATCGTTCTTGCAGCCCAGCAGCCCCAGGAGCAGCGGCGCCAGCAGCGCAGGTGGCACCGAGACGAGCCGGCGTGACGAAGCGGCGGAGTGCGATGCGCGTGCAATGCCAGGCATGTTCGGTGGACCCTCGACAGCGAAATTTGCGGCGTTGGTAGCACGCTGCCTGCGCGCACGGAACCGGCAACGCAGCGCGCTCGCAACGCCTGCCCTACCTGCTCCGTGGACGACGCTCAGATGTCGCTGGCTGCTAACCGTTCCACGCGTTCGGCGCTCAGCCCGAGCTTCTGCGCTGCGTTCAGCAGCTCTTGCCAGGTGCCTTCATCGAGGTCGATGCCCTGCTCTGCGGCTCGGCGCCGCGCCGCCCGCTCGGGCTCCCCCGCCAGGGTGATGCCGGGCGCGCCCGCCGGGGTCGGACTGCGTCGCAGCCAGTCGATGTACGCCTCGGTCTCCGCCGCGAAGTAGGTGCTCGTACCGAGGTGCGCCGGGTCGAGCAAGATGGACAGCATGCCATTGAGGATGCGCCGCTTGCCGGTGTCGGGCTCGCGACAGGTGCCGCCGCCGGTCAGAGCCCCGCCGAGCAACTCGGCAACCAGGCTGAGACCAAAGCCCTTGTGCTCACCGAAAGGCAGCAGCGCGCCGTACGGCGGCACCACCCCGTAGCGCGCCTCCGTGGTGGGAGCGCCGCGATCGTCGAGCAAAGTGCCCTCCGGCACCGGCAAGCCACGATGATACGCCACGCGCGCCTTGCCCTGGGCGATACGGCTGGTGGCAAAGTCGAGCACGATCGGCTCGTGCCCGGCGCGCGGGATACCAACGCATACCGGGTTGGTGCCGGTGCGAGCGTCCAGACCGCCGTGGGGCGCCACGATAGGGCGCGCGACGACGTTGACGAAGTGCAACGACACGAGCCCCTGCTCCAGGCACTGCTCTGCCCAGTGCCCGATGCGCCCGAGGTGGTGAGCATTGGCGAGGGCCACCACACACACTCCCTGTTGCAGCGCACGCTCGCAGCCCAGCGCCATGGCCTCGCGCCCCACCACCTGACCATAGCCCGAGCTGCCGTCGAGCCTGAGCAAGCTGCCCGTGTCCAGCTGCACCTGCACGTGCTGATTCACGCGCAAGCCGCCCTGCAGCAGCGAGTCCACGTAGCGCGCCGCCATGCCCACCCCGTGCGAGTCGTGCCCGCTGGCGTTGGCCAGCACCAGGTTCGCGGCCACGAGCCGCGCTTCCTCGGGTGCCGAGCCGCCGGCTGCGACCAGCGCCTCGATGGCGCGAGTCAGGCCTCGCATCGGCCAAGTCACCGTGCCCGCGCGCGCTGGCTGTTTCATCAGCCGGAGCCTAGATCGAGGGGCGCTGCGTGCGGAGCCGCAAAAGCGCAGGCGCTGGCGCCGCCGCCGAGGCCAGGGCGCCTGCTGGCCGTTAGGCTGACCCACGCCCCTGGCTCTTTCGGAGCACTGGCGCTGCTGGCAGCGCTCGCCTTGCAGAGGGCTCTGTGCCACCGTCGCGAGCATGTCGCGAGCCAGCGTCCTTCCCCCTCCCCGCAACCAGCGCCCCGGCATGCAATATCGCCGCTTCGGCCGCACCAACTTACCGCTCAGCGTGATCACGCTGGGCGGCATGCGCTACCACGACGGCTGGTCAAACCCGCCGCACGAGCTGTCCGCGCGCATGATCGAGGAGTGCACCGACATGGTGCAGCGCAGCCTGGCCGCCGGCATCAACCACATCGAGACCGCCAAGGGCTACGGCAAGAGCGAGCACTGCTACGGCCGCGTGCTGAATGAAGAGCTGCGCGTGCCGCGCGACAGCTACTACTTGATGACCAAGGGCGCCCCCGAGACGGCCGAGGACACCCACCGCAGCATCGAGGCGCAGCTGAAGGCGCTGCGGGTGGACTACATCGATCTGTACGCCTGGCACGGCATCAACACCAGGCGTCGCTACGACGTGGCCGTGGCCAAGGGCGGACCGGTGGAGGTGCTCAAGCGCTATCAGGAGCAAGGCGTGCTCGGCCACATCGGCTTCAGCACCCACGGTGACATTCGCACCATCACCGACGCCATCGCCACCGATCTGTTCGAGTTCGTCAACCTGCACTACTACTACTTCTGGCAGCGCAACTGGGGCGCGGTGCTGCAGGCCGCCTCGCGTGACATGGGCGTGTTCATCATCTCGCCCAACGACAAGGGCGGGCAGCTCTTCCATGCGCCCCAGCGCCTGCGCGAGCTGACCGCGCCGCTGACCCCGATCCAGTTCAACGCGCGCTTCTGCCTGCGCACGCCGCACGTGCACACGCTGAGCTTCGGCATGACAGAGCCAGCGCACGTGGAAGAGATGCTGGGGGTGTGCCCCGTCTCGGTGCCGCTGACCGCGGCGGAGCTCGAGATCCAGCGCCGCCTGGACGCGCAGGTGGACTCGCTCAGCAGCTACGACGGCTTCGAGCTGGCGGATGATCCGAGTGGCATCAACATCCCCGAGGTGCTGCGCTTCCGCCGCATGCTCCGCTGCTACGGCATGAGCGAGTTCGGCAAGTACCGCTACAACATGTTCCAGCCGAACAGCGAGTGGTTCTGGGGCGAGCTCGCCACGGAGGAGAACCTGGAGAAGGTCGATCGCTCACGCCTGCCAGCGGGCATCCCCGTGATTGAGATGCTACGCGAGACGCACCGCGAGCTGTACGTGCCCAAGGAGGGTTGAAGCGCTCACGGCTCTTCAACCGCGTCTTCGTTGGGCGGTGCCACGAGACAGCGCAACGGTACGCCGTCGTAACCGGAAGCCTCGTTGCTGGGCCCGATCGCCACGAACCCAGAGTCTCCTGCGTTCAGCTCCACCCTCTGGCCGAGGGTCCACAACTCTGCCAGCGTGGCCACATATTCACGACCCGCGGACGCCAGACCGTCGCCCCAGCTGACGAAGGAGACCATCTTGTCGGGCTCATCAAAGGTGCCCGACTCGATGTAGATGGCAAGCTCCGAGCCCTCGACCGGCAGTGGCCAGACTCCCTGCGTGTTGTTGATCAGCTCGAACTTGTAGGTCTCGCCGGGCGACAGCGTCACATCGCCCTGCGGGGCAATGTTCCAATAGGAGGGGAAGCTGCACCACTGCCAGCCCAGCCGATCGCCGGCGATGATCTGGGTCGTGCTCGAGACATTCTTGAGCACCACTTCACTCGTGATGAAGTTGAAGCTCTGCAAGGCCACTCGCTGCGTCGGCGTGGCAGCGATCGGGTTCGGCACTGGACAGCCTGATGGGTACTGAAAACCACCTGAGCCGCCCGAGCCACCCATGCCTCCGCCGGCGCCCGCGTCCGGCTCCGTCGTGGCGCTGCCCGCGGCTCCGCTCGCCCCCGACCCACCGGAGCCGCTTGCCGCCGCGCCAGTGCCACCGCCTCCACCACTACCCGCGCTGCCAGCGCTGCCGCCCACGCCGGACGGCGGCTCCTCGATGACCTCGCCGCAAGCGAAGCCGAAGCAGCTGACGGCAAAATAGCCCGCGCAGGCCACGGCGGTGATCAGAGGCCTTGTCATGACCAAAGGTCTTAGGCCGCGGCGGCGCCCCGAGCAAGCCGCATCTTGGGACGAATCCGCAGAATTGCCGCCGTCTCGTGCGCGCCCTCGTTCATCCGGCGTTTGCCTCGCGCGGGCCGCTGCGCTTGCCTCGCACGAGTCGGCGAGCGCGCCGCTCAGTCCGCCGAAACGGTACGGTCCCGCGCCCAGTCGCGCAGCGCTTGCACCCGCTCCGCCATCATCACGCTGAGGGGCCTCGTGGCGAGCAGCTCCTCTGCCAGCAGCTCCTGAGTGAGCTGGCCGCCGGCGTCAAAGGCCGTGAACAGCGCCGAGGTCACGGCCTGCCCCAGCTCGGCGCCGCTGAAGCCCTCGCACAGGCTGGCCAGCGCGTGCAGATCGAGCGCCCCCGGGTCGCGGCCGCGCTGGCGCAGGTGCAGCGCCAGGATCTCCGCGCGGATCTCGGCGCTGGGCAGATCCACGAAGAAGATCTCGTCGAAGCGGCCCTTGCGCAGCAACTCGGCGGGCAAGCGCGAGATGTCGTTGGCCGTCGCCACCACGAACACGTTGCCCTTGCGCTCCGCGAGCCAGGTCAAGAAGGTGCCCAGCACTCGCTGCGACACGCCTCCGTCGCCATCGCCGCCGGAGGCCAGCGCCTTCTCGATCTCGTCCACCCACAGCACCACCGGCGCCAGGCGCTCTGCCGTCTCCAGCGCCTTGCGCAGGTTCTGCTCGGTGGCGCCCACGAACTTGTCGTACAGGCGCCCGGCATCCAGGCGCAGCATGGGCAAGCGCCAGCTCGCCGCCACGGCCTGCGCGCAGTGGCTCTTGCCGCAGCCCTGCACCCCGAGCAGCAACACGCCGCGCGGCGGGGTGAGGCCAAATTCCGCCGCGCGCTGCGGATCGCGAAACACCGGCGCGCGCCGCGCCAGCCAGGCCTTGAGCCTCGCCATGCCCGCCAGCCCCTCGAAGCCGCTGCGCACCGGAAAGTACTCGAGCACGCTGCTCTGCGCCACGCTCTTGCCCTTGGCCTCCGCCACGCTGGCGATCGCGCGGGCATCCAGCGCGTTGTGCTCCACCAGCGATGCGGTCAGCAGCCGCCGCACCTCCATCAAGGTCAGCCCCTGTAGCTGGGACAGCAGCTGGTGCACCTCCTCGCGGCTCAGGTGCAGCGCCACCTTGTGACGCTTGCGCACATCGTTCAAGATCTCGCGCAGGTACTGGTAGTACTCCTCGCGTGTGGGTGGGCTGAGCGAGACCACGGCGAACGCCCGGCTCAGCTCATCCGGCAGCGCGCCCACGGCCGAGAGCAGGATGGCCTCGCCCTGCTGCGCCATCTCTGGCCGCAGCTCGAGCAGCTTGGCCACCACACGCGGATCCTCCAGCCGCTCCCCGGCGAGGTTGAAATGGTACAGCGCCGGGACGTTGCTGGCGTCCACGTGCCCGAGCGCACCGAGCAGGGTCTGGGTGTTGTACACCGCTCCCGGCCCACCCTTGCGGCGCAGGCCGCTGGCCGGCGACCACTCGAACAGCGGCAGGCCAAAGCATCCGCACACGTATTCGATCAGCACCGCCACCCGCTCGGGGTCGTCCGCTTCCAGCGCGATCAGCGAGTGGCGCGAGCGGATCAGCAAGGTGAGCTCGTCGAACTCCTTGATGGGCAGGGGTGCTTTCGGCACATCCGATCAACGGCTCTGCGCCCGGATGCGAAATGGCCGCGCCCCGGATTTGGCGGGCCCGCCGCCTACCGCGCCGTGAACATCGCTCCTGCACGGTACTTCCAGCACCTGCGCGCGGCGCTCCAGCCAGGCCAGCGCGGCGGCCGGCACGCACGGCGCGGGGCGTGGCCGACAGTGCGACGCGGCCCGACCCCGTTGCCGGGCGGGCTGCGTCTGTATTAGAGGTGTGATACAGTGTTCCGCCTCGAGCTCGATCCTTCCGCCAAGCTGCCGGTGTACCGGCAGATCATCGATCAGACCCATTTTGCCATCAACACCGGCGCGCTCGCCGCAGGGCAGCGCCTGGCCAGCCTGCGTGAGCTGTCGCAGCAACACGGCGTGGCCATCAACACGGTCGTGAAGGCGTTCAAGGCGCTGGAGCAGCGCGGGCTGGTTCAGGCAGGTCCGCGCAGCGGCTACCGCGTGGTCGGGCCGCAGCCGAAGGCTGGCGGCAAAGCGCCGGGCGCAGCCCGGGCAGGCACCTCGCGCTATCAGGCGCGCGGCGTATCCCCCACCAAGACCGAGGTGCACGGCGCCATCGCCAGCCTCGATCGCGGGCTCTTTCCCGGGGCGTTCTGCAAGATCACGGAGGACTACCTGACCGGTGATCCAGACCTCTGCAACGTGATCCACGCGGACGGCAGCGGCACCAAGTCGCTGCTGGCGTACCTGTGGCAGCGCGAGACGGGCGACGCGAGCGTGTTCCGCGGCATCAGCCAGGACAGCCTGGTGATGAACCTGGATGATCTGCTGTGCGTGGGCGTGACAGGCAGGATCCTGGTCAGCGCCACCATCAATCGCAATGCCAGGCGCATCGATGCCGAGGCGCTGCGCGAGCTGATCCTGGGCACGGACGCCTACCTGGCGCGGCTGCGCGAGCACGGCGTGGCCATCTTCAGCGGCGGCGGAGAGACGGCGGACGTGGGTGATCTGACTCCGACGGTCGTGGTCGACAGCTGCTGCAGCGCGGTGCTGCGCAAGGCCGACGTCATCACCGGCGAGGAGATCCGTCCGGGCCTCACCATCGTGGGCCTGGCCAGTGACGGCCAGGCCAGCTACGAGGACCAGGAGAACAGCGGCATCGGCAGCAACGGCCTGACCAGCGCGCGGCATGATCTGCTGAGCTCGCACTATCGCAAGGCGTACCCGGAGACCTTTGATCCCGGCATCGATCCGGCGCTCATTTACACCGGCCCCTTCCGCCTCTCGGACCCGCTGCCGGGCTCGCGCCTGAGCGTGGGCCAGGCGCTGCTCAGCCCCACGCGCAGCTACGCGCCGGTGATCCGCGCGTTGCTCTCCAGCAATCGCCGCTGGATCAAGGGGCTGGTCCACTGCTCTGGCGGCGGGCAGACCAAGTGCCTGCGCTTCGGCCGCGGCGTGCACTTCATCAAAGATCAGCTGCTGCCCCCGCCGGCCATCTTCCGCACCATTCAGCGGGTCAGCAAGACGCCATGGAAGGAGATGTACCAGGTGTACAACATGGGGCATCGCATGGAGGTCTACTGCACCGCGCGGGACGCCCGGCACGTGATCGAGGCGGCCCGCTCCTTCGGCATCACCGCGCGCGCCATCGGCCGCACGGAGAAGTCCGACAGCGGCCAGAACCAGCTGAGCATCGCCCATGGCAAGCGCTGGCTGCGCTACGCCGCGCCCTGAGCGCGGAGGGGCCCGGCCATGCGCATCGGCACCACGTCCTTCATCTATCCCGGCAACTGGCTGTACAACGTGGAGCGCCTGGCGCCCTTCTTCGAGGATGTGGAGCTCTTGTTCTTCGAGGACGGGCCGGGGGCCTTTCCAGGCACGGCGGAGTGCCGCGCGCTCGCAGCTTGCAAGCGCGCGCACGGGCTGAGCTTCTCCGTGCACACCCCGCTCTGCGCCAGCCTTGCCAGCGAGAGCGCAGCGCGGCGCAGCGCGGGGGTGGACGCGGTGCGCCGAGCGCTGGACGCCGCCGCGCTGCTCGAGCCCGAGCACTACGTGCTGCACGTGTACCTGGGCGACGAGGAGCGCGGGCAGCGGCCGCGAGATCTGGACGCCTGGCGAGAGCGCGCGGAGGGCTCGCTGCGCGCGCTGCTGGCTCATGGTGCCGCCGCGCGGCAGCTGTGCGTGGAGGTGCTCGACTACGACTTTGCGCTGATCGAGCCGGTGGTGGAGGCCCTGGATCTGTCCATCGCGCTCGACGTGGGCCACGGCGTGCGCGACGGCCGTGATGAGCTGCAGGAGCTCGAGCGCTACCTGCCCCGCGCGCGCTTGCTGCAGTGGCACGGCACCAGCCCGAGCGGGCGCGATCACCTCTCGCTCTGCCACTACCCGCGCGAGCGCGCGCTCGCGCTGCTCGCGCTGCTGCAGGCCAGCGGCTACGCGGGCGTGCTCACCCTGGAGGTGTTCGACCTGCAAGAGCTGCTGAGCTCTCAGCGCGTGCTGTGCGAGCTGTGGCAGGAGCTGGGCTTCTCCCCTCCGCTGCGCAGCGCTGCGCTGACCGCTACGGGCGCGCCCGTGCCAGCAGGCTCGAGCAAGGCGCCATCATGACCGGCTTGCCCGACTGGCACTGGCCCGCCACGGCAGGCGCGGCGTCCGCCAGCGTGCTCGCCGCTGCGCTGGCCATCGACGCCGCCTTCGGTGAGCTGCCGGCGGCGGCCCACCCGGTGGTCTGGATGGGCCGCGTGGCGCGCGCGCTGGAGCGCCGCTTGCCGCGCCAGGGCGCCCGCCGCCAGCTGCTGGCAGGCGCCGTGCTGGCTGGGCTGGTGCCGCTGGGCTTTGCGGCCGCTGCCGTTGCAGTGCTGCAACTGGCAAGCGGCTGGCGGCCCGGGCAGTGGCTGCTGGAGGCGCTGATGCTCACGGCCATGTTCGCGGGGCGTGCGCTCGGAGACGCAGCCAAGGAGGTGGCGGCCGCGCTCTCCGCGGGCAAGCTGGAGCGGGCGCGCTTCGGCCTGCGCAGCCTGTGCAGCCGCGATCCGAGCCGGCTCAGCGAGCCGGAGCTGGTGGGGGCGACCATCGAGTCGGTGGCGGAGAACGCCTCCGACAGCTTCGTCGCGCCGCTCTTCTATTACGTGCTGTTCGGGCTGCCCGGGGCCGTGGTGTATCGCGCGGTGAACACCCTGGACGCGATGGTGGGCTATCGCGGCCGCTACGAGTACCTGGGCAAGGCCAGCGCGCGCCTGGACGATGTGCTCAACTTCGTACCGGCGCGGCTCACCGCCGCGCTGCTCCTGTGCGCCGGTGCGCTGCAGGGAAAGAGCGTGCGCCAGGGCCTCTCCACCTGGCAGCGGGACGCGGCCACCACGGCCAGCCCCAACGCGGGGCGGCCCATGGCGGCGATGGCAGGCCTGCTCGGGGTGCGCCTGGAGAAGGCGGGCCACTACGGCCTCGGCGATCCTCGTGAGGCCCTGGGCCAGCACAAGATCGACGAGTCATGGCGAGTCGTGCGGCTGGCGTTCGCCCTCACCGCGCTCTTGGCACTGGCGGCCGCCACACGACGAGGATAGGCCCGGAATCGTGACGCAGCTCAGCTCGCAGGATCTTCATCCCGCCCACGATGGAGGCCACGCCCTCCAGCCTGCTCCGCACGGTGGCCTGCAGGAGGCGGAGCTGCGCGCGCTCGGGCTCGACCCCGATGCAGTGGTCGACTTCAGCTCCAGCACCAACCCCTACGGCCCCAATCCCGAGCTGCTGCGCGCCCTGGGCGGAGCACGGCTCGATCGCTACCCCGATCCAACCGGTCTGCGCGCGCGCGAGGCCCTGGCCGCGGTCTGCCAGGTGAAGCCGGCGCAGGTGGTGCTGGGCAATGGCGCCGCCGAGCTGCTTTGGGTGCTGGCGCGCTGCCTGGTGCCGCCGGACGGGCGGGCGCTGGTGGTGGCCCCGACCTTTGCCGAGTTTGGCAGCGCGGTGCGCGCGCAGGGCTCGCTGCTGGAGGAGTGGCGCTGCCGGCCAGAAGATGGCTTCGCGCTCGATCTGGACCAGCTGTCCGCGCACGTGAAGCAGCGGCGGCCGGCGGCTCTGTATCTGTGCTCGCCCAACACGCCCACCGGCACCGCGCTGCCTGCCGGCGAGCTGTATCGCTGGGCAGAGCGGCACGCCGAGCTGACCCTGGTCCTGGACCAATCCTTCCTGAGCTTGAGCGAGCGCTGGCAAGACGCCTTGCTGCCGCTGCCCGGCAATGTGGTGGCGGTGCGCTCCTTGACCAAGGATCACGGCGTGCCGGGCTTGCGCCTGGGCTATGCGCTGGGCCCCGCACCGCTCTGCCAGCGGCTGGAGGCATCGCGGCCAGCGTGGACCACCAGCGCCTTCGCACAGGTGGCCGCGCTGGCCTGCTGCCGCTCGCGGAGCTTCGTGCAGGAGAGCCGGCAGCGCCTGCTGGAGGATCGCCAGCAGCTCGCGCAAGGCCTGGCCGAGCTCGGCATCGAGGCGCTGCCCTCGCAGGTCAATTTCCTGCTGGCGCGCCCGCCCGAGGTGCCGGCGCTGCGCGCGAGGCTGCTGGCGCGCCACAGCGTCCTGGTGCGCGACTGCGCTTCCTTCGGGCTGCCAGGCTTCATGCGCCTGGCCGCGCGCCCCGCCTCGGACCGGGCCCGGCTGCTCGCCGCGCTGCGCGCAGAGGTCAGCTGATGCTGGCGCGTACCTTGATGGTGCAGGGCACGGGCTCGTCCGTGGGCAAGAGCCTGTTCGTGACCGCGCTGTGCCGGATGTTCCGCCAGCTGGGCGTGGACGTTGCACCGTTCAAGTCTCAGAACATGGCGCTCAACTCCGCCGTCACGGCGGAGGGGCTGGAGATCGGTCGGGCACAGGCGGTGCAGGCGGAGGCCGCAGGCCTGGCACCGACGGTGGACATGAACCCGATCCTGCTCAAGCCGGAGGGCCACCAGACCTCGCAGGTGGTGTTGCTCGGGCGGCCCGCGCTGCGCCTCAGCGCGCGCGAATATCACGAGCACAAGCCGCGCCTGCAGCAGCTGCTCGCGGAGTGCCTGACCCGGCTGCGCGAGCGCCATCAGCTGGTGATCATCGAGGGCGCGGGCAGCCCGGCCGAGATCAACCTGAAGGCGCGCGACATCGTCAACATGCATGTCGCGCGCGTGGCAGAGGCCCCGGTGTTGCTGCTCGGTGACATCGACCGCGGCGGCGTGTTCGCCGCACTGCTGGGCACGCTCGAGCTGCTGGAGGCCGAGGAGCGCGAGCGGGTCGCGGCGCTGGTGATCAACAAATTCCGCGGCGATGTGAGCCTGCTC
>JAICQL010000130.1 GCA_025937895.1 Polyangiaceae bacterium | reverse complement strand
GGTAGCCGTGCAGGGGGGCACGCGGAGCGGCCCCCCGCGGGGTGGTTGGCGCCGTCTCCTCAGCGCGTGAGACGATCGACGACCAGGCGCGCGTGGCCGTTCAGCCACTGATCGGTCCAACCACCCTCGGCGGGCGCAGCGTCGCTGTTGAAGAGACAGCTGGAGTCGTCGCAGCCGTCCAGCTTCCACGCGGCCCAGCCGATCTTGCGCTCGTCCATCCAGTCGAGCCAGGCGGTGGCCTCGGGCTCACACACGGTGGGGTTTGCGTCCCCGCCGTCTGCCGGGGTGGCACCCCACTCGGTGACGAACAGCGCCAGGCCCGCGTCGTACGCGCGCTGCGCCTCGCTGCGCTGCTGATCACGATGATCACAGGCGTAGAAGTGCACCGTGTACATCAGGTTATCGCCGGGCACCGGATCCGCGACGGCCTCATCCGGGCGCTGCGACCACTGGCGCGAGCCGAGGATGACGATGCCGTCCGGATCCTTGGCGCGGATCGCGTTCACGGTGGCCACGTGATGCGGCTTGATCTGCGACGACCAGTCCACCTGCTCGGGCTCGTTGAACGTCTCGTACAGCACGTGGGGGAAGCTGCCGAACTCCTGCGCCACCTTGCCGAAGAAGTCCACGGCCTGCGCGGTGTGATCGTAGGCGTGATGATCGTGCCAGTCGATCAGCACGTACACACCCAGCTCGATCGCGTTGCGCACCACCTGGCGCAGCTGCGACATCATGCGGTCCGGGTTGGACAGGTACGCCCCCTGGGGCTCCACCCCCATGGCCGCGCGGAAGATGGTGATCTTCCAGTTGTCCCGCATCCACTGCAGCCCGGCCTTGCTGGTGGAGTACTTGTCCTCCCAGTTGAGCCACATGGTGCTGATGCCCTTTAGCTGCACGGGCGCGCCGCTCTGGTCGACGAGATCCGTGCCCTGCACCCGCAGCTGGCCGTGGCGCCCGACGGGCGTGCTGGGATCGAGCGTGGCGGGCGCCTGCCAGCCGTCTGCCGCTGGCGGCACTGCCGGCATGAGCACGGGCGGCGGCGACGTCTCGCTCACTGGTGGGGTCGGCGCGACGGGCGGCGGAGTGGTTGCGGGGCTCGTGACCGGTGCAGCAGGCGTGCCGCTGGGCGCCGGAAAGTTGGGCCGAGCATCGGACGAATCGATGCCGCTGCCGCAAGCCAGAGAGAGTGCAGCGCCCACCCCAACGCTACAGAAAGACAGAAGACGCGCGCTCATGTCTCCGGTGTATCGCTGGCGGGCTGCGCGGTCCAGCGCGCCCAAGGCGAAAGCGTCGCGCGGGGGCGCGTGCTTCACCGTGCAGTGCGTCTCCCGAGATCGCAGCCGCGCCGGAGATCGCGGAGGGCTGACCCGGAGTTGTACGGATTTTTACGATGCGATTGCCCGCACGCGCGCATGCACCTTGCCGGCACGCACCATCACTTGTCGTTGGCGACGGCGGCCAGCCGCGGCTTGACCTCTGACACGACCACGCAGTTGCGGCCCTTCACCTTGGCCGCGTACATTGCCTGGTCGGCGCGCTCGGTCAGCGCCTCCAGTGTTTCACCGCCGTCCAGCGCGCTCACGCCGATGGAGATGGTGACGGGAATGTCCGCGCTGCCATGGCGGATGCCCGCCTCGGCCACGGCCGCTCGCAGGCGCTCGGCGGCCAGCGCCGCGCCGGCCAGGTCCGTGTTGGGCAGCGCCACCACGAACTCCTCTCCGCCCCAGCGCGCGGGGATGTCGGGGGTGCGCAGCCGCTCGCGCAGCAGCGCGCCAAGCGCCGAGAGCACACGGTCGCCGCCAGCGTGGCCGTAGCTGTCGTTGATCTGCTTGAAGTGATCCACGTCCATCAGCAACAAGCCGAGCGGCGTGCCATAGCGGCTGGCGCGCGAGATCTCCACGGCGATCATCTGCTGGAACGCGCGCCGGTTGCGCAAGCCGGTGAGCGAGTCGATGGCGGCCAGGCGCTCCTGCTCGGCCATCAGCGCAGCCATGCGCACCGGCCCGCCCAGCTCGCGCGCCACCAGCTGGATCAGCCGCCCCGTGTCCGCCTCGCCGCAGGCGCTGGGCGCCACCGCCAGCATGCCCACGCGAGCGCCCGCGAACGGCACCGGGCACACCACCAGCGGCGGCCCCTCCGCTTCCAGCACCGTATCCTCGTCCACCACGCAGCGGGCGGGGATGCTCTCCGGCACGGACAGCGCGGCGCGCGCCTCGCTCTCGGCCTGCGCGGCGCTCTCCGGGTGGTGATGCAGCCCGAAGTGGCCCGGCTCACTCGACAGCGCCAGCCAGCGATAGCGCACCACCTGCGAGAGGAACTGCGAGAACACGTCAAACAGCCGATCGAAGGAGCCGCACGCCGCCAGCGAGCGCACCTCGGCCGCCACGACCGAGTCGAACAGCGCCGCGTCCAGGTAGCGCGCGATGCGATCGCGGATGTCGATACTGCCGCCGCCCAGCTGCATGAAGAAGCCGTCGTCCTCCTCGCGCGTGGGCAGCACCACCTTCGAGAGCAAGCGCACGAGCTCGCTCATGCGGCCCTTGCGCACGTAGCCGGCGGCGCCGGCGCGCTCCGCCCAGAAGCGGCTGCGCGGGTCGTCGCTGTCGCCGCGCAGGATGACGGGCACCTCTGCGGTGGCCGGCTCGGTGCGCAGCAAGCGGCACAGCTGCACGCCGGAGATGCTGGGCATCCACAGATCCGCGATCACCGCGCGCGGCGGCGAGGAGAGCGCCAGCTCGGCGCCGGTCACGGGATCGGGCGCCGCCTCCACGGCATAGCCCTGCGCCAGCAGGCGTCGGCTCATCACCTCGCGCGAGGCTTCGGACAGATCGACGAGGATGACGCGTGGCAGGCTACTTTCCAAAATCTTACTTCTCCGCGAGCTGCTGGCCGGTGTCCGTGAAAGCTGCGTGCTTCACGCACAGTCCCTGTTCAGAACAGGATGAGCTCGCCCTCCCTGGCTATCTGTGCATCGCCTGCATAGGCGAGGATGGCGCGCTCCAGCGGCGCGTCGACCACCACCAGGATGTCGCCGCGCAGCGCGCGAAATCGGTACAGCACCTCCGAAGCGGAGCGCTTGCGGTGCAGCTCCAGCGCTGCGCCGCTGAGCGCGCTGGGCAGGCGGGGCCGCAAGGTCAGCTGAAACTTCAGCAGCCTGTTCTTGATGCGCCCCATCAGCTGATTCGCCAGCTCGCGGTGCCAGTCGGCCAGCGTCTCCGAGTCCGAGGACCCGGCGCCCTGTGTCTCACGGCTGGACCAGATGGCCATGGGCACGGAGACGGTCAGGACCCCCGACAGGGTCGCTGCCTCAAAATGAATCAGTCCAACCCAGTCGTAGAACCGCTGCTGAGCGCCCAGCGGCGCCGGGCGCAGCGGCGCCACTGCCACCCCCTGAGAGTGAAACAGCTCGACCGCGGAGCTCTGTAGGATCGTGTCGATGGCGGTACGCGCGGCCGCCGGCGTCTGCCCCTCGGGCGCGCCCTGTGGCCTCTGCTCGCTGGATTTGGGGCCACCCATCGCCTCTCACCGAACGGCTGCTGCGCCTCCGGGTGTAGCGCTCGGCGCTGCCCTCGCGCACACTCGCGCCCACCCTGGTACGCTGCTCGCCCGTCAAGTACACCGTTGCACTCTCAAGCGCACGTCAGGCTGAGACGTTGCCATCTGGGCGGGCCTGTACCCGCCGAGACGTGCGGGGATTGGAGATGCAGAGTCCGAGAGCTGGGCGGCGACGGAGCGCGCAGTGTCCAAGCTGAAGACGGTACAGAAGAAGCTCACCCGCATCATGCTGGTGATCTCGGGCCTGATCGGCATCGCCACCTTCTCGATCGTGGTGATGCTGAACGTACAGACGTCCTCGCGGCACCTGGCCGAGGTCCAGCGCTATATCGAGGAGGGCATTGCCAGCAAGGGCAAGGTGCTGACCCAGAATCACGCGCTGGCCTTGCGCACGCTCACCCTGGACAACGCCTTTGCCGACATGCAGCGGCTGGTGGATCACACGGTGCAGAGCGACACCGATCTGGTCTACGGCATCTACATCGGCTCGGAGCGGGTGGCGCTGGCGTACAGCCGGCGTGGCCAGAAGAGCAGCCTGAGTGATCCCGCGCAGCTGCAGCAGGCCTGGCTGGAGCTGGGGCTCTCGCCCGCCGAGCTGTTCGTGTCTCTGGTCACCGTGCGCCCGCGGGTCCTGCGGCTGGGGCAGGAGCTGCTCGAGGTCGCGGTACCGGTGGTGGATGACGAGGGCACCTCGCTCGGCACCATCCGCTATGGCTTCTCCACCAGCCGCATGGAAGAGGCGCTGACCCGCGCCAACGCCGAGGCGCACGACAGCCTGATTCGCTCCGTGCAGTGGCTCGGCTCCTTGCTGGCGCTGATCACGGTCATCGGCTTGCTGCTGAGCCGCATGCAGGCGCACCGCATCACCCGCCCCATCGGCGCCCTGACCCAGGCCGCGCGCGACCTAGCCTCGGGCAACCGCAGCGTGCGCGTGGAGATCGCCTCTGGCGACGAGCTGGAGCTGCTCGGCTCCTCCTTCAACCACATGGTGGAGGAGCTGAACAGCTCGTACGGCAAGCTGGAGGAGATGAACCGCACCCTGGAGCAGAAGGTGGAGCGGCGCACGGCCGAGCTGGCGCTGCGCAACCGCGACATGCGCCTGGTGCTCGACAGCGTCGATCAAGGCTTCCTCATCCTGTCCGGGCAGGGGCTGATGACCGGCGGTCGCTCGCGGGTGCTCACCGAGTGGTTCGGAGAGAGCCCCGACGGCACCGAGTTCGCGGCCTACATCCAGGGGACCTCGCCGAGCTTCGCCGAGTCCTTCGGCGGCGGCTGGATGCAGCTGGAGGCCGGCTTCTTGCCGCTGGAGCTGTGCCTGGATCAGCTACCCAAGGAGCTGCGCGCGGGGCAGCGCACCTGGAGCTTCCGCTATCTGCTGCTGCTGCAGGGCAAGGCGCTCGACGGCGTGCTGGTGGTGGCCACGGAGATCACCGCGCGCCTGGCCCACCAGCGCGAAGAGGCCGAGCAGCGCGAGCTGATGCAGAGCTTCGCGCGGCTGATGACCGATCGCACGGGCTTCCTCAACTTTGCCAGCGAGGCGACGGCCATGGTGAGCGCGCTGTGCTCGCGCGAGCTGGAGGCAGACATGCCGCGCCTCAAGCGCACGCTGCACACGCTCAAGGGCAACGCCGCCATGATGGGGCTGCAGCTGGTGGCCGAGCAGGCCCACATCCTGGAAGAGGAGCTGAGCGTGGAGGGCCGCGCCTCGGATGCCCAGCTGGAGGAGCTGGGGCAGCGCTGGCAGCGCATCCACCAGCACCTGGGCAAGCTGACCCCGCCGGGCGAGCGCGCCATCGAGGTGCCCGTGCCCGAGTTCTCCGCGGTGCTGGCGCGGCTGAGCAAGGAGCCTCTGGCACCGGAGCTGCTGGAGCAGCTCGAGAGCTGGCGGCTGGAGCCTGCCGCGAAGCCGCTGGAGCGCCTGGCCGAGCAGGCGCGCTCGCTGGCGCGGCGGCTGGGCAAGGGTGAGCTGCAGATCAGCGTGCACGCCGAGCGGGTGCGCCTGGATCCCATGAAGTGGCACGGTCTGTTCACCGAGCTGGTCCACGTGGTGCGCAACGCCGTCGACCACGGCATCGAGTCGCCGGAGGCGCGGGTGGCGGCAGGCAAGCCCACCGCGGGCAAGCTGCTGCTCAGCGCGCAGCTCAGCGGGGGCGTACTCACCTTCGAGGTGAGCGACGACGGCTGCGGCATCAACTGGGACGTGCTGCGCGAGCGAGGGCGGGCGCACGGGCTGCCGTGCTCCACCGAGCAGGAGCTGCTCGATGTGCTGTGCACCGACGGCATCAGCTGCCGCCAGCGCGCCGGCGAGATCTCGGGCCGCGGCGTGGGCATGGCCGCCGTCAAGCAAGCCGTGGAGCAGCTGAGAGGCCGCATCGAGGTGCGCTCCTCAGCCAGCGGCACCACCTGGCTGTTCATCTTCCCCTCCCGGGCCCGCACCGGCCTGAGCCAGTATCCCGAGCCCTCGCTGTCCAGCAAGAGCCAGGCAGCGCGGCTCATCCCGAGCTGAGCAGCGCCGAGCAGAGCGGCCCCGGCGAGGCCACGGCGCGGGCTAGAAGAATGCCGCCAGGCCCAGCTGCAGCCCGAACTCGGTCAGGGTCTGGTCCACGTCCTCGGTGCCGCCACCCAGCCCGAAGTCGATGTGCGGCATCACGGCGAGCCCGAGGCCGCCCAGCCCCAGGTTGAAGACCAGCGGCACCTCCACGGTCAGCGCGGTGAAGCTCGGATCATCGTCGTCATTGCCGTCACCGTCGTCCCCCCACACGAACGTGAAGCCACCGCGCGGCCACAGCCCGAAGCCGGAGGTGACCGAGGCAAAGTAGCCCACCCGCGGCGCCAGCAACCAGGCGCTCAGGTTGTCACCATCACCGTCGTTTTCGTCGTCGGGGTCGACCGACTCGTACGCGAGCGCTCCCCCCAGGCTCACGCCGCCGCTGAAGATGTAGTCGAGGGCGAGGCGCGGCTCGGGATAGCCGACCACGGTGGGCACGGTGCGGCTGAGCAAGCTCACCGAGGTGGCCGAGCGCGACACCTCCACGTTGCCCAGATCCGTCTCCAGCGTTGCCTTCTTGAAGCCGAACAGACGCTCGACCCCGATGGACCAGGTGCCGGGGGCGGCCGCCTGCGCCAGAGAGACGTGCAACCAGCCGGCCACCGCGAGCGAAGCAGAGAGCAGGAAACGTCGCATGGCAGCGCTGTAACGCCGCACCCGCCGAGCGGGCAACAATGCTGCTCAGCGACAAGGCTGCTCAGCGATAGTGCTTGCGGCTCAGAGCGAGGGCGCGACTCGCGGCGCCACAGCCGGCACCGGAGCTGCCACCGCCGCAGCGCTGCTGGCGGGCGCACCGACCATGGCAGGCGCCGGCTGGCTCTGCACCCCCGAACTGGGCGGCGCTGCCTCCAGCGCGGCCGCAAACGGGGCCGGCACGAGCGGCAGCTCCAGCCACACCGCCGTGCCCACACCCAGCTCGCTCTCGATGCGCAAGGTGCCGCCGATGGCCTCCACCACCCCGCGGCTCGACGGCAGGCCCAGGCTCAGCTTCACCCGCGAGCCCTGGCGCGAGAAATCCAGCTCGAACAGGTGCGGCAGGCGCTCCGGCTCGATGCCGCGCCCGGTGTCGCGCACGCACAGCGAGAGCTGCCCCATCACCACCCGCGCGCTGACCACGATCTCACCGTCGGGCCCCTCACACGCCGCGGCCGCGTTCTTGAGCAGGTTCAAAAACACCTGGTTGAGCTTGGCCGGAAAGCAACGCACCCAGAGCGGCCCCTCCGGCGCCTCCAGCCGCAGCTGCACGCCCGAGGGCAAGCTGGGCCGCACCAGCGCCAGCGCCGTCTCCAGCCCAGCGCGCACGTCCGCCACCTGCAGCTCCGAGCGATCGAGCGAGACGAACTGGCGCAGCCCCTCGACCACGTCGCGGATGCGCTGCCCGCTCTGCGCCTGCACCGCCGTCAGCCGCTCTGCCGCCAGCAACGTGGCGTCCAGCTCCGCGCTACCAGCGGCGCGCACCCGCTCCAGCCCGCGCGCGAGCGTCTGGGTCGACGAGGCCAGCGCGCCCAGCGGCGTGTTCATCTCGTGCAAGATGCCCGCCACCAGCCGGCCCACGGTGGCCTGCTTCTCGTTCTCCACCAGCTGCACCTCCGCCTGCTGCAGGCTCTTCAGAGCGGCTTCCAGCTCCGCCCCGCGCTGCTCCAGCAGGCGCGCGCGATGGTAGGCCAGGCGCGCCGAGAGCTCGCGCTGGTGGGTCACGAACATCAACAGCAGGTTCGCGCAGCCCAGCACCGTCACCGTCACCCCCATCTGCAGCTGCAGATCGGGCGAGGTCTCCAGCGCGGTCGCGTTCGCGGCGGTGACGCAGCACAGGTACGAAAGGCTGGAGGCCACCCCCAGCACGCTGGCCACCGCGAAGCGCAGCTGCGACGCGATGTACACCACCACCAGGTTCATCAACGTGCCGTTCAGCGCGTACGCCAGCGGGATGTGCTTGGCATGCCAGGTATCCACCAGCACCAGCCCCGCCAGGCACACGGCCGTGAAGGTGTGCAGATACGGCACGAAGCGGCGCGACAAGGTGCTCGAGAACAGGAGCAAGCCGATGCCACCGGCGAACAGCAGCCCTTCACCACCCATGTCCAGCTGCGGCGGGATGGGCAGCCCCGCCGCACGCGCGATCTCCAGCTTGCGGTGGATGCCCGTGGCCGCAAACGCCACCAGCACCACCATGAACAAGATGAAGCGGCGCAGGATGGCGCGCGACGCCTCGGCGCGCTGCAGGCGGAAGTGGCTCTCCGTCGTCGGGTCGAGGAAAGCCAGCGTGAGCGGATTCAACGCCGCGCCCGCCCTCACATCGACCGAGGGAACGACTCGACTCACAGTTCGCCCCGGTATGACGCCGGGGGCGGATCTCGTCAAGGACGACCGCCCGCGCGGGGCCGCGCGCCACGCCGATCTGCCTCTACAATCGCGCGGTTAGCCATTCGGAGCAGCACTCCCGCGCGCGAGGGCGCCAGCAGCGCTAGCCGCGGCGCTCGTAGCGGAAAAAACGGTGCTCCTTGGCTCCCGGCCAGCGCAGCAGCCAGGGATGGCGCACCTCGAAGCCGGCGAGCGCGAGCTCCCGCTCGAGGCAGGCGCGCCGCAGCGCGGCTGGCAGCAGCCAGCGCAGCCGCCAGGAGAGCGGCTTGACCCAGGTGGGCCAGGCGGCGACGAGCGTGAGCCCGTGGCGCTGCATCGCCTGTTCGTACCAGGCGATCGGGCGATAGATGGCAGGGTCATCCCCACCGTAGCGCTCGCTGCGATGAAACGTCTTGCCGATCAGGCTCACCGTGTCACGCGAGAGCAGCACACCGCCCGGCGTCAGGTGTGGCACGACCCGCTCCAGGCCGCGCAGCACGGCGCCGTCATCCATGTAGTGCAGGCACGAGCCGAGATAGATCAGATCGAACTCGCCCTCGAGCTCCACAGCATCCATGGGCGCCACGGCGAGCTGCACGTTGCCAAGCCCCTCGCTCAGCACGCGCTGGCGCGCCTGCTCGATCATGCCGGCGGAGATGTCGAGCGCCACGACCTCGCGATAGCGCCGCCCGAGCTCGATCGTCCACCGCCCGCTGCCGCAGCCCACCTCGAGCACGCGGCTCTGCGGCGACAGCTCGGCGAGCTGGGCGAAGCACACCTGACGCTCGGCGCGATCTCGGTACTGCGCCAGCTGAGGGTCACCGTCTAACAGCCCTGCGAGCCCGCCCTGCGCGTCGCGAGCAGCGATGCGCTCCCAGAACTCGCGCGAGCGCCCGTTCTGATCGAGGCCAGCGTCCGCCGATTGATTCATCCCGTTCCTCCGAGCCGCTGCACGAGCCAGTCTATCACGCGCCCCGTGGCGCCACCGTCGGCGTGGGCGAAGAAGGCCTCGCGCACGCGCTGGCGCTCGCCCGCGCCCGTCGTGCGATCGGCGAGCGCAGCGCCGCACGCCTGCAGGAACTCGCGAAAGGTCGAGACCTTGGGCCCAGGCGTGTACGAAATATAATCCCAGGGCAAGCCACGCTCATACTCCTCCAGATCGTACGGCACGAACACCGCCGGCACGTCGATCAAGAGGCCCTCGAGGAAGATGCCGCTGTAGTCCGTGACGACCGCGTCAGCCCGGCGCAGCAGCGCGACCGGATCCTGGATGAGCCGGTCGTCGCCCAGCACCGCACGCGGGCTGGCACCCAGGATGGGCGCGAGGTCGACCCTATCGTTGGGGTGCGGGCGCAGGCACAGGATGGCGCGCTCGCGCTCGAGGAAGCGCGCCAGCTCACCCAGATCGCTGTCGGGGAACGGCAAGAAGCGCGTGGTGGCGCGCCTGCGAAAGGTGGGCGCGTACACGATCAGGCGCTCTGCAGCGGGCGCACCGGGGAACAAGCGCTCCAGGCTCCAGGCTGCGTCCTTGCCGACGATCTCGTCATGCAGCGGATAGCCGAGCTCGAGAAAGCGCTGCTTCGGCAGCCCGAAGCGCTTGCCGTAGATCTCGGAGACGAAGCCCGATGTCGACAGCATGTGATCGACACGATGCCATTGCTGCCAGATGCGCAGCCGCGTCCACAGCGAGGGCGACGGATCCATCAGCTCCCCCGTCTTGGTGGGCAGGCCATGCCAGGTCTGGATCACGAGCGCACGCCACGGCAAATGCAGCCAGGGCAGATCGGTGATGCCATGGGTGAGCAACACCGCCTGAGCTCGCGCCAGCGCTTGCACGCCCCGCCAGCTCTGCGCCAGCGCCGCGCGTTCCACTCCGAAACGGCCCTGCACGTCCTCCACGACCTTGCGCTCCGTCGACAGCCAGATCGGATCCAGCTTGCGCTGCGCGATGAGCTCCTCGAACACGACGCGCGTGTTGCCGCGGTAACCACGCCCGTGAAACGCGGTCAACACGACCCTCCCGGGCTGAGCAGAAACCAGCCTGGGTAGAACCGCCGAGAGCGGCGCGCACAGCAGCGCGGATAGCGAACCGTTCGAGGCCAAAACGAGCGGCGCAGCTTGACACCGCGGCTGGCCAGCCGCTAGCAGGAACTCCGTGTTTGCCTCAAAGGCGATCTCTGGGCGGCGTATCGTCCTGCTAGCCGCCGGCAAGGGCCGCCGAATGGCCGCACTCGGTGCGGACGAGCCGAAGAGCTTGCTCCGGATCGGGGGCGAGCCCTTCGCCGCGCGCTTGCTGCGTCAGGCCATCGCGGCGGGCGCCAGCGACGTGGTCGTGGTGCTCGGCTACCAGGCGGACGTAGTCCGTCAGGCGCTCACCCCGGTGTTGACCGTGGACAGTGAGTTCGTGGTCAACACCCGTTTCGAAGAGGACGTCAACATTCACTCGCTGGCGCTGGCGCTGGAAGCGCGACCAGGCCCCTGCTTCGTGGTAGAGGCGGACGTCTGGCTCGCGGATGCTGCCTGGCCGGTGCTGTTCTCTTCGCAGGACGCCGGACGCTCGGTCTGGTACACGCGCGGGCCATTCCACCGGGAACAGGTCGGCGGCATCCTGCAGGCGGACAGCGAGCGCAACATCACTGATCTTCGCATCGTGCCCCGCTGGGCCCCAGAATACGAAGGATACGAGAAGCTCGTGGGCGTGACCAAGCTCGGCCCTGCCGAGGCTGATGCTTTCAGCGCGCGCCTGCGCCGCGCGCGCGACGAAAACCTGCGCCAGTACTGGCTCAATCCCTGGATCGACAACCTGGCGCAGCTGCCCTGCGTCGCGCGCGATCTGGGCAGCCGCGGCGCCTCTTCGGTGAACACGCCGGAGGAGTACCAGACGCTGGTGGCGGAGCTGGCAG
Source organism: Polyangiaceae bacterium (assembly GCA_025937895.1). Lineage (GTDB taxonomy): Bacteria > Myxococcota_A > Polyangia > Polyangiales > Polyangiaceae > SZUA-265. Next base: position 11,450 of record JAICQL010000130.1, on the reverse strand, counting down.
GATGAGCGCCGCCGAGCAGACGAAGCCCACCGCGATCGAGCTGATCGACCCGAAGCGGCTGCGCCACATCGAGGGCTTCAGCAAGAAGCGCGCGCTGTGGCTGCGGCGCAAGATCGAGGCGGAGGGCATCTGGACCAAGCCGCTCGCGATCGATCGCCAGCATCTCCTGGTGATGGATGGCCAGCACCGCATGGAGGTGGCGCTGGCGCTGAACCTGAGCCGCGTGCCCTGCAAGCTGTTCGACTACGAGCAGGTAGAGGTCTGGAGCTTGCGCCCCACCACTCACGAGGTCACGGTCGCCAGCATCATCGCGCGCTCGCTGTCGGGCGACATCTATCCTTACAAGACGGCCAAGCACCGCTTCCCCGAGGAGCTGGACGAGCTGTCGATCGCGCTGGACGAGCTGCGATGAGCCCGCTGCGTGTGATCGTGCTCGCCGCCGGCGAGGGGCTTCAGCTCGACGGCTTCACCAAGGCGCTGATCCGCCACCCCGGGACGGGCGAGGCGGTGATCGAGCAGTACCAGCGGTTGTTCGCCGGGCACGAGCTGACGATCGTGGTCGGCTACCGCGCCATCGAGCTGATGCACCGCTATCCGCGGTTGCACTACGTGTACAACCACAACTGGCGCCTGACCGGCAACGCCTACAGCCTGGCCCTGGCGCTCGATGAGCGGCCGTCGCTCGTGCTCTCGTCGGATCTGTTTCTGGCCGAGGCCATCGCGCGCCGCTTGCTCGACGGCCCGCCCAACCTCGTGCTCACCCGCCAGCGCGAGAACCGCCCGCAGAACGGCCTGAACCTGAAGCTCAACGCCGACGGCACCCTGGCCCGAGTGTACCGCGGCACGCCGGAGAGCCCGCACGATCCAGAGGCGCCCGGCATCTTCAAGATCTCCGATCCCACCTTGCTGCGGCTGTGGAAGCGAGGTGCCAGCGATCACGGCAACCTGTTCGCGCTGGAGACCCTGCCGCTCGATCGCGAGCCGCTGCACACGGTGGACGTGGGCGACGACTTCTTTCACGAGGTGAATGGCCCGGCAGACTATCTGGCGCTGATGGAGGCGACCCGCCGATGAGCGGCACGCTCAGCCCGGAGCCCGTGAGCCACGTGCGCACGGTCACGCTCGGCTTCGATCCCGAGCAGGGCTCCCCTGCCAGTCGTGAGCGCGAGATCCCCGAGTTCTTTGCCCGGGCAGAGCGGCTGTTCGTGGAGGCGCGGCGCCCGCTGCGCACCCGCCGGCTCGTGCTGCCGGCAATGAATGACCGGCCACGCTTCTCTCGCACCAACCACCTCTCGATCGTGAAATGGGTGGCGGAGCTGGCGGCCAGCGCGGGCGCGCGCTGGTTCTGCGTGCCGTTTACCCTGTTCGGCACCGATCCAGAGCTGGCCACCGCCACGGCGCTGGAGGTAGTGCGCCGGCACGATCGCGCGTTCGTGAACCTGAAGATCGCCGAAAACGGCCAGGTGCAGCGCGCCGGCATCCTGGAGGTGGCGCGCTTCGTGCTGGCGGTGTCGCGCCAGTCGCGCAACGGCTACGACAACTTCCGCGTGGGCGCCTCCTGCAACTGCCCCGCGGGCACGCCCTTCTTTCCCTTCACCCACCATGACGGAGGGAACGACAGCTTTGCGATCGCGCTGGAGCTACCCGGCGTGTTCGCCAAGGTGCTGGACGAGAGCCCTGGCCTGCCCCTGCCCGAGCTGCGCGAGCGCTTCTGCGCCCGCCTCGAGCAAGAGCTGCGGCTGATCGACGGCCTGGGCCTGCAGCTCGAGCAAGCCACCGGCGTCGCCTATCGCGGCATCGACGCCTCGCTCGCGCCCTACCCGGAGCCGAACGGCAGCGTCGCGCAGCTGCTCGAGCGGCTGGGCGTGGACGACTACGGCACCAGCGGCACCTTGTTCTTCACCGCGTTTCTGAGCGACGTGCTGCGCGCCTCGCTGGAGCGCAGTGGCGCCCGGCGCATCGGCTTCAATGGCGTGATGGCCTCGCTGCTGGAGGACCCGAAGCTGGCCGAGTGCTGCAGCCGCAAGACCTTCGAGATGGACGCGCTCCTGAGCTTTGCCGCCGTGTGCGGCTGCGGGCTCGACATGGTGCCCATCCCCGGCGACGCCTACCCGGAAGAGATTGCCTCGCTCATGCTGGACGTCGCCGGCATGTCGTCCGCGCTGGGCAAGCCGCTCGGCGTGCGCCTCTTGCCCATCCCGCGCAAGACCAGCAACGAGATGACGGACTTCGGGCACGACTTCTTCCACAACTGCCGCGTGCTGCCGCTGCGCAATCGCTCGGTGGCGCGCGCACTGTTCGCCGACCCGCCGTTTTCGTTGCTCTCGCCACTCCGGCCGCTGCCGTAACCGCCAGCGCCCAGCGCGGTTCTTGGGGGAGAGCGAGCGCTGAATCGAACCGCGCGGCACAAAGCCCACTACACGCCCCAGCCCCTTCGCGCCGGAAACGTTGCTCGGCCGCCTGGGTGCGGCGTGCGACTGCCACCGTTCCCCGTAGTCGAGCACAATCTCGCGCTCTGGTGGCTCAGCCGCTGAACGCTGACTTTCCTGACTGAGCTTGGCCCGGGCTCGCAGCTCGGCCAAGCTCTGCCCGCTGGCAGGCGGGCTCAGCTCGTGCCGCGGCACAGCTGCACGATGCGCTCGCCGTACACGCGCAGCAGCTTGGGACCGACCCCGGTGACAGACTTCAGGGAAGCGGTGCTGCTCGGCCTGGCCTCGGCGATGGCCAGCAGCGCGCGGTTGGTCAGGACGCGGAAGGCGGGCACGCGCTGGTGTTTGGACTCCGCCAGCCGCCAGGCGCGCAGCGCAGCCACGAGCGGCGCGCTCGCTCCGCTCGACGGCAGCTCGATGCCCGAGCTGCGGCGGCCGCGGCGCGCACCTTTGCCGCGCGGGGCTGCGGCCGTACGGCGCTGGGTCTTGCGCGTGCCTCTTGCGGTACCTCTGGCGGTGCCTCTGGGATTGACGCCGGCGCTGGCAGCGAGCGCCTCGGCGGAGGGCCGGCGCCCCTTGATGCTCTGCTCCGGCGCGCACACGTCGCAGCTGCCGCAGGGCTGGCCCGAGTCGCGCTGATCGCCGAAGTGCTGGACCAGCGAGAGCATGCGGCAGGCGCTGCGCCCGGCAAACTCCGCCATGCGCTCGAGCTGCTCCACGCGCAGGTTGCGCTGTGCGGCGTAGGCAGAGCGCCAGCCATCGGCGCCGCGCACCAGGCGCTGCTCCGGCACGCCGCGCACGCCGCCGTGGGTCCACAGCTTCTCCAGCGCAACGTCGAAGTCCTTCCTGGCGACCCGCGCCTTCTTGCGCAGCGTGTCCGGATTGATGGCCCTGGCGCTCAGCGCGCTGAACAGCTTGTCGAGCGTGCTCTCGTCCGGATAATCACGGCGCAGAAAGAACTGGTGGGTCTTCTGATCTGCCGGGTGGTGCATCAGCACCGCGCGCGACGGCCTGCCATCGCGACCGGCGCGGCCGATCTCCTGATAGTAGGCCTCCACGCTGCCCGGCAGCGCCAGGTGCAACACGGTACGGATATCGGCCTTGTCCACGCCCATGCCAAAGGCCACCGTGGCGACCACCACCTCCAGGCGGCCCGCGAGAAAATCGCTCTGCGCCCGCTCGCGCTGCTCCGCGCTCATCCCGGCGTGGTACGCGGCAGCGCGATGCCGGGCGCTCAGCAGCGCCGCGCTGGCCTCGGCCGCCTTGCGCGTGGGCGCATACACGATTGCCGGCAAGCGGCCCGGGCTCGACAGCCACTCCTGCACGTATGCGGGCCGCTGCCTGGGCGCGACTTCGATGCACTCCAGCGCCAGGTTATGCCGGCGAAAGCCGTGGATGAAGAGCCGCGCGCTGGCGTTCAGACCCAGCTGTGCGACGATATCTTGCTGCACGATGGGCGTGGCCGTGGCGGTGAGCGCGACCACGGGCGCGGGGCGCAGCTGCGGCAAGCGCTGCCCGAGCAGGCGATAATCAGGGCGAAAGTCATGGCCCCACTGCGAGATGCAGTGCGCTTCATCGATGGCGATGAGCCCCAGGGGGCGGCGCGCCAGCAGCTCCGGAAAGCCGGCGACCCCGAGCCGCTCGGGGGCGATGAACAGATAATCCAGGTTGCCGGCGACGTAGTCCAGGCACACCTGGCGCGACTCCGCCCGGGGGCGGCCAGAGTGGATGCGCGCCGCGCGCAGCCCGAGCGCCTGCAGGCGGGTGACCTGATCCTCCATCAGCGCAATCAGCGGGCTGATCACCAGGGTGGTCCCCCCGCGCGCCAGCCCCGGCAGCTGATAGCACAGCGACTTGCCCGCGCCGGTGGGCATGACGAGCAGCACGTCGTGGCCCGCCGTGGCAGCCTCACACACCGCGCGCTGGTGCGGCCGAAACTCGCTGAAGCCGAAGCCGCGCAGCGCCTGGTCGAGCGCCAGCGGAGCGCCAGGCACGCCACGCGCCGTAAAGGGTGCAGCGGATGCCGGCGCAGCAGGCGGCGGCGCAGCGGGCGGAGCAACGAGCCGCGGTGAAGCGGGCGACGGCGCAACGGACGGCGGTGAAACGGACGGCGGTGAAACGGACGGCGGTGAAGCGGACGACGGCGCAACGGACGGCCGTGAACCGGACGGCGCTGAAACGCGCTTTGCTGCAACGGGCACCGCAGAACCGGGCCCCCGTCTCCCCGTGCTGCTGCTGCTGCTGCTGCTGCTGCTGCTGCGGGCAGCAGGCACCTCTGGACGGCTGCGCGAGCTCGGGCCTTCACCGTCTGGCAGCGGCGGGAGCAGGGGCGGCACTCGACCGACCACCGCCGCCACATACGCCTCGATCTCCTTCATGAACGGCGCCAGCTGCCCCTGCCGGCGCGCGATGTGCTGCAGGCGTGCCTCCCACGCCCCCGTCATGGCCGGGCTCTTGACCTCGGCATCGACCACGGCGATCAGGCCGATGCCGCGCTCGGTGGCCCGCAGGCTCTTGCCCTCGCGCTGCACGAAGCCGCGCGCCAGCAAGGTCTCGATGATGCTGGCGCGCGTGGCGGGCGTGCCCAGACCGCTGTCGCGCATCGCCTCTGACAGCTCTTTCTCGTCCAGCGTCTTGCCGGCCGTCTCCATCGCCGTGAGCAAGCTGGCGTCCGTCAGCGGCGGCGGCGGGCGGGTCATCTTCTTCACGGCCTTTGCGTCCAGCACCTCCGGCTCCTGACCGCGCGCGAGCCCCGCCGGCAGGGCGTCTGACTCCGGGGGGGAGCCCTCTTCACCGCCTTCGTTGCCGCCATCGCCTCTGCGACGGCCCGGCGCCCTCACCGCGCCCAGATCGAGCACCTTCCAGCCCTGCTGCTCGATGGCAGTTCCTTGACTGCGGAAGCTGTCGAGCTGCGCGCCCGCCGCGCTGGAGCGCACCTCGGTGATGACGGTGGTGGCGGCCCACACGAAATCCTCGTGCCAGGCCTGCAGCAGCCGGCGGCAGATCAGATCGTACAGCTTGCGCTCGTCGGCGCTCAGCGCACGCCCCGCGGCACTGATGGCGGTCGGGATGATGGCGTGATGATCGGTGACCTTGGCGTCGTCCACGAAGCGCCGCGACAGCGGCCGCTCTCCGGTGCCCGGAGCCAGCAGCGCGCCATACGGCGCCGAGATGGCCCGCACCACCTCGGGTAAAGTGCTGGCGAGCTCGCTCGACAGGTGGCGCGAGTCCGTGCGCGGATAGCTGATGAGCTTGTGCTTCTCGTACAGGGCCTGCGCCACCTCCAGGGTGCGCTGCGCCGAAAAGCCGTACAGGCGATGGGCGTGGCGCTGCAGCTCCGCCAGGTCGTAGCAGAGCGGCGGCGGCATGCGCTTGGTCTGCGACGTGGCGCTGGCGATGCGCGCGCGCCCCGCGCGCGTGCGCTCGACAATGGCCTGCGCGAGCTCACCATCGGGCGGCAGGCGCTGCGCGTGCTCCTTGCGCTTCGGATCGAACCAGGTACCCGCAAAGCGCTGCTCCGCGCGCGGCGAAAACGTGGCGACGACCTCGAGGTAGTCCTCCGGCACGAAGTTGCGGATCGCGAGCTCGCGCTCCACCAGCATCGCCAGCGTGGGCGTCTGCACCCGCCCGACGGAGAGCGGCGCGTCCAGCGCGAGCCCGTACGCGCGCGACAGGTTCATGCCCACCAGCCAGTCCGCGCGGCTGCGCCCGATGGCAGCGTCCGCCAGCGCATCATAGTCGCTCGCCGGCCGCAGCCGCCGCAGGCCCTCACGGATGGCGCCCTCGGTCAGCGACGAGATCCAGAGCCGCGACACCGGCCGCCGGCAGCCCGCCGCCTCGTAGATCAGACGGAAGATCAGCTCGCCCTCGCGCCCCGCGTCGGTGGCGCAGATCACCTTCGTGACCTCGCGCGCGTTGAGCACCCTGCGCACCACCTCGAACTGCTGGCGCGTGCCCTCCAGCACCGTGAGCGGCCAGCGCTCGGGCAAGAGCGGCAGGTCCTCGCGCCGCCAGCGCTTCCACCCCGGGTCGATGCCCTCGGGCTCGGCCAGGCCCACCAGGTGCCCGATGGCCCAGGTCACCACGTAGCCGTTGCCCGACAGCGTGCCCTCGCCGCGCCGGGTGGCGCCGAGCACGTCCGCGATGTCCCGCGCCACGGACGGCTTCTCTGCGACGACGGCGGTGGTCATGCGAGGCGAAGGCAACTAGCTGTCATCGGGAACCAGGCGCTCGGCTGAGCTGATCTGCCAGCTGCAGGAGCTGAACGCAAGTCCAGCCCAGAAGCTCCCGGGCCGGCGGGCGCCGATCGGGGCTCGGGCTGGCGGTGGCCACCGCGGCGCGCCGTTCCGGAGCGGTCGCTCGCGTGGGCTGGCTCCAGCGGCGGATCGCCTGCGGTTGCGTGCGCCAGGGCGGCACGAGCCCTGAAGGTCAGGTCCGACAGTCTCGCGCAGCAAGCTGGCTCGGCGCCCACTCGCGCAGGTTTCCGCGCTAGTTGCGCCCGGGGGGCAGTGTCACACTGCCTGGCATGAACGTCCCGGCGCTGATCGATGCGATCGTCCGGCAGACGACCATCTTGATTGCGCACCTCGCCACCGCCGACAGCGGCCGAGCGCAGCTGGCCCACACGGCCAATCAGGTGTTCCTCGATCTCTCCGCCGCGCTGCGGGAGCAAGGTGTGGGCAGCAAGGTCATCGCGGACATGTTCGGGCTGGCGCTGCGCACGTATCAGGAAAAGGTGCGCCGGCTCAGCGAGAGCCAGACCTTGCGCGGCCGCTCGCTCTGGGAGGTAGTGCTCGAGCATATCGAGAAGAAGGGGCCGCTGCCCCGCGCCGACGTGCTCCGGCGCTTCTGCAACGACGACCAGGCTGCCGTGCGCTCGGTGCTGCGCGACCTGGTACACAATGGCCTGGTCTATCGCACGGGTCGCGGCGATCACACGCTCTATCGCGCCGCTAGCTCGGACGAGCTGCGTGCGCCGCGCCAGTCCTCGCAGGCGGCGCTGGCCAACATGGTCTGGATCGCCGTGCAACGTGCCGGCAGCGCGACGTTACCAGAGCTGGGGCAGGCGCTGTCGCTGGACGCAGCGTCGCTGCAGGCAGCGATCGGCGAGCTATGCGAGCGCGGCCTCATCCGTGAGCTGCCCGGCGCAGAGGGCCCGCGCTACGAGAGCCACGGCTGCATCCTGCCGTATGGCGACCCACACGGCTGGGAGGCGGCGGTGTTCGATCACTTTCAGGCCATGGTGATCGCGCTCTGCACCAAGCTAGGCGCCGGGCAGACGCGCTCCAGCCGAGACGACACCGTGGGCGGCAGCACCTTCGGCTTCGAAGTGTGGCCAGGGCACCCCGAGTTCGAGGCGGTGCTGGGCTTCCTGTCGCGCCTGCGCGCCCAGGGCAGCGAGCTGCGCCAGAGGGTCGCCGATTACAACGCCGGTCACACGGCACCCAGCGATTCCATGCAACGTGTGGTCACCTACATGGGGCAGACCGTCATCGCGGACGGCAACGGGAGAACGACATGAAGGACGAGAGACGGTTCCGGGTTCCAGTCGTCGCCCTGAGCGCGGCGCTGGCGCTCTTCGGCTGCGGCAAGGTGGAGCGCGCCGAGGGCAGCGGCAGCGAGACACACTGGGTGCTGAGCTGCCAGGCGGACAGCGATTGCGCCGCGCTCGGCGAACATGTCGGCTGCCGTAGCGGCTGGTGCAGCGCCGATGGCGCAACGGCGAGCACCGCTCCCGCGAGCAGCCCCGCGACGGAGCCGGCGCGCGCTCCCGAGGAGCAGGACGGCACGCTGCCTCCGCTCGACCAGCTCGGCGATGCCGAGCTCGCAGCGCAGCTGTGCGATGGCAGCGAGGGCGCGCGCGTCATCCACGAGAGCTCCATCGGCTACTCCGAGGAAGACAGCTTCTGGTTTGGCGCGAATTACGGCCCCAGCCGCTTCGTCGTGGATGGCCAGTGCCGCTTCTGGGGAGCCGCGAGCGGCAGCGGCAGGGTATTCACGCGGCAGCTCGACATCGCCAGCGCCGCGCGCCTGGCCCGCGCCGTGCGCTTCGGCCAGCAGCCGCCCTGGAGCGAGAGCAACGAGGCCGCCTGCAGCAGCCAGGACACAGTCTTCCTCTGGACCCCGCAGGGTGCCGTTGCTTGCACCTGCGACTGCTATGAGTTCGAGGTGCAGGCCGAGTGGAGCCAGATGTTCTCGTCGCTGAGCGGCCCCAGGTTCAACTCGCTCGGTCTGTTTGCCGGGGCCGAGCCTGTCACTGGACCCGCACGCCTGCTGCTCTACCGCAGCGGCCCGCCGCAACCCGAGGCAGACTCCCGCGCGCAGGCCTGGCCGCTGGCGAGACCTCCAGCGCAGGCCGAGCTCGCGCCTGCTCCCAGCTTCGGCAGCTGGGGCGAAGCGTGGGGCGTGCTGCTGGCCAATGACGCGGAGCTAGAGCTGCTGCGCAGCGCGCGCGACCGTGGAAACTCGCTCGACGTGCGCTTCACGTCACTGCTCTGGAGCGATGGTGACGTGACCGAGGAGCTGCAAATGCATCTGTTGGACGAGATTCCGCCGGCGCTCGCCGCAGACATCCAGAGCAAGCTACCCTGAGCCGGCTGCCAAGAGTTTGAGGCCGCCGGCGAGCTGCGCCGGCGGGCAAGCTGTGGGGCTGCCCCGTTGACGGAAACGGAAAAGCCGCCCCCGCAGCCACCCTACGCCACTCGAAAGAGCTCCCCCGCCCCGTGCTCGAACGCGCTGATGTTGGCGATGGTGGTATCGGCGATGTTGGCCAGCGCCTCGCGAGTGAAGAAGCCCTGGTGCGCGGTGACCACCACGTTCGGGAAGGTGAGCAGGCGCATGAAGACGTCGTCTTGCACGATCTCGCTGGAGAGGTCGCGAAAGAACAGGTTCTCTTCCTCCTCGTACACGTCGATGCCCAGGTAGCCGACGTGGCCTGACTTGAGCGCGGCCACCACCGCGCTGCTGTCGATCAGCGCGCCGCGCCCGGTGTTGATGATCATCACGCCGCGCTTCATCAGCGGCAGGCTCTCGGCGCCGATGATGTGCCGGGTCTCGGCCGTCAGCGGGCAGTGCAGCGAGATGATGTCGGAGCTCTGGAACAGCTCGGCAGCGCTCACGTATTGCACGCCCAGCTCCAGGCACGCCGGATTGGGCAGCGGATCGGCGGCGACCACCGTGCAGCCAAAGCCGCGCATGATCTGGCAGAAGGCCGCGCCGATGGCGCCCGTGCCCAGCACCCCCACCTGGCGCCCGTACAGGTCAAAGCCACACAGCCCTGCCAGCGAGAAGTTCGCCTCCCGCACCCGCGCGTACGCGCGGTGCAGCTTGCGGTTGAGCATCAAGATCAGGCCCACGGCGTGCTCCGCCACGGCGTGCGGCGAATACGCCGGCACCCGCACCACCGTCAGGCCCAGCTCGCGCGCCGCCGCCAGGTCCACGTTGTTGAAGCCGGCGCAGCGCAGCGCCACCAGCCGCGTCTTGCCGGCACACAAACGCTCCAGAACGGGCCGGCTCAGCCGATCGTTGACGAAGACGCACACCGCCTCGAACTGCGCGCCGAGCTCGGCGGTGTCCGGGCCCAGCCGCGGCTCCAGAAAAGAGAGCCGGTGGCCCCGCTCGCGGTTGGCACGCTCCAGCGGCTCACGATCGTACGGCTGCGTGCTGAAGACTCCCACTTCCATGCGCTCCTCCTCGTTCCCTCCGGGTACGCTACCCCGCTCCGGGCCGTGCAGCTTACGGGACGGCGAGCGTCCCGGATATGTCGGTGCGGCGAAAAGCCCTCCCCGAGCCGCGGCAGAATCGCTAAGGTAGCCGCGTGCCACAGCCCGGTGTGCCACCTCTCCGCAGGCCGCGCAGCACCTGGACGCTGCTGCTGCTGCTGGTGGTGGTGATCGGCGCGATGGTCTACTGGGGGCGCTGAGAGCCGCCGCGCCCGGCGCGCGCTGGCTACTGGCCCAGCCCGACCACCTTCCAGCCCAGCGTCTCTCCTGCGCACAGCGGGGTGAGCACCTCGTCTCCCAGCTCATATTCGCCCGGCACCTGCCACGACTCGCGCCGTAGCTCGAGGCGCGCGGTGTTGCGCGGCACCCGGTAAAAATCGGCGCCGAAGTGGCTGGCAAAGGGCTCCAGCCGGTGCAGCGCCCCGGCGCTCTCGAACACCTGCGCGTACAGCGGCAGCGCGGCGTGCGCGGTGTAGATGCCGGCACAGCCACAGGCGGCGTGCTTGCCGCTGCGCGGGTGCGGCGCGCTGTCCGTGCCCAGGAAAAATCGCGGATCGCCCGACGTGGCCGCTGTCACCAGCGCGCGGCGGTGCGACTCGCGCTTGAGCACCGGCAAGCAGTAGTAGTCCGGCCGCAGCCCGCCGCGAAACAGCGCGTTGCGGTTGTACAGCAGGTGGTGTGCGGTGATGGTGGCCGCCACGCCGGCGCGCGCGGCGCGCACGAAGCTCGCCGCCTCGGCCGTGGTGATGTGCTCCAGCACGATCGGCAGGCTGGCAAAGCGCTCGACCAGCGGCGCGAGCACGTCGCTCACGAAGCGCGCCTCGCGATCGAAGACGTCCACGTTCGGGTCCGTGACCTCGCCGTGAATGCACAGCGGAAGGCCCAGCTCCGCCATCGTCTCCAGCACCTCGAACGAGCCCTCGAGGCCGCGCACCCCCGCATCGGAGTTGGTGGTGGCGCCGGCGGGATACAGCTTGATGGCGAGCACGTGCGGATCGGCGGCGGCGCGCCGCACCTCCGCCGGGGTGGTGCGCGGGGTCAGGTACAGGGTCATCAGCGGCTCGAAGCCGGAGCCGCCCGCCGCAGCCAGGATGCGCTCGCGGTAGGCGTGCGCCTGCGCCACCGTCTCCACCGGCGGCACCAGGTTGGGCATGATCAGGGCGCGGCGGAATAGCGTGGCGCTGTGCGCGACCACGGAGCGCATGCGGGCGCCGTCACGCAGGTGCAGGTGCCAGTCGTCGGGGGCGGTGAGCGATAGGTGCATGGCGAACTACAACGCCCAAGTTGCTTCGATGGCGCC
>JAICQL010000190.1 GCA_025937895.1 Polyangiaceae bacterium | reverse complement strand
CGAGGGCTTCGAGTACCGCATCCTGTCCGCAGCGGGAGAGGAGCTGACGGACGGCGGACTCGTGCCCTCCAACCACGACGGCATGGCTGCCTTCTCGGCGGGCGGCTCCGACGTGTGGCTGGTCCGTAACCATGAGCTGGATCGCTTTCGCGCGCTGGGTGGCATCTCGCTGCCAGGCGACGTGAGCCCCAGCTACGATCCGCAGGCGGTGGGCGGCACCACCACCCTGCTCGTCGACGGCAACCGTGAGCTCGTGCAGCACCAGATCAGCCTGGCGGGTACGCTCACCAACTGTGCGGGTGGCCCCAGCCCGTGGGGCACCTGGCTCACCTGTGAGGAGAGCGTGTCGATTCTCGGCCGCCCCCACGGCTACGTGTTCGAGGTCGATCCCGAGCTAGGCGGTAACCCGGAGCCGATCATCGCCATGGGCCGCTTCGAGCACGAGGCGGTGGCCTTTGATCTCGAGGGGCGCGTGTACCTGACGGAGGACTCGGTGCAGCCGTTTGGCTGCGTGTATCGCTTCACTCCGGAGGCACCGCTGGGCGGTCGCGGCAGCTTGCACGAGGGCGGGCTGCTGGAGGCGCTGTGCTTGCCAGTCACCGGTGATCTGTCGGTGATCCAGGAGGTGGGCACCGTGCTGCCCGCGCGCTGGGTGCGCGTGCCCAACGTCAATCCGCTTGCCGGCGAGCAGCCCGTGCGCCAGCAGGTGTTCGCCCTGGGCGCCACCCCCATCTGCAAGGCAGAGGGCATCTGGCTGGGCAACGACGGCAAAATCTGGTTCACCTCCAGCTTCACCCGGGCGCCCGGCGCCGCGGTGGCTCACGGCGGGCAGATCTGGCGATACGATCCGGCAGCAGAGCAGCTCGAGCTGGTCTTTGCGTTTGCCTCCGACTCACCCTTTGATGGCCCCGACAACGTGACGGCCAGCCCCTACGGCTTCGCCCTCGCCTGCACGGACGGCACTGTCGACAACTGGCTGCTCACGCTGGGAGATGACGGCTCCGTGGCTCCGTTCGCGCAGTACCGCGCGGGCAGCTCGGAGTTCGCCGGGCCCACCTTTTCTCCCGACGGCCAGACGTTGTTCGTCAACGTGTACAACCCCGGAATGACAGTGGCCATTTTCGGCCCGTGGGAGTCCGCTTTGGGTTGAGGCGCGGCCCTCGCCCCCGAGCGGCTTTACGTGCTCATCAGTTCAGGTAAACTAGGTGGCCTCCGTCGAGGCCGCACCATGGCTCTCGCCTCTCCCCGCATCTGCTGTCTGGATCTGGACACGTTCTTCGTCTCGGTCGAGCGCCTGCTCGATCCGAGCCTGAAGGGCAAGCCGGTGGTGGTCGGCGGCCTGCCGGGGCAGCGGGGCGTGGTCACCTCGGCCAGCTACGAGGTGCGTGCGTTTGGCGTGCGCTCGGGCATGTCGCTCAGCGATGCCCAGCGGCGCGCCCCACACGCTGTGTATCTACCCACTCGCCACGGCCTGTACGGCGAATATGCAGAGCGCGTGCGGCGCATCGCGGAGAGCTACACGCCCGTCTCGCGCGTCGCCAGCATCGATGAGATGTTCCTCGACTTCTCCGGCTGCGAGGCGCTGTATGCGCGCCCCGGCGACAGCAGCCCCGACGCCACCATCGAGAGAGTGGTGCGCCAGCTCACCGATCAGATCGAGCTCGAGGTGGGGCTGCCCTCCAGCGCCGGCATCGCCACCAGCCGCTCGGTCGCCAAGGTCGCCAGCGGCCAGGCCAAGCCGCGCGGAGTGCGCATGGTGGGCACGGGCGGGGAGCGGGCATTTCTGGGTCCCTTGCCGGTGCGCAAGCTGCCCGGCATCGGACCAGTGGCAGAGGGCAAGCTGCTCGCGCTGGGGCTGAACACGCTCGCCGACGTGATGGCGGCGCCGCTCGGCACCTTGCGCCCCATCTTTGGCGCCTGGGCAGAGCCGTTGCAGCGCGCCTGCCGCGGTGAAGGCGCGCACGACGTCGGAGCGGATCGCCCGGCGTTCCTCGAGCATGATCCCTCGGGCGGCGACGTGGGCAGCATCTCCAACGAGCGCACGTTCCGCGAAGACGTGCGGGATCCGGCGAGCCTGGAGGGCATGTTGTGTGCGCTGTGCCAGCGCGTGTGCTGGCGCGCTCGCAAGCGCGGGGTGCTGGCGGCCACCGTCACCCTCAAGCTGCGCTATGCGGATTTTCAGACCTTGCAGCGCTCCCGCACCATCAAGCCCACGTGCTCGGAGCTGGAGCTGTATCCGGTGCTGCGAGCGCTGCTCGCCCGCGCGCGCACGCGCCGCACGGCCGTGCGCCTGCTGGGGGTGGAGCTGTCCAACCTGCGGCCACCGCCACCGCAGCTCTCGCTGTTCGGTGATCACACGCCGCTACACCGCGCCGTGGATCGGGTGCGCCACCAGTACGGCTACGGCGCGCTGGGGGTGGCGCTGGCAACACGGCGCGCGTTTCCGGCGGCGGCCGATCTCACCGGGGACGAAGCCTGAGCGCCGTGTGGTGCCGTTGCTCGCGCTGTGCCGTTGCTCGCGCTGTGCCGTTGCTCGCGTCTGTGCCGTTGCTCGCGCAGTGCCGCGCGGCCGTATCGCGCTACGCGGGCTCGCGGAAGTCGATGTTCACCGTCTGAAAGCCGAGCGACCGTACCAGGCTGCGCACGGTGCGCGCCACCGAGTCCTCCGCGCGCCGCACGATGCCGGCGTCCTCCGCGGCAGTGCGCAAGGTCTGCTCCGCCGCCTGGCGCGCACGCGTCTCCAGTGACTCCCGCCGCTGCGCGAGCAGGTCCGTCTTGCGGCTGTGCACGTAGGTGTGCGCGTTGTCCAACCGCGCGGAGAACACCTCGGCACGCGGCAAGCGCAGGGTGACGGAGCTGCCATCCGCCGACACGCTGATGTCCCCCGGGCTGAGCTTGCCGAGATCTACTCCCGCCACCACGTCCCCGCTCGCCACCAGCAGGATGCTGTCGCCCGCCGAGACCAGCCCGAACAGCTGGCGCTGCTCGTCCTTCAGATCGACCACTCGCTCCACGTGGTAGCTCACCCCCTCCAGGCGCGCGAGCTCGCGCACCTGTGCGATCACGTCCGGGCGGCGCCGCACGTCTTCCACCCGTGCCCACCAGCGCGGCGCCACGTTACCGAGCGCCACCCCCGCACCCAGCAAGAGCAGCCCGAACAGCCAGGAGCGAGCAGCCTGCGTCATCGGCTTACGATAGCACCGGGCGGGGCTGGCGGCCGTGACCCGAGGGCGCGCCCCGAGGCCCTGGCCCGACCACCGCTCATGGTGGCGGCAGCGACAGGATCCAGGTCCGGAGCAGCTCCGCGTAGGCCTCATCCACACGGTTGCGCAGCAGCGGGGGCATGCGCAGGCCGGGCCTGTCGCTGCTGACCCGGCGATACAGCAGGGAGCGCTCTGGATCGCCCGGATAGATCAGGCGCAGCTCATCGGGCCCTGGCCCCGAGCGGGGCTCGACCATCAACACGCCCTGCTCGGCGAGTGGCACGTCGTAGCGAGCATCCCAGGAGCGCGTGCTGGGATTGCCGTCGTGGCACATGGCGCAGTTGCTGTCCCAGTAGGAGCGCACCCGGTCTTCGAGCGGCGCTGCTTCGTCGTGCAGGCCAGCCAGGCGCGGATACTGCGCCGGATCGCCCACCGGCTCGGCGAATGCGCCCAGCGCCTCCAGGGTCTGCAGCTGGTTGGCGAGCGCCGGGAGCTCGCCACGCGCCTGGCCGTAGTCGAAGTCGCCGTTCAGCTGCGCAGTGCGCACGCCGCGCACCCAGCCGGCAGCTGCGGAGTGACACGCACTGCAGCCGCTCGCCGCGGGAAAGGAGTACGTCTGCGAGCGTGCCACTCCGTCGCTGCCGAGCACGGTCAGCTGCTCGTCGAGCCCCTCGAGCAGGAGCTCCGCGTCGCTCTGCTCTTCGTTCCACCTGTAGACCACGCCGTAAAACTGGCCGTCGCGGGCCGCGATCCAGAAGCGCGTCTCCAGGCGCCGCAGCTCGTCCGGACGGCTCTCGTCCAGCGCCAGGGCAAAGTGCTTGATGAACACCGTGCCCTCGGGAAAGCTCCAGGCGCCGCTCGCCGAGAAGCCGATGGTGCCGCTCTCCGGCAGCGCCAGCCAGCGCTGCTTGTGCGCGCCATCGCTCCACAGCGCGCTCTGCACCCCATACGGCAGCACCCCCGCCGCGGGCTCCAGTCTGGAGAGCTCCGCGAAGGCGCCGGTCTCACTCAGCCAGCGCGGCGCCAGCGCGGCGTCCGTCGCGTGCTCCGGAAAGCCGAGGAAGGCCGCGCTGCGCAGCGGCACCCCGTCGTCGTGCGTCTGCTCTGTGCCCTGTACCGGAAGCTGTGCGGGCTCCGCCGCGTCCTCCCCACAGCCGAGGGCCGCTGCGAGGCAGCCGGCCAGCGCCGAAGTCGAGCGTGTGCCGCACCGAAGGACTGTCCTCATTTGAGCCTGCGCTTCCCGTTCGAGCTGCCGAGCGGGGCAGCGCTCGGGCGTCAGAGTCCAAGCTCAATGGTCGACCGGAACGCGCGCGCCTTGAGCGGCGTCGAAGACGCTAACGCAGCCGCCGAGCCGCCAGCTCGGCCCCCTGCGCCAGCGCGGCCAGCTTGGCCCACACCACGTCTGGATCGATGCCGCGCATGCCGGCATGGACGCTGAAGCCGCAGTCCACTCCGGCCATCACGCGCTCCACCCCGACCAGCCGCGCGTAGCGCTCGATGCGCTGCGCCACCAGCTCCGGGTGCTCCACGTAGTTGGACTGACACTCGATCACCCCGGGGCACAGCACCTTGTCATCGGGCACGCGCACGCTCTCGAACAGCTGCCACTCGTGCGCGTGGCGCGGGTTGGCCGCCTCGAACAGGATGGTGGGCGGCTTTGCCGTCCAGACCAGATCGATGATCTCGGCGAGCGGTACGTCGCAGTGGTGCGGGCCCGGGTAGTTGCCCCAGCACAGGTGCATGCGCAGCTGCTCCACCGGGATGTTGCGCACGGCGTGGTTGAGCGCCTCGATGTTGAGCGCCATGCGCTTGCGAAAGGCGGGCAGCTCCAGCTGGGCGTAGCTGGAGTGCCGCCCCATCGCCAGATCCGGGCAGTCGAGCTGGACGATGGCGCCGGCGCGAGCGATCGCCTCATATTCGTGCCGCATGGCCTCGGCGATGGCGAAGAGGTACTCCTCGTCGCTCGCGTAGTGCTCGTTGGCGAAGAAGATGGAGACCACGCCCGGCGAGGCCGCGCTGGAGAAGATGCCCGCGATGTCGCCAGCCTCGTCAGCGGTCTTGCCGCCGGCAGCGGCACCGGCGCGCGTGGCCTTCACCGCCTCACACAGGTGCACCATGTCGCGGTCGGCAGCCGCAGCGTCTCTCACGCTGATGGGCGCGTTGCAGGCGGGGGCGTAGCGCTTGCGCCGCCCGGGGTTGGCCGCCACCAGCTCCGCGCTCTTCGGGTATTCGTGCAGATCGGCGAAGTAGTAGCTCTCCACAGCCGAGCCACCGAAGCCGTTCAAGCGGTCCTTGACGTAGGTGGCGTAGCTGGGCTTGCTCATCTCGCCATCGTTGATGATGGCCAGGCCCGCGGCGCGCTGCTTCTGCACCATCAGCTGCACCGCGCTCTCCACCCTCGCCTCCAGCGCGGCCAGATCTACCGGCACGCCGTCGGCCTGCGCCCAGATGATCTTCAGCAGCTCATCGGGTCGGGGCAAGCTGCCGGTGTGGGTGGTCAGAATTCGCTGCGAGCTGGATCTCACGGGCTCCTCCAAGGGGTCAGGCTGGTCTGAGACATCACGCCGGCTCTTCCACCCCGGCGTAGCGATGAGCGAACCAGCGCGCGAACCCCGCGTCGCTGAACAGCCGCTCGATCTGCGCGCGGTGCAGGCGGCGCGCGTAGCCGTCGTCTGCATCAGGCTCGGCGCGGTGCAGGCTCATCACCCCACCGCAGTGCAGCGCCAGCATCCAGTTGGAGAACTCCTGCGCCTCCCAGATGCGCGGCAAGCGCGTCTCCGTGTAGCGCGCCAGGCGCTCGGAGCGGCCCTGTACCAGCCGCTCGCTCAGGCCAGCGGCCAGCTCGAGCGCGTCCTGAATGGCCAGGTTCATGCCCTTGCCGCCTGCCGGGGTGATCAGGTGCGCGGCATCCCCCGCCAGGTACACACAGCCGTGCTGCAGCGGCTCGCGCACCCGCACCCGCAGGTCCATCAAATCCCGCTCGACCACCTCACCCTGCAGCGCCTGCACGCTCTCCAGACCCAGCCGCAACGCCAGCTCGGCGCGCAGCCGCTCATCATCCCAGTCGCCGAGCCCCTGATGCTCAGAGATCTGCAGGTAATAGCGGGTGAGCTGCGGCGCGCGCCGCAAGTGCGCGGCAAAGCCGCGCGAGTGGCTGGCGTAGATGGTGCGCTCGCTCAGCGGCCGCGCTGCGATCATGGTGGTGAGCCAGCGGAAGGGATACGTGTGCTCCAGGCTCTCGATGCCCTGCGGCAAGAGGCGCGTGCCAGCGCCCGATGCCAGCACCACTGCCTGGCAGCCCACCTCGAGCAGCTTGCCGCCAGCCTCGCGCAGCACCACCCGTGCGCCGCCGACCCCGGCAACGTCCGCGCCGCCCGGCTCGACCTCCAGGGCGACCGCTTCAACGCCGAGAGCCGCGGCACCGGCGCGCTCGCCGAAGCCGCCGAGCCACGCTTCGACCAGCAGCTGCTGCGGGAACACGTAGTGCCCCTGCCCGCCCGTCAGAGCCGCGTAGTCGAACACCAGCGGCTTTCCCTCCAGCCGGAACTCCAGCACGCCGTTGCGGCCGCCGCGCTCCAGGATGGGGCCCGCCAGCTGCACCTGCTCCAGCGCCTTCACCGTCTGGTGCTCGATCATCCCCGCCTTGGTCCTGGCGCACAGCTGAGCCGCGCTGAGCTGCTCGACCAGCAGGCAGTCCACCCCCGCGCGCTGCAGACACTGCGCCACCACCAGCCCCGCGGGGCCCGCGCCCACGATCACGACCTGGGTCGACCGCTGGCGCTCGCCGCTCCTCTCCGTCATCACGCTGCCGTCATCACGCTGCCGTCATCACGCTGCTGCCATCACACTGCCGTCATCACACTGCTGCCATCACGCTGGAAAGGTGATGGTCTGCGGCTCGGTGAACTCGCGCAGGCCCTCGCTGCCGAGCTCGCGCCCGAGCCCGCTCTGCCGGAAGCCGCCGAACGGAGCGCGGTTGTCCATTGCCAGCGCGCTGGCGTTGTTGATCCAGGTGGAGCCCACGCGCAGGCGCCGCGCCACACCCGCGGCGCGCTCCAGATCTGCCGACCACACCGAGGAGCCGAGCCCCGACCACTCGGAGTTGAGCTGCTCGATCAGCGGCTCCAGCGCGTCAAACGGCAGGATGGGCAAGGCAGGACCGAACTGCTCCTCGGTCACGATGCGCAGCTCCGGCCCGGGGTCGAGCACCAGCGCTGGCCGCAGGAAGTGACCCTGCGCCTCCCCTGCCTCCGCGGCCCCTGCCTCCGGAGCGATGCTGCCGAGCTCACGCACCTCGTGCCCTGCCGCGCGCGCCTCCGCGCACAGCGAGCGCACGAAGTCGCGCTGGCGGGCGCTGTTCAGCGGACCCATGGTGCTGGCCGGCGCCAGACCGGGGCCAACGCGCTGCGCGGCGAGCAGCTCCGACAGCCCGCTGACCAGCTCATCATAGCGAGAGCGCGCCACGTAGATGCGCTTGACGGCCATGCACACCTGACCGGCGGTGAGAAAACACGCCAGCGACAGCCGCTGCAGCGCGCCCGGGTCGAGCTGCGCATCCTCCAGGATCAGCGCTGGATCGTTGCCGCCCAGCTCCAGGGTGACCCGGCTCAGGTTGCTGGCGGCCAGCTGCATCACTGCCTTGCCACCAGCGCTGGAGCCCGTGAACACCACCCGCCCCACCCTGCGATCGCGGATCAGCGGCGCCACGGCCTCGTTCGAGCCGCTGACCACGCTCAGCACGCCAGGCGGCAGCTGCGCGGCGAGCGCGTGCAACACCCGCGAGAGCGCCAGCGGCGCGGTCGGCGGCGGCTTGACGATCACGGCGTTGCCGGCCACCAGCGCGTACGGCAAGCTGGCGGCCAGGATCGCCAGCGGCCAGTTGAAGGGCACGATGATGGTCACCACCCCGAGCGGGTGCTGCTGGATCTCCGTGCGATAGGGCGGTGCGCCCGGCGGAAGAGGGGCGGCGCCCGGCGCCGCTGGCGCGCGCGGCAAGGTACGGCGCCCGCCCAGCTCCCCCACCAGCTCCGCCGCGAGCCGGCAACGGCCAAAGAAGGAGCCGAGATCGGCCTCCGCCTCCCGCTTGATCTTGCCGTTCTCCCGCACCAGGAGCTCCGCGCACTCGGCGCGGAGGGGCTCCACCGCGGCCAGCGCCGCGAGCAGCGCCTCGGCGCGGCGCTCGGGAGGCAGCCGTGCCCAGCCGCGCGACGCCCGCTCGGCGTGCTCCACCGCGCGGCGCGCCAGCTCCTCGCTGGCCAGCGCCACCCGGCCCACTCGGCGCGCCGGCGCCGCGGGATCCATCACGTCGAGCCATTCGCCCGTCAGCAGCGGCTCCCCCCCGATCAACAGGGCAACCTCTGGCACCTCACCCGTCGCGTCTGCAGCTGACATGTCTCTTCCTCCCTGATGGTGCTCGAGAGCTCAGGCCGGCAGCCGCAGCTGCAGCGCGATCCAGTCGGCAAAGGCGCGCCCGAAGGCGGTCAAGAACTCGCCGGTGGCGGCGTTGGTCAGCTCGCCCGCCTCGTTGAACGAGGAAGGCGCGTTGCTGATGTACGCCTCGGGGTGCGGCATGGTCGAGAGGTTCACCCCCGCTGCCACCTGACGCAGCTGGTGGTGTGCCCCCAGCCCGCCCAGCATGCCATAAGACATGCTGACCACGGCCGCGGGCTTGCCCGACCACACGCTCTTGCCCCAGGGGCGCGAGCCCACGTCGATGGCGTTCTTGAGCAGACCGGGCACCCCGCGGTTGTACTCGGGAGTGACGAACAGCACGGCCTGTGAAGCCGCGATGGCGCTGCGGAAGCGGGTGAAGGCGGCGGGCGGATCCTGCTCCAGATCCTCGTTGTACAGCGGCAGCTCCCCGAGCTCGACGAAGTCGAGCTCCAGGTGCGAGGGGGCGAGCGCGGCGATGGCCTTGGCCAGCTTGCGCGACACCGACTGCCGGCGCAGGCTGCCGACGAGCACGCTCACGTTGATCTTCTGCATGGTTTCTCCTCGCTCAGCGGTAGGTGTTGTTGGAGGTGTGGTCGCCGCCCAGCCAGCGCTTCAGCTCCGCGTGCGCGCTCTGGAGTCGGGTGGCGTTGATCTGCTCGACCTGCGGGTGATCGACGGTAAATTCCACGATCATTCCGTTCGGGTCGGTGGCGTACAGCGAGCGGCAGTAGCCGTGCTCCAGCACGAACATCTGCGGCGCCTCGTAGCCGGCCGCCTTCAGCCGCTGCTCGATGCCGGCCTGCACCTCGGCATCGACCTTGAGCGCGATGTGGTGGAAGGGCGTGAACGGCATCTTGGGACCGAACTGCTCCGCATCCTCCGGCTTGGCGAACTGAAAGAAGGCCAGCGCGCTGCCGTCGCCCAGGCCAAAGAACACGTGACAGTACGTGCGCTCGGCGCCAAACAGCATGTCGGACTCACACCAGGTGGCCAGCAGCGGCAGCCCGATGATGTCTTCGTAGAAGACGCGCGTGGCCTCCAGATCCTTGGTGACGTACGCGGTGTGGTGCAATCTCGAGGGGAGCTGAGCTGGGGCTCGGGTCACGGCTTGGGTCATGATGGTGTGCCTCCGTGGGTTGGGGATGCGGGGCTGCTGGAAACGGGGCTGCTGGAAACGGGGCTGCTGGAAACGGGGCTGCTGGAAACGGGGCTGCTGGAAACGGGGCTGCTGGAAGCGAGCGGAGCGGATGAAGCGCCGGGGGTGAGGCCGGGCCAGCCGCGCTCCGTGCCGAGCGCCTGACGGATGGCAGGGCCATGCTCGTTCAGGAGCGGCGCGCTGCGCACGCTGGGCGCCCGCGCACCGTCGAACTGCAGCGCGGGGCGCACGGCGCTCTTGCCGCCGTGCGCATTCTCCACCGGCACGATCAGCCCGAGCTCCCGCACCTGCGGATCCGCCACCACCTCGGCCATGCCTTGAATCGGCGCAAACGGCACGTCGCGCTGGCCCAGGCGCTCCAGCCACTCTGCCAGCGGCCGCTGCGAGAACAGCGCGTCGAGCGTGGCGCCCAGCGCCTCATAGTGCTCGATGCGCGAGAGGCGGGTGGCAAAGCGCGGATCGCTCGTCAGCTCCGGTGATCCAATGGCCAGGGTCAGCTCCTGCCAGAATTTCTCCAGGGAGGAGAGGTGCAGCGCGATCAACCCGCCGTCCCTCGTGCGCAGGATGTGCGCCTGCGCGAGCCGCGGCCGATCGCTGAAGCGCGGCGCGCGCCCGAGGGCAAAATAGGCCGCGAACGGCTCGACCGCGAAGTGGGCCATGGCCTCCAGCATCGAGATCTCCACGTGGCTGCCCGCGCCGTCCCGCATGCCGCGCGCCACCAGCGCCGCCAGGATGCCCTGCGCCGCGTACATGCCCGTGATCGCGTCGGCCAGCGCCGGGCCCATGAAGCGCGGCCGCTCCGGATCGACCACCACGCTCAGAAAGCCGCTCAGCGCCTGTGCCACCGAGTCATAGCTGGGCCGCTCAGCGTACGGGCCGCTGGCGCCGAAGCCGCTGATGGAGGCGTAGACCAGCCGCGGGTTGAGCTCACGCAGGCGCTGATACCCGGCGCCCAGGCGCTCCGCCGTGCCCGGGCGGAAGTTCTGGATGTACACGTCGGCGCTGCGGAGCAGCTGCTCGAACAGCGGGCGATCGTCAGGCTTGCTCAGGTCCAGCGCCAGGCTGCGCTTGTTGCGATTGTACGCCTGGAAGTGCGGTGAGTAGAGGCCCTCCTGATACGCACGGTACGGATCACCGCTCGGGCTCTCGACCTTGATCACGTCCGCGCCCAGATCGGCCAGCATCATGCCGGCGCAGGGCCCCGTGATGAACGTGCCCTGCTCGACGACGCGGATGCCACTCAGAGGTTTGCTCATGACTGCTCAGTGCTCTGCCGGTACGAAGCCTTCGGGAACCGGCCCATCGTAGTCGATGGCCCGCGCCCCCGCCGCTGACATCACGAAGCCGATCGGACGCTGCGTCTCCTCCAGCAGGTGCGCGATCAAGCTGGCGGTGCGCGCCAGCATCGGCACGCCCTTGAGCGCCAGCAGCGGATAGCCGGCGTCCAGCAGCACCGCGGCGATGGCCACGGAGACGTTCATCTTCAGGGGCTTGCCGATCAACTCCGGGAGCACGCCCTCCACCACGCGCGCGGCCTCGATGTGGCGCCCGGCGAGCCCCGCTTGCTCGGCGATCTCCAGCAGGCGATCCACCCGCGGATCCTGCGCCTTGTGCAGCGGATGGCCGTAGCCGGGGATGGGGCGGCGCGCGGCGCGCTCTGCGCGCACGTGCTCGGTGGCGGCCTGCACCAGCGGCGTACCGTGCGGGCGGCGCACCAGACCATCGAGCAACTGCCCCGCCGCCTCAGCGGCACCGAGGATCACCGAGCCGCAGCCGAGGATGCCCGCCGCCACGGCCCCTTGCAGCGCATCAGGCGCGGCCGCCAGGGTCATGCGACTGGCCTGCACGCTCGGCACCAGGCCATGCTCGGCGATCGCCACCAACGTCGCGTCCAGCACCGTGCACTGGGCCGCGCTCGGCAGCTCACCCGTGACCAGCAGCCAGATGTGATCGGTGAAGCTGATGTGACCGATCAGCTCCGCGCACAGATCCATGCCGCGCACGAGGATGACCTTCTCGTTGGAGGAGGAGATGGCAGAGGAGTGATGAGCTTGTGAGCCGATCTTCATGACCTTGACTTCTGCTGGAGCGGACCTGCGCTGGCGGCGGAGCGGAGCGCTTGACGGCCCCCACGCTCCGGCGCAGGCTTCGCATAGCGAAAAATGATTCGATATACGAAGCGTGCCGCCATGCTCGGTGAGCAGCCCTCCGCTGTCAAGCACTGCGCCGCGCGGTGCTGCCGGTCACGCTCGTGAGTAGAAATCTGAACGCTGCCATGCCCGCCAAGCTCAGCCGTGAACCGCGCCGCGAAGTCATGGGCGGGCTCGCCAAGGGTCTGCAAGTGTTGCTCGCGCTCGGCCAGCAGTCGCGCGGGCTCACCTTGAGCGAGGTGGCAGGGCTCGCGCGCTTGCCCGCGGCCACCACGCGGCGCTGCCTGCACACCCTGGAGGAGCAGGGCTATGTCACGCGCGCAGGGCGCGCGTTTCTCTTGCGCCCCAAGGTGCTGGAGCTGGGCGCCGCCTACTTGCAGGCCATGGACGTGGAGGCGCTCGCGCAGACGCACCTGGAGCGGCTGGCGCACGAGACCGGTGACTCGGCGGCGCTCAGCGTGCTGGACGGGGTCGACATCGTGTACATCGCGCGCGCCTCGGTGCGCACGCTGCTGAGGCTGGAGGCGCACGTGGGCAGCCGCTTTCCTGCTTACCCCACGTCCATGGGCAGGGTGCTGCTGGCCGGGCTCAGCCCTGCCGGGCTGCGCAAGTATTTCGCCCAGGCCAGCCTCCGCGCACTGACCGAGCACACCCTCACCCAGCGCGCGCAGCTGGCTCGCCGCATCGAGGAGTGCCGCCGCAGCGGCTATGCGGTGGTCGCGGATGAGCTGGCGTATGGCGTGGTGGCGGTGGCGGTGCCCGTCCTGGACGAGGCGGGCCGGGTGGTCGCCGCGCTGAACAGCTCCAGCCACTCGAAGAAGGTCAGCGCGGCGGAGCTGGTGCGCGAGCGGCTGGGCACCCTGCAGCAGCTCTCCCGGCAGATTTCCGGCGAGCTGCGGCGGGTACCTGGGCTATCCCTCAGCGCCCAGAGCTGACCGCCGCATGACCGCCTTCTTGCATTATCTCACCCTGCTCGCGCCGATGTTTGCGCTGGCAGGGCTCGGCTTCGGCCTCGGGCGCCTGCCCTTCTGGCGGCAGAGCTGGACGCGCGCGGTCACCCGCCTGGTATTTGCGGTGCCCCTGCCCGCGCTGCTGATCCAGCTGATGAGCGGCGTCTCGCAGCTGCCGCCGCTGGACATGCGGCTCTTGATCGCGTTTTTTGGCAGCTGCTTTCTGGTCTTCGGCATCGGGCGCGTGATCGGCGCGCTGGCGTTCAGGCTCGACGGCGTGGGCCAGTCGGTGTTCGCGCTGGGCGGCGTGTTCTCCAACAACGTGCTGCTGGGTGTGCCGCTGGCGCGGCTCGCGCTCGGCCCCGCGGCGATGCCCAGTGTCTCACTGGTGCTGGTGTTCAACGCGCTCACGCTCTGGACCCTGGCTGCGGTGTCCGTGGAGTGGGCACGCCACGGCGCGCTCAGCTTCACCGGCCTGCGCCAGACCTTGCGCAGCGTGCTCACCAACCCGATCATCCTGGCCATTCTGGCCGGCACCGCCATCAGCCTCTCGGGGCTGAGCTTGCCGGCGCCGGTGGACCGCGTGCTCGGCGCGCTCGCGCGGGTGGCGGGTCCGCTGGCGCTGGTGGTGGTGGGCCTCGGTCTATCGCGCCATGGCGTGCGGCAGGGGCTCGCGCAGGGGCTGACCATCACCTCGCTCAAGCTGCTGGTGCAGCCCGCGGTGGTGTGGCTGCTGGCGCTGGCGCTGGGGCTGCCGCCGATCGAGCGCCAGGCGGTGGTGCTGCTGGGCTCGCTCTCCGTGGGCGTGAACGTGTATCTGGTGGCCACGCAGTTCGAAACCTTGCAGGGCGCCGTGGCGAGCAGCCTGGTGCTCTCCACGGCGCTAGCAGCGCTCACCACTCCGCTGATCCTGGCGCTTCAGAGCGCCTGGGGTTGACCCCTCAGTTTCGCCCTTCAGGCCAGCGCAGCAAGTCGATGTAACCACCCAGACGGGCCAGATCGCGAGCGGAGACCTCCGGCACGGCCGCGCTGGACGGCGGCATCAGTCCATCGAGCACCAGCGTGTACAGCGACGAGCGATCGCGATCTCCCGGCACGATCAGCCCCGCCGCCACCAGCACGTCGATCTCCGTGATGGCGTTGATGGGCAGCGGGCTCTCTCCGTCCGGCTCGTGGCAGCTGCCGCAGTGCCGCCCCAGGATCTGCTCCACTTCGGCGCGGGTCGGCGGATCCAGCCGCACGATGAACTTTTCCAGCATGCGCAGCTCGGGCTCCCGCACGGGCGGCATGCCCGAGCTGCTGGGCGGCATGTCCTGCGTCACCATCAGGAACAGCAGCCGTGACGCCTCCGGCCAGCCCGGGATGATCAGCCCCGTCTCGACCAGCGCATCGATGTCATTGATGTCCGCGATCGGCGGATCTCCGTCGCGCACGGGCATGCCCGTGAGCGTGTGCGGCGGGCGCGTCGAGCTCCTGCCGTGGCAGGCGCCACAGTTCGTCTCCAGCATCTGCTGGATCGCGCTCTTCTCCACCTCCCACTCGTCGATGGCAGGAAGCTCTTCGGGCTGCATCTCGCCGGCCGCGGGCCCTGGAGAGAGACGCTCGGCAATGACCATGCCATCATCCCGGCAGCTGAGCACGGCGCCCACCGTGACCAGCGCGATGATCGGGGTGAGCAGCTTTGCCATATTCAGCCAGTGTCCCTCGCATAAAAAATGGGTCTTTGCACACCTGACCCGATCCCTGGGCTCGCGCTACTGGTTTTTATTACCTCTATGTGGAAGAGGCTCACTCGTTCCAGCTCGGAAGCGTCAGATTCGGATGGTGCACCGGATCCGCTTGCCGAGCTGGCCCGGCAGGCTGCCAGCGGCAACCATGCCGCGGCCAATGCCCTGCTGACGGCGGTCACGCCCGCGCTGCTGCGGGTGGCGCGCCAGATCCTCGGCCCTCAGCACCCCGAGATCGCGGACGTCACGCAGGAGGCGGCATGCGGTCTGCTGCTGGCGCTGCCCCGCTTTCGCGGTGAGTGCACCTTGATCCACTTCGCCTGCCGGGTCGCGGTGCTGGTCTCGATGAACGTGCGGCGCCGTGATGCCTCGCAGGTGCGCAAGGCGGAGAGCCTCAGCGAGCTTCAAGAAGTCTTTCCCGCCAGCACGGTGCCGCCGACGCCGGAGGATCGCCTGCTCGGCGAGCGCGCGGCGGAAGCAATTCGGCAGCTCCTGGGCAGTCTGCCGGAGGCACAAGCAGAGGTCCTGAGCTTGCATCACGTGGTGGGCCTGACCCTCCCGGAGATTGCGAGCGTCACGTCGGCACCGCTCGAGACGGTGCGCAGCCGCTTGCGGCTGGGTCGTCACGCCATGCGCCAGCGCGTACTCGGCGATAGAAAACTCATGGAAGTGGTTGGAGGTTGCGATGAGCACGCTGGATGATCTGTTGAGCCAGCGCCGGCGCGCTCCACTGAGCGAGGCAGACGAACGCCGCGTGCAGATCGGCGTGAAGTCGTCGCGAGATCATCAGCTGGCGATGCTGGCTGCTGAAGCTTTCGATCGTGCGGGCGCACCGCAGCCGGGCGACGCAGAGCTGGTGCGCACGATCGTGCGCCAGGTCGAGGGGGAGTGGTCCGGTACGTTCCAGCGCCAGCCGCCGGCGCGGCCGCGCGGGTCGCGCTGGGCTGCCGTGCCCACGTTGATCGCCGGCGTGGCGGCGGCCAGCTGGGGCGGCGAGCGGCTGCTGCAGGCGCTGCGGGAGCCGCTCGCCCCGCAGCAGACGAACAACGCCAGCACTGAGCCGGTGCGAACGGAGCCGCTGGCGGCCGTTCCTGCGCCGGCGGTCGGCGAGACGATGGTCGTTCCAGCTCCGGTGCTCGAAGAGCAAACGGAGACGGTTAGTGCCAGAGCAGAGGCCGCGCGGGCTTCGGTTACTCAGGAGCCGCGCCCTCCCAGCCCGCGCTCGCGCGCAGCGGGTGAGCTGCGCTCTGCTGGTTCGGAGCTGCGCTCTGCTCGATCCGAGCTGCGCTCTGCTGGCTCGGAGCTGCGCTCTGCTGGCTCGGAGCTGCGCTCTGCTGGCTCGGAGCTGCGCTCTGCTGGATCCGAGCTGCGCTCTGCTGGCTCGGAGCTGCGCTCTGCTGCTCCTCAGCTGCTGCGGCCCGCGGCGCCGCCGGCCGT
>JAICQL010000171.1 GCA_025937895.1 Polyangiaceae bacterium | reverse complement strand
TCACCCGCTGCTGCGCCCGGCGCGGCCGGACAGGCCGCGCACGGCGAAGCTGCATTGCCTGCGGTTCCGCAGGTGAACGTGGAGGCAAAGGATCAGGGCCTGATCATCACCGACAAGGATGGCAAAGAGGCGATTCGCCTGGACACCACCTCCGGCAAGCCACCCGAGGACTGGCCAAATGAAGTGCCGCTCTACCCCGGCGGCAAGGTGCAGATGAGCATGAAGCTCGGGCGCGGCTCCACCTTGACCCTGGAGACTGCCGATCCAGTCGCCAAGGTCATCGAGTACTACAAGACCCAGCTGGCGCGCATGCCCCAGACCAACGCCGTGGACTCCGGCGATAGCCACACCGTGATGTGGTCCGATCCGAGCAAGCCGCTGCAAGTGACCCTGGCGCTGACGGCGGCGGAGGGCAAGACGCGAGCGACGCTCATCGTGACCCGGGAGCGGGCGCGTTGAGGGTTGGGCTTTCGTCGTGCGGCGGTGGGCGCGCTGGTTTTGGGGAGCCGTCTCAGTCCACCCGGACCACCCGCACCGCCAACCTCTGCGCCACGGCATCCGCCTCCACCACGAGAAAGTGCCTGCCGATCTGGTCGAAGCGCTCGGGAATGGCCCCGCCGCCGCCGCTGATGAAGGCAGGGATGCCGGCGTTGTCGAAGCGGTAGTAGCTGTGGATGTGGCCGTACAGGGTGAGATCGACCTTCGCTTGCGCGAGGCGCCCGAGGAGCTTGGCAGCCTCGGCGCGGCTGGCGAAGGAGCCGTTGCGCACGCCCACGGGATCGAGCGGGGGGATGTGCATGGCCACGACGTGTAGCTGATCGAGGCCGCGGGTGAGCCAGTCGTCGAGCCACTCGAAGACGGTGGGGTCGATGGTGGCGCTGGCGGAGTCGAGCAGGCTGAAGCGCACGCCGCGATATTCGAAGGTCTGGCTGCCGCGGCCGAAGTACTCGTGATACAGGGTAGGCACCTGGCCCAGCTCGTGGTTGCCGAGTGTGGTGTAATACGGGATGCGCGAGCCGGTGAGCTCCAGCTGAAAGCGCTCGAGCTGGTCGCGCGTGCCCTGCTGGGTCAGATCGCCCGCGCCGAGCAGAAACTCCACCCCGGGCTCCTGGTTGAGGCGCTGGTAGATGTCCTGCACGTCATCGATCGCCTCCTGCACGTCGCTCATGACCGCGAAGCGAAAGGTGCCGGGCTGGTCGGTGCCGGGCGGCGCGAGGGTGAAGCGCAGGTCGCGCTGTCCATCGCGCTCGGGTACGCTCTCGGCAAGGGACCTGACTTGAAAGCGGCAGACACCGGTGGTGTCGCGCTCGCTGGTGAAGATGGGCGCGGCGGGCTGCAACACCAGCGCCGCATCAGGCATACAGTTCGCGACCTCCAGCCACAGCTCCTCTGGCGCTGCGCCGCGCAGGCTCAGCTGCCCGCTCAGGCGGGGAGCGGCCGCCCACAGCGATACGTACCCGGGCGCGAGCTGGCGCACGGCGGCATGGCCTCCGTCCACCGCGATGGCAAGCTCGGGGATCTCGCCCTGCCCCACCGCCTCGTCCTGGCGGGTGCGCTCCTCTGCCGGGCGGTTACAGGCCGCGAGAAACGCCAGCCCCGCCCAGCTGATCCAGCTCGTATTCTGCTCGTTCATCGCTGCCCCACGTTCAGGGTTGCTGCCAGGTTGATCACCCACGCCGAGCCGGCCTGAGCCTCTGCGCGCAGGCCCCAGCGCGGGCTGAGCGCGTACTGCGAGCGCACGCCAAAGTGGCCTGCCACCCCGCTGCCGAGGCCGCGCGCGCGCAGGCCGCCCGCGAAGCCATCGTGGCGATGATCATAATACAGCTCCAGCTCACCGCCCAGGCCGCCGGAGCGCTGGCCGAGGTACATGCCGAAGCCGGCGTGGGCCAGCAACAGGCTGCTGGTATCCGTGGCAGAGACGCCGGGTAGATCAAACACGAACCACTGCTGGCCGACCCCGGCGCCGAGCTGAAAGAACGCGCCGCGCACGTCGGGGAGCAGGCGCTGCAAGTCCACTCTGCCCTCCAGCTCGAGCTCCAGCACGCGGGTGAAGAAGCCGGAGCCATCGTAGCGATGCTCGCTGAAGCCGGCGCGCGGCTCGAGGTAAGAGCCGTCTCGCGGCGAGCCGCGCGCGACGTCACTCGGTGAGAAGGCGCGCAGCGGGCTCTCGATGTCGCCCATGGCGTCCCACAGCCGAAAGCCGGCGGCGAGCTCGTAGCGCTGGTTGTCCTGATCAGGGGCGTGGGCGGTGCCGAGCGAGAGGTGCCAGGCGTCCAGGCGCGCATCGAGGCGCGTGGTGACGAAGTGCCGGAAGGCGAACTGCGGATCGTACACGTACGTGTAGCCGAGCGCCGACTCCAGGAGCGGCAGGCGGCGCCGCGGCTCACCGAAGCCCTCGCGCGGGGCCCAGGTGGCGTACAGGTTGGCCAGGAACGAGAGCCCGAACGTGGTGACCCCGGCCACGGCCACCAGGGCGGTGGGGCCCACCAGGTTGCGCGCGGCGCCGGTTTGAAATAGCACAAACCCGCTGGCAAACGTGCCGAGCAACCCCACCCCTTCCAGGGCCAGCAGGCGCTGGCTGGTCAGCGTGCGGCCCTGTAGCCATGTCCCGGAGCCGTGCAACAGCACGCCGGGAAACACCGCCGCGAGCTCGGGCCAGGGCGAAGCGGCGCGAGGCGGGGGTAGCGGCGGGATGACCGGCGCCTGCTGCAGCGCCGTCTGGGCTGGCTGCGACGGTGGCTCAGGGTCAGGCTCCGCGCTCGCGCGCCCTGGCGCGAGCAGCAGCGCGGTGGCGAGCAGAGCAGCGCTCAGCGGCGCCAGAGAGCCGCGAGCTGGACAGCGAGGGGCGCGCAGCACGTCGAGCCGCGCCCCACGCCACGGCGTAGAGCGCCGGGACATGCGTATAGCGCCGGGTCAGTGGCTCACGGCTAGACGATCCAGCGAGCCAGAACGCAGGTCACGTTATCCGGGCCGCCCCGCTCGTTGGCCGCGTGGATCAGGCTCTGCGTCGCCACCGAGAGATCCGGCGTGGAGTCGATGATCTCGAAGATTTCCTGATCCGAGCAGGGACCGGCCAGGCCGTCCGTGCAGAGCAGCACCACGTCGCCCTCTTGCGGCAGCTCGAAGCGCGTGTCCACCTTCACGCTCTCCTTCATGCCGAGCGCGCGCACGATCACGTTCTTGTGCGGGAAGTTCGCGATCTCTTCCTCGGTCAACCGCTTCATCTTGCGGTAGTCGTTCAGCAGCGAGTGATCTTCCGTCAGCTGCTCCATCTGGTGGTTGCGGATGCGATACACCCGGCTGTCGCCCACGTGCGCGATGTGGATGCCGTCTTCCACGGCGAAGATGGCCACCATCGTGGTGCCCATGCCGCGCTGCTTGTGGTTGCTCTGCGCCGTCTCGAAGATGCGCAGATTGCTCAGCTTGATCGCGGTGACGAGGCGATTCTCCTCGTAGCCGCGGCTGTGATCCATCTTGTATGGCCAGGTGCGCTCCGGGTCTTCCTCCGTCATCTGGAAGAACTCCCGCATCGTCTCCACGGCGAGCTGCGACGCCACTTCTCCCGACGCGTGACCGCCCATGCCGTCAGCAACGAGGTACAGGCCGTGCTCGGAGAAGATAGCGAAGCTGTCCTCGTTATGCTTCCGTTTGCGTCCGACGTCGGTTTGACCGGCGACTTCGATTCTCAGCGGAGGAGGCACTTCGGGGACAGTCTTGACCGGGATGGTCTGCGTCGTCAATCCCGTCCTGATTTGCTCGTGTCCGCCTCGGCGCGTCAGGGTGACCGCGTCAGGGTGCGGCTCCGGCGCACAGGTTCGAGTAGCGGCGAGCGAAGCACGGCTCGAGGTCTAGGCGCAAGATCGACGTGCAAGGCTCGAGCTGCAGGCGACGGGTCAGGGCGCCGCGGCAGAGGGCTTGGTGGGCAGCTGGACGGGAGCCCTGAGCGGTAGGCTCACCTCCCGAAACCTGCCGGCCCCGTACACCAGCAGCCGCACGCTGGCATCCGCGCCGGGCGCGCGCCCTGCGTCTTTCAAGGCGATGCGGTTGATGGCGTCGCGCAGCTCCTCCGGCGTGGTCACAGGGACATCCGCCACGGCCACCACCAGATCACCCGCGGCCTCGCCCGGTGCCTTGCCGCGCGCGGCGTCCGCGCGCAGCCCCGCCTGCTCCGCAGGGCTGCCGGGATCGACAGCAATCACTTTGACCCCGGCGACCGAGCCCGAGTGCCCGGAGACGCCGCGAAAGCCGAGCCACGCGGCAGGCAGCGGGTCGCGCTCAGGCGCATCGCGCAGGAAGCGCTTGATGGCGCTGACCGGTATTCCAAACGAGGTGAGCCGGCACTCCTGACGCTGGGCGGGATCGCAGGCCTGTCCCACCAGCGCCAGCACATCGCCCGTTTCATCACAGATGGGGCTGCCCAGCTCTTCTTCTGCCACCGGGCTAGCGAGCACCAGCGCGTCCTCGAGCAGCGCGCCGTCACGCCCGAGCAGCACCTGCCGAGCCTTGATGCTCACCTGGGCCTCGCTGATCTCGCGCGAGCGCCCGCCGAAGCGACGCAGCCGCACCCCCTCGGCGCTGGGATCCACACTGGAGGCCCGCAGCCCCTCCGCCCAGTAGCCGCCCTCCGGCGCGAGCAGCGCCAGATCCCACGCGCGGTCGCTGGCCACCACCCGCACCGCGAGCACGTGATCATCATGGAACCGGGCGCGTACGAAGTTGCCATGGCCCAGCGCCGAGAGCGCGGTCAGGATGCGGCCATCGGAGCGCAGCACCACACCGAACCCGAGCCTGCGCCCGCCGCGCTCCAACCGTACGATGCCGGGCCTGGGATTGGCGGCGCTGACCGGTGTGACCGGAGCGGCACTGGCAGCTGAAGACTTGGCGGAGCTGGCCGCTGGTGCCGGCGCTGCCGGTGACGCGGGTGTGGCGGGTGACGCGGGCTTGGCGGGAGAAGCGGGCGCAGCAGGCGACGCGAGCGCTCGCGGCGAGGACGCCGCCGGCGGCGTGGCGGGCGCTGGCGCCGGGGTCTGCGCCGAAGCCGGCCGCAGCAGGGCCATGACGCCGAGCAGCGGACCGCACCAGCGCAGCGCCTGCACGTGAAATCGAGACATGGAACCGAGTGTAGCGCGCGCGCCGGGGAGCGCGACCGCGCCAGGGCCGCCGTTCAACGAGGCCTCAGCTCGCGGATGCCTTGTTCTCCTGCCACCACGACCACGTCGGCCCGAGCAATAAATAAGCCGGTGTCCACGACCCCGGGGACGGCCTGCAGCTGGACATCGAGCGCGGCCGGATCAGCCAGGGGCCCCGTGTGCAGATCCAGGATGTAGTTGCCCGAGTCAGTGACGAATTTGTGCCCCTGCCGCTCGCGCAGCGTGACATTGCCCCAGCGTTCGAGCTCGCGCTGCGCGTTGCCCACGCCGAAAGGTAACACCTCGATGGGCACTGCCCAGCGCTCGCCCAGCTGCCCGCTGAGCTTCGACTCATCCACGACGATCACGTTGAAGGCGGACGCGCGGTTGACGATCTTCTCGCGGGTGTGGCAGCCGCCGCCGCCCTTGATCAGGTCGAGAGCGCGGCTCACCTCATCCGCACCGTCGACGCACACGTCCACCGACCAGGGCCCAGCGTCGGGCAGCAGCGAGATGCCCAGGGTCTGAGCGAGCCGCCGGCTTTCCATGCTGGTGGCCACGCCCCAGAGCTCCCGCCCCGCGGCCACCAGGCGCGCCATGGCCTCGATGAAGAAAGTGGCGGTAGAGCCGCTGCCGAGCCCCACCACACCACGTTCGGGTAACCAGGCGAGCGCGGCCTCTGCGGCCTGACGTTTGGAGGCTTCCAGCGAGCTGAGAGGCATGCGAGGGCCGCGACCATAGCGTGTGAGCCAGCGAGCTACCAGCTCCTCCACGGGCCGCAGAGTCGGGCGAGGCGCTGAGACGGCTCGCGACTGGACCACGGGAGCGCGGCTCGCGAAACCTTGGGCCTACCTCCCCGCTCGACTGCTACAAGGGGTCGGCATGCCCGCTCTGCGCCGGCGCGTCAGGCCACTGTTGCTCGCGTCCTGGTGCGCGCTCTGTGTGGTCGCCACGAGCTGGCGGGCGCAGGGCCAGGCCGCTGGCGGTGATGCCCTGAGCCCCAGCGCCGGGCCGCTCAGCGTGCAGGTGGAGCCCGCCGTGCCGCTACCGGCGGAGCTGCTGGGCCGCCCGGTGATGAGGCTGGAGGTGGTCACTGCTGGGGGTCGCTGGCAAGCCCCGGAGCGTCTGCAGACGCCGCTGGGCCAGCCGTTGAGCGCCGCCTATGCCCGCGCGGTGCTGCGCGAGCTGCTGTCCAGCGGCCGCTACGCGGAGGCCTCGGCCGCGGCCTTGCCCTACGGCAGCGCCGCTCTGCTGCGCGTGACCGTGTTGCCGCGCCGCATCGTGACCGAGCTGCGCGTGACCGGCAGCAGCCTGGACTCGGCGCTGGTGCTGGAGGCGGCCGCGATCTCACCCGACGATGACATCACCGTGCAGACCCTGGCGGCGATCAGTCAGCGCGTGCGCGAGCTGTATCGCACCCGCGGCTACCCCGCCGCCATCATCAACACGGAGGCGATCGACACGGACGAGCCCCTGCACGTGGTGTTGAACATCGCCGTGCAGCCGGGCGAGCCGCTCACCGTGGACGAGCGGCAGTTCGAGCTGCACCCGCGCGCCACCCCCGAGCTCTCCAGCCTGGTGAGCGACTACGGCGTGGACGCCGGCGATCGGCTGGATGAGGAGCGGCTGCAGCGCTCGAACCTGGAGCTCGCCAAGCGGCTGCGCAGCGAAGGCTGGCACGACGCGGCGGTGGAGCACCGCACGGAGTGGAACGGCGAGGGCTTCCGGCTGGTGATCGCGGTCTGGTCGGGGCCGCGCATGCGCCTGCGCTTTCTGGGCAACGAGAGCTTCGACTCGGATGAGCTGACAGAGGCGCTGGAGGGCCAGGAGGACGCCGAGCACACGGCCGCCGCGCTCAGCGACCGGCTGCAAGACTTCTACGTCAAGCGCGGCTTTCTCGACGTGCAGATCGAGCTGGAGCGGCGCGACGCCAGCGACGGTGGCGAGGTGGAGTTCTGGTTCCGCGTGCGGGAGAACCCGCGCGTGGTGGTGGAGTCACGCCGCTTTCCGTGTCTCACCGGCGCCCGCTCGGCGCGCGACGTGGGGCTGGAGATCGACAGCTTCGCGTCGGAGGCGCTGCCGGGCCCAGGGCTATTTGGCCCCACCGATCCCAACCTGCTCGACCAGCACATCGCCCCGCAGGGCGGGAGCGAGCGCGTCGTCCCGCTGACCCTCGATCCATGGACCACGTATGATCCGGCGGTGTACGAGCAGGCGCTCGAGCACCTCCAGGCGCTGTATCGCTCGGAGGGCTACCTGTCGGCGCGCGTCGGGCCGGTGGTGGTCTCGCGGCGCGCCTGCGATCCGCGCTCTCCGGCGCAACACTGCTGGCCCGTGGGGCGCCGCAGGCTGGTGGAGGTGCAGTGCCAGCTCGAGCCGGGAGCTTCGGACGTGGCCCCGCCACCTCCCCCGCCGACGTGCGTGCCCGATCCGAAGCGCAGCGTGCGCTGCGAGCCCAACATCGAGCTCACCATCCCGATCGTGCTGGGGCCGCGCGCGGAGCTCTGGGACATCGGCTTCGAGGGCAACCGGGCGCTGGTCGAGGCAGACCTGCACGAGGCGAGCGGTCTGAGCCTGGGCCAGCCGGTGTCGCAGCTGGCGCTGGAAGAGGCGCGGCGCCGCATCGTGGAGCGCTACGCAGAGGAGGGCTACGCCTTCGCGGGCGTCGAGGCGGACATCGAGCTCTCACCGGATCGCACGCGCGGGAGGGCCAAGTTCACGATCAGCGAGCGCGAGCCGGTGCGCCTGCGCGAGATCGTGGTACGCGGCGCGCGCTTCACCGATCCAGAGCTGATCGCCAGCCGCGCCGCGCTGGAGCGCGGTGGTCTGTACCGGCGCAGCCTGGTGCGCGCCACCGAGGAGCGGCTGGCCACCTTGGGCGTGTTCACCAGCGTGACGGTCGATCTGGAAGATCCAGAGGTGCCGGCGCGCCAGAAGGTGGCCGTCATTCGCGTCTCCGAGCGCCTGCCGCAGTATCTGGACGTACGCCCGGGCTTCAGCACCGGCGAAGGCGTGCGCATCGCCTTCGAATACGGCCATCGCAACCTGGCCTCGCGCGCCATCCAGTTCGCGCTGCGCGTGCAGCTCGGCTACCTGCCGCCGCCGCTGATCATCGAGCCCGAGGTGCGCCAGGACTTCGAGGACGTGCTCGATCGCGAGAGCTTGTTGTACCTGCTCGAGCGGCGCAACTCTGCCACCCTGGAGTTCCCTGAGGTGGGCCTGGGCCCGCTCTTCCGGCTCAGCCTGGAGGGCCTGGACGCGCGCGACATCACCCGCGAGTTTGCGCTGGAGAAGCGGGCCGCCATCGCCACCCTCACCTACCGCCCCGAGCGCGCCCTCAGCTTCTTGCTGGGCGCAGGCGTGGAGTTCAACGAAGCAGATCTGTTCCTGAGCGGGGCGGAGCTGACCTCGCTCAATGACTATCTGGCGCAGTATCCCGATGACACGACCCTGCAGCGCCTGCTGAACATCCCCGATGGTCTGACGCTGGCCATCTCGCAGCGCCTGGGCGTGACCTGGGATCGACGCGACAACGCCGTGGCCGCCACCCGCGGCACCCTGGTCAGCCTCAACCTGGAGCACGTCAACGCCTTCGCGCTGGAGAGCTCGCGAGCGGGTGCAACGGACCTGCCCGCTTACAAGGGTCACTTCTTGCAGTATTCGGGCCGCGTCGCCGGCTACCTGCGGCTCACCGAGCGCGGCATGGCGCTGGCCACCAGCCTGCGCTTCGGCTTCAATCAGCAGCTCGTTCGTGGCTCCACCACCTACCCCGATCGGCTGTTTTTTCTGGGTGGCATCGACTCGCTACGCGGCTTTCCGCTGTGGTCTCTGGTGCCGGAAGACTGGCGCAGGCTCGAGCGCGCGGCCGATGGCCAGCAACTCTCGGAGGCGGCGCTGCCCACGCGCGGTGGAGATCTGATGCTCAACCCGAGGGCCGAACTGCGAATTCCGCTGCTCGGCATCTGGCAGACTGGAGTGTTCCTCGATACCGGAAACCTCTGGGCGCGTGCGAACCAGGTGTTCGAGACGTTCCAGCTGCGCTACGCCGCAGGGCTCGGGCTGCGCGTCACGACGCCTGTCGGGCCTCTTGCGCTGGATTACGGCGTGAACCTGGACCGCCGCTCGGGTGAAGACTTCGGAGCATTTCACTTCAGCATCGGGCTATTTTGACACTAAGAAGCCGAGCCATCGCCTGGTCAGCACTCCTCGGTCGCGGCACGTTTGCGCGCCACCTGCCCCCGGAACGGATCCCGACGGGGCTCCTGGCACAGCTGCGGCGCAACACCGTGTCGTACGCCATCGGCGTGCTGCTGCTGGCCAGCTACAACTACTGTCAGTACTGGATCGATCTGCTGCTGGCGGACGCGATGAGCGGCATGTTGAGCGGCAACATGACCGCCTCGCGCAACCTGGGCATGGGCATGGCGTTTGCTGCCATCCTGGCCTTCATCGCGCGGGTGCTGTCGCGCCTGACCATCTTCAACGCCGGGCGCTTCGCCGAATACGAGCTGCGCACCGCGCTGTTGCACCACCTGCACCGCCTGGGGCCATCGTTCTACCGGCGCATGAGCACGGGTGACATCATGAGCCGGGTCACCAACGATCTGCAGCAGGTGCGCGGGCTGCTGGGCTTCGGCGTGCTCAACCTGTTCAACACCGCCTTCGGCCTGGTGAGCGCGCTGGCGGTGATGCTCGGCTTCTCGGTGAAGCTGACCGTGGCGTCGCTGGCGCCGCTGCCGCTCTTGTTTCTGGTGATGCGTGCCTACTCCAAGCGCATCTACCTGCGCCAGAAGGAGAACCAGGACTCGCTCGGGCACCTGGGCGGCGTGGTGCAGTCGAGCATCGCGGGGGTGCGCGTGGTGCGCGCGTTCTCGCTGGAGGACGCGCAGCTGGCCGCCTTCGAGCGCTCCAACCACGACTATCTGGATAAAGGCCTGGTGCTGGCCAAGCTGCGCGGCTCGATGTGGCCCGTGATGCAGTCGGTCACCATGCTGGGCGTGCTGGTGGTGTTCTGGTACGGCGGGCGGCTGATCGTGCAGGGCGAGTTCAAGGCCGAGCAGTTCCTCTCCTTCTATCGCGCGCTGTTTCGTCTGACCTGGCCGCTGGCGGCGCTGGGCTTTCTGGTCAGCGTGCTGCAGCGCGGCCGCGCCGGCTACGCGCGCCTGCGCGACATCTTCGACGCGAAGCCCGACGTGGTCGACGGCCAGGCGCAGCTGCCGCAGGTGTCCGGGCACCTGGAGATCCGGAACCTGACCTTCGCGTACAACGAGCAGCCGGTGCTGCGCGAGCTGAGCCTGCAGGTGCGCCCGGGCGAGCGCGTGGCCATCGTGGGCCGCACCGGCTCGGGCAAGAGCACCCTGGGTGCGCTGCTCTCCCGGCTGCACACCACCCCGCGCAGCAGCGTCTTCCTCGACGGAGTCGACGTGTGCGACCTGCCGCTCGGCACCTTGCGCTCCAGCGTGCTGTACAACCAGCAGATACCGTTCCTGTTCTCCACCACTGTCGGGCGCAACGTGGGCTACGCGCTCGAGCACCCCGAGGCGGAGGAGGGCGAGCGCGCCATCCGCCAGGCGGCGCGCGACGCGCAGATCCTGGACGAGATCGAGGCGCTGCCCGAGGGCTTTGACACCGTGGTCGGCGAGCGCGGCGTGCAGCTCTCCGGCGGCCAGAAGCAGCGGGTGGCGCTGGCGCGCGCGTTGCTGGCACAGCCCAAGGTGCTGGTGCTCGATGACCCGTTGAGCGCGGTGGACGCGCGCACGGAGAAGGCGCTGCTCGACGCCCTGGACGACAAACTGGCGCGCAGCGGCGAAGGCGCAGGCCCGCGCAGCTTGCTCCTGATCACCCACCGGGTGAGCGCGGCCGCCCGCTGCGATCGCGTGATCGTGCTCGACCACGGGCGGGTCGTCGAAGAGGGCCGCCACGATCAGCTGGCGCGCGCGGGCGGGCTGTACTCGCGCTTCGTGGAGGAGCAGCGGCGCGAGAGCGAGCTCTCGCGGCTGAGCAGCGTGGATCCCTTCGCCGAGGTGCGCGGCGAGCCGGTGGAGGCACAGTGACCGCAGCGCCGTCCGCCGTCAACCGCAAGAGCCAGCGGCCAGCGTCTCGCGCCGCCAAGGTGCTGGAGGCCTTCCACGAGGAGAGCGCGCTCGGCAAGGCCTACGACTGGCAGCTGCTGCGCCGGCTGTGGCCGTACGTGCGGCCCTACCGCAGCATGATCTATCTGTCGCTGTTCATGGGCGTGCTCACGACCGGCACGTCCCTGTTGCAGCCGCTGTTCATGCGGGACCTGCTGGATGACGGCGTGCTCGCTGGCAACATGAGCGAGCTCGGCA
This sequence comes from Polyangiaceae bacterium, assembly GCA_025937895.1. GTDB lineage: Bacteria > Myxococcota_A > Polyangia > Polyangiales > Polyangiaceae > SZUA-265. The sequence goes on along the minus strand of JAICQL010000171.1, from coordinate 6,165 downwards.
AGGGCGCCATGTACCTGGCGCTGCTGATCCTGTCCGAGCGCGTGCTGGCCTTCTTCCAGATTTACTCGGTGCAGGTGGCGGGCGCCAAGTCGATGAGCGACCTGCGGCGGGTGCTGTTCGAGTTCCTGCACCAGCTGCCGCTCTCGTATTTTGACCGCACACCCGTGGGCAGGCTGGTCACGCGCATCACCAACGACACGGACGCGATCCTCGAGCTGTTCGCCTCCGGCGCGTTCAACGCCTTCTCCGACCTGCTGCGGCTGCTGGGCATCGTCGCCTTCATGGTGGCGCTGGACTGGCAGCTCGCGCTGATCGCCTTCCTGGCCGGGCCGCCCGTGTTCCTGCTGGTGCAGGCCGTGCGGCCCCGCGCACGCGCGGCGTTCCGCGAGATCCGCGGCAAGACCTCGCGCATGAACGCCAACATGGCCGAGCAGGTCAACGGCATGACCACGGTGCAGGCCTTTGGCCAGCAGCGATCGGCCGCGCACGAGTTCGACGAGATCAACTCCGGCTACCGCGATGCCATCGTGCGCTCGATCAAATACGAGTCCGTGCAGGACGCCGCGATCGACATGGTGGCCTCGATGTGTCTCGCGTTCATGGTCATCGCGGTCGGCTACCACTCGGCCAGCTACGGCACCCTGGTGGCCTTCAACGCCTATGTGCTGCGCTTCTTCGAGCCCATCGCCGCGCTGGCGCAGCGCTACACCTTGCTGCAGAGCGCCATGGCCGGCGCCGAGCGCGTGTTCTCGCTGCTCGACACCGGCGAGCGCGACGCTCCGCCGGGCAGCACGGCTCCCGCCCCCCACGGTGACCCCAGCCAGTGCATCAGCTTCGAGGACGTGAGCTTCTGCTACAAGCCCAACGTGCCCGTGCTCTCGCACGTCAGCTTCTCGGTGCGGCGTGGCGAGAAGGTGGCGCTGGTCGGCGCCACCGGCGCGGGCAAGACCACCGTGGCCTCGTTGCTGCTGCGGCTCTACCCCGTCACCGAAGGCGTGGTGCGCGTGTTTGGCAAGGACGTGCGCGGGCTCGAACGCGGCGAGCTGCGGCGTCACTTCGCCATGGTGCCGCAGGACGTGATCCTGTTTCCCGGCACCGTCGCCAGCAACATCGCCGCCAGCGACACGCCCGATCTGGCCAAGGTAGAGGCCGCGCTCGAGCGCATGGGTGCGGCCGACATCTTCCGCACCCGCGTGGGCGGCCTCGAGGCACTGGTCGACGAGCGCGGCGAGAACTTCTCCGCCGGAGAGCGCCAGCTGATCGCCTTCGCCCGTGCCCTGTACCGTGACGCGCCCATCATCGTGCTCGATGAGGCCACCGCCAGCATCGACAGCAACACCGAGGCCCGCATCCAGCGCGCCATGGAGGAGCTGCTGAAGGACCGCACCGCCCTCATCATCGCGCACCGCCTGAGCACGATCCAGGCAGCCGATCGCATCCTGAGCTTCCATCAGGGGCGGCTGGTCGAGTCGGGCAGCCACGCCGAGTTGCTCGCCAAGGGCGGGCTGTATGCCCGCCTGCATGGGTTGCACTTCGGGGGGTGATCAGGGGCAGCGCGGGGGGCTGCCCGGGCTCAGTGGGTCGTTCGCCAGCTCCGCCGCTTCGCGCGGATCCAGGCAGGCGCGGGGCAAGAGCAGACCGAAGCTCGAGGCGGAGCGCGACCAGGGCTGCGTATCGAGCCCGCAGATGCCCCCGCGGCAGCAGCCGCGCAGCTCCTGACCGTCGATCACGTGGCTGGGGCAGCCGGGATCGGACACGAAGGCTTCGCGCGCAGCGCGAGTGAGCGCGTCGCGCAGCACCTCCCCCTGTTCGTTCACCTCGGGTGCCAGACAAGCCCAGGTGCGCTCTGATACCTGCACGCGTCCGCCGCACAGGTTGCCAAAGCGACAGCAGCCGGGGGTGGATACTCCAAACAGCACCAGCTCGGGGCACTCGGCGGGATCACAGAAGCTGGGCTCCGGCGCGGCACCGTCTGTCGCGTCCACTTCGCCCGCGCCCTCGTCGCCGGGTAGCAGCATGCCCAGGCCGCCCATCGGCTCTGCTCTCTCATCGCCATCGACGAGCGGCACCTCTTGCTGGTCGCCACATGCGCTGACCGCGCCAGCCAGCAGCAGGAGCCTGAGCAACAATCTCTTCAACGTCCTGCTCCTGCGGGCGAAACCGGCGCGACTCTAGCTCATCGCCGTCTGCCTGTCGCCTGCACAAAATCACCGTACTTTGGGCAAGCGAGCCGGCTCGAAACAACGGGAATGGCGCGGCTCAATCCGTTGCAGCGAAGAATCACGCGGCCACCCTCACGACGCAAGTGCGCGCTGGCGCGTGGCGCGAGAGGCGCCATACGGCCACGTCAGCGCGTTTCTTCCCGCAGCAAAGCGCACCTCGCGCGCGAGCAAACGCGTTCGCGAGCGAGACGGGTTTGCAGCGCACATTGCGTATGAAGGTGTGGAGACCGGAGCACGGGCTCCTTGCAAGGAAGAAGGAGACATCATGTTCAACCAATTGGCCGCACTCGGAATCGCGACGCTGGTGTCGGCCGCGCCGCTCGCGGCCCACGCGCACGAAACGGCGTATCCGAGCCCCTACCCTGGCTCGTACCCGTCCGCGTACCCCGGCTACCCAGCCCCGGCATATCCGCCGGCTCCAGCGTATTCGCCCGCTCCAGCCCACGGGCAAGCCCCCTACTCGCGCGTGGTGTATCAGCAGGTGCTGAGCCGCGCCGACTATGACTACGACGGCGGCATCACCCTGGCCGAGGCACGCGCCTTCGGCAGGGCAGAATTTGCGCGCGCAGACGTAGATCGCAATGGTGTGCTGACGCGGCGCGAGCTGCGCGGTCCCGGTCACGAGCTGGCGCGCGGCGCCGGTCGTGGTGGGGTGGTCACGTTTGCGGAGTTCGACGCCAACGTGCACCAGCGCTTCTACGAGCTGGATCTGAACCGCGACGGCTACCTGAGCAGCTACGAGCTCGGGCGGCCTGCACCGCAGCGCAATGGCGGCATCACTTGGAGCTGGCGCTGGACCCTGTAACCAGACGCCAGCGCGCATGAGCATCACCAAAGCTCATGCGTGAGCGCGAGGTACCCCGGTGAGGCCCAAAGCCAAAAGGCGGCAAGGGTCTCACCGGGGCTGCCCGGCAATGCTCGGGTTTCCGCTGTGAGCGGCGGCATGCCGGCCGCCCCGGGGGTAATCGGTAGCCGCCCCTTGCCACAGGCATAAATCGTGCACAAATCGGGGTGTTCAGGGTCGCGCACCGCGCGTGGCTGGATTTTTCCCGGTCACGGCCGGAGACCCACTACTGAATCGACATGCCCCCCGAGACGACCAAGGCCTCCACCCCGCCCGCAAACGAACCACGACCCAGCGGGCCGCCGTCGGCTCGGCCCTGGCGCACCGAGGGGCTGCCGCCGGCCCCCCCACCGCCGCAGAAATCTCGCTGGTGGAGGGTGGGCCTGGGGCTCCTCGTGTACCTGGTGTTCTTCAGCCTGCTCACGGTGCAGGACTGGATCGAGGGCCCCGAGCCCATTCGGTACACGGAGTTCAAGAAGCAGGTCGATGCGAAGAACATCGGCGAAATCTTTGCGCGGGGCGACACCATCCAGGGTGAGCTGCGCAAGCCCGCACCCGATCCCGACAAGCAGGGACGGATGTATCAGAAGTTCACCACCGAGCGCCCCACCTTCGCGGAAGACGACCTGCTGAAGGAGCTGACGGAGGGCGGCGCAGGCGTGCGCGCCACACCGCTGGTGCAACAGCGTGGCGTGTTGTTCAACTTGCTGATCTCGATCGCGCCGTTTGCGCTGCTGATCGCGTTCTACGTGTGGATGTTCCGCAAGCAGCAGGGCGCCATGGGCGGGCTGATGGGCGGTCGCAGCCGCAAGCCCGTCGATCCAGAGACCGTGCGCGTGACCTTCGCCGACGTCGCCGGCATCGACGAGGTGGAGGCGGAGATCAACGAGATCGTCGACTTCTTGCGCGAGCCAGAGAAGTACCGCCGGGTGGGCGCGCGCGCGCCCAAAGGCGTGCTGCTCTCCGGCGCGCCGGGCACCGGCAAGACGCTGCTGGCCCGCGCCACTGCGGGCGAGGCCAAGGTGCCCTTCTTCAGCGCCAGCGCCTCCGAGTTCATCGAGATGATCGTCGGCGTGGGCGCCAGCCGCGTGCGCGAGCTGTTCGCAGAGGCCCGCAAGGTGGCGCCGTCCATCATCTTCATAGACGAGATCGACACCATCGGCCGCGCCCGTGGCGGCGCGCGAGCCATGGGCGGCCATGACGAGCGCGAGCAGACCCTCAACCAGATCCTGACGGAGATGGACGGCTTCTCCGGCAGCGAAGGCGTGGTCGTGCTGGCCGCCACCAATCGCCCTGACGTGCTCGATCCCGCGCTGCTGCGGCCGGGGCGCTTCGATCGCCAGATCATGGTGCACGCGCCCGATCATCGCGGCCGCTACGAGATCTTGAAGGTACACACCCGCAAGGTGCCGCTCGCCGAGGGCGTGGATCTGGACAAGATCGCCGCCTCCACCCCCGGCATGACCGGCGCCGATCTGGCCAACCTGGTGAACGAGGCAGCGCTGCTCGCCGCGCGCGGCGCCCAGGGTGAGGTAGCCCAGCGCGATCTGACCAACGCCCTCGAGAAAGTGCAGCTCGGCGCCGCGCGCAACGTGGTGATGCCCGAGGCCGAGCGGCGCCGCACCGCGTATCACGAGGCCGGTCACGCCCTGCTCGGCATGCTACAGCCCGGCGCCGACCCCGTGCGCAAAGTCTCCATCATCCCTCGTGGCCGCGCCCTCGGCGTCACCCTCTCCACCCCCGAGCGCGATCGCTACGGCTACGATGCCCGCTATCTACGCGGCCGCATCATCGGCGCGCTCGGCGGCATGGCCGCCGAGCGCGAGGTGTTCGATGTCGTCACCACCGGCGCCGAGAGCGACCTCGAGCAAGTCACCCGCATCGCCCGCTCCATGATCGGCCGCTGGGGCATGTCTGAGCGCATCGGCGCCTGGTCCGTGCTCCCCTCCGAGGGCGACCCCCGCATGGCCGGTGTGTCCGAGGCCCAGCTCGAGGTCGTCGATGAAGAAGTCCGCCGCCTCGTCGACGAGTGCTACGGCGAAGCGCGGCGCCTGCTGCGCGAGAACCGCGACAAGCTCGACGCCATCGTCGAACAACTCCTGGCGCGCGAGACGCTGGACGAGGCGGAGGTGTACGCCGCCGCCAGTATCCCGCGCTCCTCGACCCCGCCCGGGCCGAAGGGGTTGCCGGAAATGACGTTGCCGGCGGCGAGGGAGGTTGGGGAGTAAAAGGGCGACCGGCCCAGTAGCCCAGCCAGCCACGGCTGACTCGGGCTGCTCTGCGCAAGTGGTGCCGCAAAGCCCGCGTTCGCGGCCCTTCCTTGCTTACCCATCGCCGGAATGTGACCGTCCGAGTGGTCATGATTGGTTCTGTTGCTCGCACGGTCATTCGCGGTGCAGTTCGGCTCACCACGAAGCCGTTCCAAACCGGCGGTAGCATCACGCGTTACGGCATGTACCACCATCTGGAGCAGGTTTTTCGCTGGCTATGGCCGGGGGCGACAACTGCGTGTGCTCAGCATCAGTCATTCTCAGCGACTGGCGCGAGTAATTACAGGCGAGGCCTCGTTTGATTTTGTCGAAGCCAACTACCCCGATGCCAGCATTCTCGCCCTGCCGTTTGACGCCGATCAGTCTGACGTTGTCGTGAGCGACCAAGTTCTCGAGCACGTCGTAGGCGACCCTCAGCGCGCGATCGATGAGACCCGCCGCGTGTTAAAGCCGAGTGGCTTGGCGATTCACACCACGTGCTTGATGAACCCCATTCACACAGCCGCCTCCACCCCATCGGATCTCTGGCGCTTCACGCCCGAGGCGCTCCGCTATCTCTGCCGCGATTTTTCCAACATCGTGGATTGTGGTGGCTGGGGCAGCCCCTACGTCTGGGTGGCCACCGCGTTGGGGCTGCGCTACGTGCGCGTGCCGCACGCCAAGTGGCACCCGCTGCATCAACTCGCCACCATTAACGATGCACTCTGGCCGGTGTCCACCTGGGTCGCAGCGGAGAAGTGACTGTGAGCGGGTAGCGGCTCCAGGTCGAGCGCTCGGGTCAGGGAGTTTTCACTGTTTGGCAGCTAGAGCTGCCGTAGTAGCTGAAGCG
>JAICQL010000410.1 GCA_025937895.1 Polyangiaceae bacterium | reverse complement strand
CCACAACGCGTTCGCGATCCCAGGTGTCATGCCCAGCCGTCATTGACGGCGCAGGGTCACTCTACGTAAGGGGTGCGTCTTTGGAGCGACGCAGGCGAACCAGTTGGCCAGGCTCTGTTTTCCCCGCGCTCTGCGGCTCTCGCAGCCAGGGGTTTTCTGCGAGCAACTGCTGATCCGCGAGCGTCAGCTCGAAGTCCTCGCGCACGAAGTGATGCCGCGCAGTGTGCCGATACGGGCCGATGCTCGCCGAGCCCTGCTTCGCCTCGATCAGCGGCGCCTCGCCGTGTCGGACCTGGTACTCCCAGCGGGCGCGCTGGCAGGCGTTTTCGTACGGCAAGCGAGCGTCGCCTACCTCGAGCTGCGCCTGCGCAAAGCAGCGCGAGCAGTAGCTGCGCAGATCGCAGACACGGCATGCCGGCAGCGAGCCCCAGCTGAGCTCGCGGATGGCGATGGCCTGCGCGTTCTCATGCCAGGCGGCGGCCAGACCTCCGTCCAGAGCATGACCCGTGGGCACGCTCCACGACGCGCAAGGCCTCAGCTCGCCGTTGGGCTCCACGTGCACGTTGCGGCTGCAAGCAGAGCAGGGGCGCGCGCTCAGCTCGATCGCGCCCAGGGGTCTGGGCCGCGCGAGTAAACGGCTGATCTCCAGGTACTGCTCGGGCTCGATCCAGACCTCACGCGGAGCGGCGCTGCCGTCCTCGCGCAGCACCAGGTTTCGATCGAGCGAGAACTCCGCGCCGAGGCTGACCGCCAGAGCGGCGTACTCGCGCACGCGCTCCACGTTGCTCTGCATCACCGGCGACTTCAGCACCACCTTCACGCCCGCTTCACGCAGGTGGCGCGCGGCCGCCGTCGTCTTCTCGAACGAGCCCGGCACTCGCGTCACCTGGTCGTGTAGCTCCGCGCGATCCGAGTACAGGCTCATCTGTACTTCCTGCACGGCGAGGCGCCCGAGCTCTCGCGCCATCTCGCGGGTGATGTTGGTGCCGTTGGAGTAGATCTTGACCGCGAACTTCAGCTGGCGTGCGTAGGCGACCAGATGGAGGAAATCCTTGCGCAAGGTCGGCTCGCCCCCGGAGATGGTGAGCAGCAACACGCCGAGCTGCGCCAGCTGCTCGAACACGGCCTCCAGCTGCTCCGTGCTCAGCTCGCCCTTCTGCCCTTGCACCTGATAGCAGTGCACACAGGCCTCGTTGCAGCGATCGGCGATCTCCACCATGGCGCTCAGCGCGGTCTCGGAGGCCGCGCCAAAGCGTGACAGCAAGGTCTTGATGGCGCTGCGGCGCGCGTGGTAGCGGGGCGCCTCGAGCTTCTCGCCTGGCGGAGCCGCCGCCGGCGCGCACGAGTCGCTCACCGCGCCCCGTCCTGCGCCGCAGCTGGCGCGGCCTGCAGCCGGAGCGCGCCCATGGCCAGCAACTGTTCCACGAAGCTCTTCACATCCACCCGCGCGCGCTCGGGCTCCACCTCGAACTCGCGCACGATGCTCGCGACCACCTGCTCGAACGAGCGCCCGTCCGCCAGCTCCCAGACCCGCGTACCCACGGCGTTGAGCACGTGCAGCTGATTCTGATCGATGGTGATCACCACGGCCTTCCCGTCGATGATACGGCACGCGGTGCGCTCGGACTGACGAAGCAGCGCCGACTCGAGCGCGCGGTCCGATGTGGTCTCTTTCATCACGGTGTCTTTCCAGGTGTGGGCCTGCCGGCGAGCAAGCGTTCGATCACGGGCCGCAGCTCGTCTCCCAGAGCAAACTCTAGCGTACCCACGGGTACGGCGCGGCCCAGCGCTTCCAGCGAGTCGAGCAGCGCTCGTTCCGACGCGGTGCTGCGGTCACCGTGAACGGCGGCTTGCCGGAGCAGCGAAAGGCGCTGGTGCGCAGCGCTGGCCGCCCAGCTCGGGCCCGGTCCGCCCTTCACCACCCGCAGGATGGCGGCGAGCGGTAACGCGGTCTGCGCCGAGCGCGGGGCGCTGCCCTCCCAGGCTTTACCACCGGGAAAGGGGAAGGCCAGATAGCCCGGCCCGTCTGCGGCCGGCGCCAGGGCAAGGCGGTCGAGCGAGTACCAGGGGGCAGCTGCCAGCTGGCGGCATGCGGTGCTCTTGCCCGCCCCCGACGGCCCTATGAACGCCACCGCCCGCCCCTCCAGCTCGACGCT
>JAICQL010000186.1 GCA_025937895.1 Polyangiaceae bacterium | reverse complement strand
CGGGATGCTGACCAGCGCCCGCTCGAGCTGATCACCGAGTGCCGAGCTGCGCGCGCGGAGCGCAGGAAGATACGGTGAGAGCTTGCGAACCAGCTCGAGGACGACGGCGTAGATTTTGAGCGTCATGATGGACTCCGTGTGGGTGACCCTCTGCGCGAGGGCCCACCGACAATGAGGAGACCCGAGCCACAGCCCACCGACGTTTCAACGCCGACGCTCGTCGAGCGGCTCTGCGCTCAGCCCAGCCGGTGGTCGTCAGGAACTGGCGCAAGGGCTTGGCATTGGTGCGGCCCCCACCCACGCTCTCGCCCTGCCCCGGAACTCTACCCCGAGCCCTGCCACTGCCTCTGCCACCGTGCCGGATGAGGCGAGTTTCCGGCAGCAGGGCTAGAAGCTGCCCGAGACCGTGCAGGTCAGCTCGCTGCCTTGCCCGGAGGGAATGAAGCCCAGCGTGGCGCGCGGCTCGCCCTCGGAGCTGGGAGGCCCCAGCCACCACAGGGTGGCGCCAACCCCCAGCAGACCGCCGCCGGCGAGCAAGGCCACGGTCGCAATGTCCGCCTTGCGCCCTGCCGAGCGCGCGGCGTTCACCGCCTGCTGCGAGCTGCAGGCATTGCCTTCACAGTCGCGCTCCCACCGGGCGCGCTCACCCTGCGCAGACAGTGCAAAGCCGGCAGCCACGGCCAGCGCGCTCACCCCGGCGCCACCCGCGACCAGCGCGCTGATCCTGGCCGGCGTCCAGGGGCTCGGCGGGGTCGCGGCAGCCCTACCTGGAGCGGGAGCGGTTACGGTCGCCGAAGCAGGCGGCTCGAGCGTGGGGCTCTCGAGCGGCGCACGAGCGAGCTCTGCCTGCAGCTCGGCCAGGCGCAGCTCGGCGTGGCGGCGGCGCTGCGGCTGCACTCCGGGAGCGGCCGCGCAGCGGCGGTAGTAGTCGCTGGCGCTGTGCGCGTCGCGCAAGCCGCGATCGTAGACGCGAGCGATGTTGAAGGCAATGTCGGCGCTGGGCGCCGCGGCCCAGGCCTGCTGGTAAAGCTCGATCGCGAGCAGGTAGCGCTGCTCGCGATAGGCATCGAAGGCGGCGGCAGCGAGGCGCTCTGCTTCCGCGATGCGGTTTGCTGACTCCGTGCTGCTTCCCGCCCGGGCGAGAGGCGGCGCCGTGCCCGATAGCTCGCTGGCCACCCCGGAGCGCGCGAGCAGCGCCGTGGTGCCAGCCAGGGTCAGCGCGAGCAGGTGTGCTCTCCGTGACAAGTCAGCCTCCTCGGAGCGAGCTCAGTCCAGCACCCGGATGATCGGGTCGTCGCCGTCGATGATCTGCACCCGCGGCGCGCTGCTCGCTGGCGCGCTGCTCGCTGGCGCGCTGCTCGCTGGCACGCTGCTCGCGGCCCGCGGGCGCTGCACCGGGCGCACGGCTTCCCGCCTGGGCAAGCTGCGTGCCGCCGCGCGCTTGCGCGCTCTCGGCGCCTCGCTGGCAGCGGGAGCGAGCGGCTCGGACGCGGGCAGGGCCTCAGGCTGCTGCGAGCTGGCGGGCTCGGGCAAGGGATCCAGCTGCAGCTGCCGCGGGGGCGGCGCATCCACGAACCAGAGCTTGGCGGGGACGTGCCCGGGGGCGTTCAGCCGCAGCTCGTGCACCTGACCGTCGCGCGGCAGCAGCGCGTCCAGGCGCCCTTGTCCGACAAGCTGCCCATCGAGCCACAGCTCTGCCTCCGCGGGCTGGACCTGGAGGCTCACGGCGTAGCGGAGCGAGCTGCGCGGCGGCTCGCTCGCGACGCTGGATGGCGCAACCTGGGCGGGGCCGTGCGCGGTGCTGGAGCCGATCAGATAACCCAGCGGCGCGAGCAGCAGCGCGGCCATGGCCGCCCAGCTCCAGGCCGGCAGGGCCAGCTCGCGCGCACGGGGACGGAGCAGCGCGCGCGGCGGCGTGCTGGCGACCAGGGGGACCAGGGTGGCTTGCCCGTCCTGCGTGGGCTCCGGTGCTCGGGGCGCCGGGGTGTGCCGAGCGCCGGTGTCGCCCAGTTGCCCGGAGTCGAGCCAGGCGGCAAGCGCCGTCAGCGTCTCGAAGTCGCCCAGCTCGCTCTCCTCCAGCGCCTCCAGCAAGCTGCGCGGGCTGGTGAAGAAGCGCAGCAGCTCCAGCTCCACCGCGCTGGCACGCGGCTCCGTCAGGGCGCTGGCGTCGCGCAGTTGCACGCAGCGGTGCAGGTCACCCAGCTTCTCGCGCAGCAGCTGGGACTCGTCCTTGCGCCGCGCGCCCTCCAGCAACAGGCGCTGAGTGGCAGCGAAGATGCTGCGCTCACGGCTGATGGGCTGCAGGTCGGCGATGATGGCCCCGCGCTCGAACGCCAGAATGCGATACACGGCGGCCTCACCCCGCAGCCGGCCGCTCTCTGCCGCAATGATCGCGCCCTGCTGGCACCAGAGCCGGCTCTCCTGCGCTTCACGAGTGACGGTGATGAGCGCGTCTTTGCCCGCCAGCTGCAGGATCTGGATCAGATCCGCTACCGAGAGGTCGTCCAGAGTTCCAGTGAAGCGGGCTGCACCCGTGGTGCCCGCGAACACGTCATCGCGCATCGTGGGGACCCCGGTCGGGCGGCGCGGGGCTGTTGCCGGCGAGGCTGCCCGAGGGCGGCCACGAGCTGCGCAGCTCGCGCAGGGCCTGGCGCGCGGCCGCGCCCAGCGCGCGGCGTTGCAGCGGTGCTTCCGACAGGATGCCCAGCATGCCGCTCTCGAAGCGCCAGACCAGCAGCTGGCAGCCCTCGAACTGGAACTCACAGCGCTCCACGTCCAGCTCGCAGCGCTCCGCGGAGCGGATGATGCGCGCCACACGCAGGGCGGTGCGCCGCAGCGCTGCCTTGGGTAGATGCGCGGGGATCTGTTGAGCCACGAGGTGTCCGGCTGGATTGGCCACGAAGCTAGCTACGACGCCCTCCACGTCCTGGATCAGCTGCAGCACTCGCTCGACGCTCATCGCAGCCCCACCTTGGCGAGCAAAGGAAAAAGGCGTCGGGTAGCGCCATACACCGCCGCGACGTCGTGCACCTCGGAGCGCGCCACGAACATGCTCTTGGTGCGACCGCGTAGGTGCACGGCGGCGGTGCGGCGACGGCCCAGGTCCGCCGCGATCAGCTGGGCCAGACCGTGGATCAGCGAAGCGGAGTCGGCCACGCGTGCCACGTTCTGGCCGCGTGCTGCCAGCAAGAGCCCGCGCGAGGTGAGGCGGACCATGGTGGTGGGAGGCTCGCCAGCCTTGTCGGTGCTGGCTGCCTCATTGCTTGCTTGCTGCGCGGGCGCTGGGGCGCGCGGTGGAGTGGAGCCGTGCGGCGCCGGGGGCGCATGGCTGAGGGCGCGCGCGAGCCGGATGGACAACGTCACACCGGGCTCCTCGGGCTCGTCGAAGGACGGCAGCGGAGGCTCTTCTGGCAACACCACTTTGCGCACCACACCCGTGTCGCCCGGTGCGCCGCTCTCCGCGCTCGGATGATCACTGCTGGGACCAGGGCGCAAGGTGGAGCCGAGCAGCACGTCTGCCGAGAGATGCATCGTGCCCTGCCGCGGCCATGGCCCCGTCCAGCTCTCTATCCAGAGCGGGCCGGCGCGCAGCATCAACATCAGGGCATCCAGCCCGTAGTCCTCGCCGTATTCCGCATGGATGACCCGGCCCCCCGCGATGAACACGTGGCCCACGCAGTCCTGACTGCCCACCCGGAAGCCAAACCGACCTGGGATGGCGCAGAAGCGGCGGACCAACTCGGCCACCTCACCCCAGGCTGGCGTGAACGCCAGGCGATCGGGGGGCGGCAGCGTGGGAGGGGCCATGCGTGGTGCCGGGTGGGTCATATGCTCCTGAAGGCGGCCAGCGCCGGAGTGGAACGGCCGAGTAAACCGAGTTCGCACGCGCCTGGGAGCGCGCGCGCCGAAACGACCGCTCCGGAGGTGGCCCGCGGTGATTGCCCCGGTGAGGGGCATGCCGGTAGAGCCTCGAGTGCGGTAGGGAGCTTTGTGCTGTTAAGGAAAGGGCGCGACTCGTGTCTGTGTAGCTACTCGTGTCCGTGTAGCTAGCTGAGCCGCGACGAGTCGGGCTTCATTCCTTACAGGTGTAACAGTGAGTCTGCCCCTGCGCAAACCTGCGCGGTCAGTTGCGAGCATGGCAACGCTCCCGCACTCGCGTTTACGGACACCACTCGCGACCCTGCGTTGCGGCGCGCTAGCGCAGATGAGCTAGCGGCGCGGCAGAAATGCCGAACGCCGGGCAACCTGTGGCAGGTTGCCCGGCGCGCCGCGGAAGATGCAGCGTATCGCTTTGGTGCACTCCGGCGCACGCCCTCAGAAGCTACCGAACTGCAGCTGGCTTCCCACCAGGAAGCCGTTCACGTCCGACTCCGTGAAGCCGAGTTGACCCACGCCGCTCGTGAAGCGATAGCCAGCGGTGACACCCAGCCGCATCCAGCGCGTGAGGTTCGCGTGCACGGTGACGTCCGGCTGCACCACGCCGAAGACATCCGCATCCGAGGAGTGCTCGAAGTCATCGTCATCGTGATCGTGCGTGGTGAGGTCGATGGCGCCGGCTCCCACCAGCGTGCCGACCGTGACGTAGAAGGGCAAGGAGTCCAGGTACAGCGAGTAGCGCACGGTGACACCGCCATAGCCCGTGTCGAAGTGCTGTCGCTCGCCGGTGGGCGCGTTGGGGCCGTCTACCGGATTGCTCCAGCCCCAGCCCGCGAGCCCCAGCGCCAGGCGATGATTGATCAGGACCGCGCCCTGACCGCCGACCACCACGCCGTCGCGACCGAACATGCGCGTGTAGGCCACGTCCAGACCGCCGTAGCCGCCGACCTTCAGACCGTCGCCGAACAGCAGTGGAGGGCCTCCTTCCTCGCCGCTGCTCGCGCCCGCGCCGGAGTTGCTCGCGACCTCTGCAACGGGCGGCGTGTCACTTGCCCGGGCAGGCAGCGAGAGCGAGCTGATCACACCCATCGCGACCGCACCCAGCACGGCCGGCTCGAGAAGCGAAAACTTGCGTGTCATGGCGAAACTCCATTGGCAATGACGGCCCGCCCTGAAGGTGAGCCGTTCGCCTGGGGGTAGAGCACGCTGCGTGCCAGCAGCCTCTGCGGCCTCGCAGGTGAGGAAACCCGGGCTCTCGCGCGCTGCGCTGGTCAGTTGTCCGCGCGGCGCGTCGTTTGTGTCCGCTCAGGGCAGCGCAGGTGTCCGCTCGCGGACGAGTGTCCGCTCGCGCAGGCTGACCGCCTCTCGCAGCAACCAGTCGCGGAAGATCACCACCGCGCGGCGCTTCAAGTTCTCGCGCGGGGTGACCACGTAGTACGCGAGGCCCGTGGCCAGCGGCGCGACCCGCGGAAACGGCAGCACCAGCCGGCCCAGCACCAGCTCATCCACCACCAGCGACCAGCGCGCGAGCCCGATGCCCTGCGCGCGCACGGCCGCTTCGACCAGCATCGCCGAGTCGGTCAGCTGCGTCTGCCGCGCGCTCGCCGGCAAGGCTCGCCCCCGCGCACGAAACCAGCGCACCCAGGCCTCCGGAAAGTCATCGTGCAGCAGCGTCTCGTGCGCCAGATCCGCCGGCTGCCAGTGCGCGCGCTGGGCCACCAGCGCTGGCGCCGCCACCACCACCAGCGCGTCGTCTGCCAGCTTGGCAGTGACCAGCCCAGGATAGCGGCCGCCGCCGTAGCGAATGCCGAGGTCGACCGGCTCCAGGCTGAAGTCCACCAGGCGCTCGCTGGCGGAGATGCGCACCTCCACGTCGCGCTGCTCCTGCAGAAAGCGCCCGAGTCGCGGCACCAGCCAGCGCGCGCCGAAGGAGGGGATGATGCTGACCGAGACCACGTCGCGCCCGCCGGCGCGCGGCCCCCGCAGCCGGCGGTGCGCGTCACGCAGGCGCGCGAACACGACCGAGAGTTCGGCGGCCCAGGCCTGCCCTTCCTGCGTCAGGGTCAGGCGCTGCGGCGAACGGCGGAACAGCGCCGTACCCAGCTGCTGCTCGAGCGCGCGCACCTGATGGCTGATGGCTGTCTGTGTGACACCCAGCTCGGCGGCGGCACGCGTGAAGCTGGAGTGGCGCGCGGCGACCTCGAACGCTAGCAGGGCGTTGAGCGAGGGCAGTGGCTCGGCGCGGGCTGGGCGATCGGCGTTCGGCATGAGATTTTCTCATGTATCATGGAAAAGACTCGTTCGCGCTCTGCGCCGCCTCGAGCTACGCCTCGGCGCATGAAACTCTATCGATTGCGCTACAGCTCCTTTGCCCGAAAGACCCAGATGTTGCTCGAGCTGCTCGGCCTGAAGCATGAGCTGGTAGAGGTCAACTACGGGGACCGGACCGAGCTCGCGGAGCTGACCGGCGGCTACATCTACGTGCCCGTATTGCAGGAGGATGACGGTACCGTCACGGTGGACTCGCGGCGCATCGCCGAGCGGCTGCTGGTGGGGGAGGCCGCGCGCAAGCTGGTGCCGGCGCCGTTACAGGGGCCGATCTGGGCGTACGCCGACTTCTGTGACGCCGTGCTGGAGGACGTCTTGTTCCGCATCGCGTCGCCCGCGGTCCACGCGGCCTGGAAGACGCCGTGGGAGCGCGCGTTGTACCAGCTGACCAAGGAGCGCAAGTTCGGCGCCGGCTGTCTGGAGGCGTGGCTGAAGGACCAGGCCGCGCTGCTGGAGCGCGCCCGCCAGCTGCTGCAGCCGACCTTGCACACCCTGGAGCAACAGCCGTTCGTGTTTGGGGAGAGGCCCACCCTGGCGGACGCGGCGCTGTACGGAAACCTGGTCATGATGAGCGAAGCGGATCCCGCCCTCCTGCGCAGCCTGTCGCCCGGTCTCATCGCCTACCAGGAGCGGCTGGAGGCAGCACGGCCCGCTGCAGGCTGAAGATACCCCACGGACTGGAAGTCTCCGGGTCAGTCGAGGTACTCTCTGAGGTTAGGGAGAAACTCGCACTGTGGTTCAGCGCCCAAGACCCTCGCGCCAGCCTGCCGCTCCGCTCGTCGTGCGCGAGGAGAGCCCGCAGGATCTACGCAGTCACCTCTTTGAGCTCGATGGCCGTCAATACGCGGTGCTGAGCTATGAGAGCCGGCCTCCCCCCAAGCTGGAGGGGCTCTCCAAGGCGGAAACAGAGGTGGTTCGCGCTGCGCTCGCGGGCCTCACCAATGAAGAGATAGCGGTGACCCGCGGGCGCTCGATCTTCACCGTGCAGAATCAGCTGGCGGCCGCCTGGCGCAAGCTGGGCGTGTCCTCACGGCATGAGGCTGCCGCCCTGCTGGCTTTGCTGCCCGAGCCGTGATGCCTCGGGCAGCGCCGGTGGTGCTATTCGCTGGGTTGCAGCGCCGAGCTGGCTTGCAGCGCCGAGCTGGCTTGCCGGCGCTTCTGCCACTCTTGAATCAGGCGCGTGCGCGAGCCTGCGCCCCACTTGCGTGAGGCTCGATACAGCAGGGTGGACACGCTCCCGGTGGACAGGCCCAGCACGGCGGCGATGCGCTTGTTGGAGTAACCCTGCGCAGCCAGGGCCGTCGCCTGATCTTCGCGCTGGGAGAGCACCGCCGGCTCCACGTCGCTGAGCGCGTTGCGGCAGGCTACCAGGTAGTGGCGGCCGTCCGCATCGAACTGATCGACCAGCGACCACTGACCAGCGATCAGCGGATCTCGCAGCCCCAGCGCGTCTTCCACGCTCGAGACGCGCCGGCTGCGGCTGCGATCTATGGCGCGCGCGGCCTGGCGCAGGGCAGCGCGCGCGCTCTTGTCGAGAGCGCTACCGCTGGCGTCGTGCACCTTGCCGGAGAGGTCGAGCACCGCCTCGCGCGCGGGCTGGGGGGAGGCCCGCAGCCTCAGGCCTGCGTTCAGGTGGGTCACCACCCTCAGCCAGGCGCGGCGCACGGCAAGTGGCACGCTGCCCGTGCCGGGCAGGAGTGGCGAGAGCACGACGCCAAAGCCCGCGCTGTCGAAGGCCACGATGCCCATCACGTCACGCGCGCCAAACCTTGCCAGCTGCGGCCCCGCGTCGGGCCGGGATGCCAGGTCGCAGCGCAGGAACTCGGACAATGTGGTCACCATATTGCAGGCGTGTGCGCTGCGCAGGTCCCCCGCCGGTGCGAGCTGATGCATCTCCTTCGCCATGGCGAGCAGCGCACCCCCTGCACCGACCTCCGCGAAGGAGGTCAAGACGGGCTTCTCCTCCTCCGCGGGCTCGCGCAGCTCGAAGGTGGTGGCGCACAGACCCAGACCCCAGTCGAGAGCCGGCACCGCGGCCTGCAGGACGCCGTGCAGCCAGGTTCCCTGACTGGGAGCGTCCGCGTAGGCGGCGTCGACGACCTGCAACAGGTCCCGCTTGGACAGGCTCCGGGCAATGCCGGGGGCCAGGTCTCTCGCCTTCATTGTTGCGGAGGACGGGCCGCTCTGCCGAGGGTCGCGCAAAAAACCGGATTTTCCCGCGATATTTCTCGCACCTGGCCGGACAGGTGGCCCCCATGTTTCCCACCGATACCTGACGGCGCACCCTGTCTAGCGCTGGCGAAGGCGAGCCCGGAGCCGCGCTGTAACGTACACGAGCAGCGCGAAAACCGCGGCGCAGCTGGCCTGCGACCCTCCCACCGGCAGCTCGCGGAAGAACGCAAACAGGTAGCCGCCGCCGCCGGAGGCCGCTCCGCCCAGCACCGCCAGGGCCAGCACGGTGCCCAGCCGGTGTCCCACCGCGACGGCGGCGGCGGCGGGCAAGACCGCCAGCGCAAACACGGGCAGCGCGCCAAGCGCCCGGGTGGACACCGAGACCAGGAGCGCGAACACGAGCCAGAAACCGAGCTCCACCCGCCGCACCGGCACGCCCTGCACGCGCGCGCCCTCCGGATCGACGCCGCCGAAGGTGAGTGCCGGGCCCAGCGCGTAGAGCAGCACGAAGGCCAGGACGCTGCACCCGCTGACCAACCACAGATCTAGCGGACGCACCAGCACCGCCGTGCCAAACAGCACCGCCGAAATATCGTGTGCCTCCTGTGCGATGCGATCACCAACCAGCACCGCCAGCGCCGAGGTAGTGATGAAGGCGGCGCCCACCAGGGTCTCGCGCGAGATGCGACCGCTCGGGCGCGCGCCGACCAGCAGGGTGGCGAGGGCGCTCAGCGAGAGCGCGCCCAGCGCCGGCGACAGCTCCAGCCCGTGATGGATCTGCAAGTAGAATGCGAGCGCCACGCCGAGCCCCGCAGCCTGGCTGGACGTGGCGGTCACGAACACCGCGCGCCGCAGCACCACGAACACGCCGAGCGCGCCCAGCGCCGCGCCTGCGATCACCGCGCAGGCCACCGGATCGCGGTACAGCGGCCAGCCCGCGACCAGCTCATCCCAGCCTGGCGCCGGACGTAGCTCCACGGCACCGGGCGCCGGGTGCTGCGCAGCACCGGCCAGCGCTCGCTCGGGCTGCGGCGCGGCGGGCTGCGCCTCGACCGCCGTGGCGCCGGCAGCCGGGCTGGCGGGAGCGAGCAGTGCGTCGAACTCGTCCTGTTTCATGGTGCAGCACCCTGGCCGGCGCCGTGCGGCTGCTCGTGGCCCGGGCCGTAGCGCAGGCGAAACAGCGGGTGAGCAAAGACCTCAGGCGGAGCGCCGGCCACGGCTGCGCCGCTCTCGCGGTCGAGGAACAGCAGGCGGTCGGCGTGCTTGCCGGCCAGACCCACGTAGTGGCTGACCACGATCAGCGCCATGCCCGCCTCTCGCAGCCGCTCCAGCAGCTGCCAGGCTTCGCGTTCTGCCACCAGATCCATCGCGGAGGTGGGCTCGTCCAGCACCGCCAGGTCCGGCTCGGCGGCGGCCACTCGCGCGAACAGCACGCGCTGCTTCTGGCCCTCGGAGAGCTCGCGAAACGGGCGCTGCGCGAGCTCGCTCGCGCCGACCCGCTGCAGCGCCGTGTCCACCAGGGCCGCGTGCTGCCGCGGGCGCGAGAACCACCAGGCGCCGCGCTGGGTGCCCATCGCCACCACATCGCGCGCGCGCAGCGGATAGTGTGGATCGAAGCTCTGCCGTTGCGCCAGGTAACTGAGCCGCGGTGGCGTTCCGGCAAAGCGGAGGCTGCCGCTGACCGGGGGCAGCAGCCCCAGCAAGGTGCGCAGCCAGGTCGTCTTGCCGGCGCCGTTGCGGCCGATCACTGCCCACAGCTCGCCGCGCTGGATGCTCGAGTCCAGCGGCGGCAGGATGCCGCGCCCGCCGTGTCCCACCACCAGCTGGCGGCACTCGAGCACTGGCTGCGCGGGTAACGGTTGCGCGGGTAACGGCTGCACAGGCGGCGCCTGCGCTGGTAACGCCTGCGCGGGCGGGCTTGCGGGCGAGAGGCTCATTGCGCCCCTTTCACCAGCGCCGCCCCCAGCAGCTCCACCACTCGCTCCAGGTAGCCGACGTAGCTCTCGCCGCCAGGAAAGTCCGGCGCGCCCGGCAATATCACCAGCGGCACCCCGGTCTGTGCGGCGAACAGCTCGGCCGTGTTGCTCGGCTGCCAGCTCTCCTGCAGCAGCGCGCTCACGGGGCGCTGCTTGCAGCGAGCGATCAGCTGCGCCACGTGACGGGGGGTGGCGGGCACGCCGGGCCTGGGCTCCAGGTAGTCGACCACCTGCAAGCCCAGCCAATCGGCAAGGTAGCTGAGGGAGCGATGAAAGGTGATGACCTCTCGCCCGCGCGCCTGGCTCAGCCGCTCTTCCCAGCGATGGCGCGCCTGGCGCAGGGCCTGGACGAAGCGCTGGGTGTTCTCCAGGTAACTGGCGCGACCCTCCGGGTCGAGCTGCGCCAGCCGCTTGCCGATGCCCACGGCCACACGCTCGGCGCGGCGCGGATCGAGCAGGAAGTGCGGGTTGCCGCTCGGGTGGATGTCGCCTTGCGAGCGATCGAGCTTGCCAGTGGGGCGCTCCAGCAGCTCCACCAGCCCTGCCGCCTCCAGGAAGCCGGCGCTGCCGCGCTGCACTCGCCCGTTGCGTGAACCGACCAGCAAGGTCGGCAGCCAGCCGACCTCCAGGTCCGCGCCCACGCTGAGCAGGAGCTGCGCGCGGCTCAGCTGCAGGGCCAGGCTGGGGCGCGCGTCCACCCAGTGCGGATCCTGCGTGGGCAGCGCCAGCGCTTGCACGTGAACGCGAGCGCCGCCCACGGCAGCGGCCAGGCTCGCTAGCTCGGGTGTGGTGGCGATCACCCCCAGCTCCGCGTGCGCCGTGCGCGGACCGAGGCACAGCGCCGCGAGCGCGGCGCAGGTGAGCAACCAGGTACGGATGAGTTGGGTCATGGCTGTGCTCCTCGCGGTCAAAACTGGTGTGCGGCGTGGGCGCCGGTGGCCACCTCGGCCGTCAGAAACGCCGACCACACTCCCGGGCCGAGCCCCGTGTCGCGCCCGCCCTGCAGGCGGAAGCGCGAGAACTCCGTCGGGTAGTGAGTCAGCGCCAGCGAGCCGCGCCGGCGATCGCGGAGCCACTCCGGATCGAGCGGATCGGCGGCGGGAACTCCGTCGGGGGTGCGGGTGACCGAGCCGTACTCGAAGCGCCCCGCCACGCTCCAGCGCGGCACGAAGCGATACGAGAGCTGCGCGTAGCCGCCATGGTCGTGCAGCGCGCGCGGCGACAGCTCGCGCCGGCGGTACAGCCACTCCGCCTGCAGTGCCACGACGGGCGGGTTGGGCTGGCTGAGGGGGCGATATTTTACGTACAGATCGCTGCCGTAGATCTCCGTGCGCGCATCCTGCCGGGAGGCATTGGGTCCGAACGCGCCCGACAGGCCCCAGAACAGCGACCAGTCCGGCGAGAGCTCGAAGAACTGCTTCAGCGCCGTCACGTACAGCAGATCGCGCGGGTCACCGATGCCCGGATCGTCTGCCCCATAGAAGCTGCGCGCCGTCTCGTCGCCGCCGGCAGGGATGGCCGAGGCGATCAGCTCCATGTACCAGGGCAGCGGGGTGAGCCAGGACAGCTCCAGCCCCAGCCCTCGGTTGCCCTCGCCGCCGAAGAAGCGCCCCAGCACGAACGGCTGATCGTTGAACTCCCAGACATGCAGGTGAGTGGAGTTGAGGCGGCCAAAGCGGGTCAGCATCAGGCCGAAGCGAGCTTGCAGGCGAGCCGGCAGATCGAGCGTGGTCGCGAACGCCTCTTCGAGCTCCACGCCTTCCAGCGAGAACACGATGTTGCCATCGAAGCGCAGGTACGGGTCCACCACCGAGCCGAAGGACAGCTCCAGCTGCTGCAGGTGGAAGCCGGGCCCCACCGGATCGTGGTGGCCCGTCTGGTGCGGATCGTTGGGGGAGAACGCGGCCAGCGCGAAGTCACCGATCAGGGAGAGGTCGGGGTTGAGGGACTGCGACGCACCGCTCGCGCCGGGCGCTGGGGCGGGTGGAGGCGGCGCTGTCGGCGGAGCCGCTGCCGCGTCATTTGCCAGTGCTGCCTCGATCGCGGAGAGCTCGGCGGGACTGAGCGGCGCTGGCTCGGGCGCAGGCGGGTCGGCAGCGGGAGAGGAATCAGGACCGGGTGCAGGGGGGGGAGCGGGGTAAGGGGCCGCGGGCGGAGCGGACTGAGCGTGACTCGCGCGGGCCGCCAACATGACGACGGCGAGCAGCGAAAGCGAGCAGTGGGCGCGTCCGGCAAGAGGCAGGAGCGATCGGATACGAGAGGGCATTGGATCCTGAACGGAACGAGAACGAAGGGAGACCGCGGCGTGGGGGCGGGCGCTCGCACCGCCCGTATCCGGCGAAGCACGGGGCCGGGCGGCGCAGCGGAGGCGCACGGGTGAGGACAGCGCCGGAGGGGCGCTCGGCTCGACGTGTTGCACGCGTGCACGCCAGGCCCGCGGAGTGGCCATGGCGCGCCCGGCGAGGTGGCTTCACCTCGCGCGCGTGGCTGGCGCGGGCGACCGAGCCCGCGACCTCACGACCAGCTCAGGCGCGCAGCGGGGGCGCGAGCTTGGGCGCGTAACGAAGGAGAGCGATGCCCGGATGGGCTCGCTCGGTATCGCTGGGCGCAGACGGCGGCCTGGCGTGCAGCGCGGCCGTGCCGGAGCGCTCGGCTCGAGGCACTGCGACGCCGGTGCCGCTGGCGCTCGCGCCGCATGCCTCGTGCCCGTGATCGTCGTCGCCGGCCGCCCCGGGAACGAACGCCTGGTCTGCCAGTGTGCGCGCCGGAGCATCCAGTGCGTCAGGAGCTGAAGCATCCGCGTCACCATCGACGCTGGAGCCGACGTGCTCGAGCTCGCCATGCTCCAGGCACACCCGGTGCGAGACCAGAGTGAAGTGCAGCGCGGGGAAGGCGGTGCCCGGAGCCAGCAGCGCGCACAGCAGCCACGCGAGCAGCAGCAGCGCTCGTGACCGTGGGACGTTGCGTGCGGCGTGTGCCACGCGCCGAGCATAGGTCAGGGCCCGCGCCCTGGCAAGCGAGCCACCGGAGCGGATTGGCTCGAGAATTTCGTCTCGTGCGAGACCTCCCGCGGAGCTGAGCAGCCGCCGGCGGCCCCCGGCGCAGCCAAGGGATCGCATGCGATGCAAGCAGGCGCGCGCTGTCTGCATACGGCACGAATCGAGCGTGGCTGGTCATTTCTGGCGGCAGCACGCAGCCGATGAGCGCGAGCCGAAAGGGATCGCGGCGCGCTTGGCCAGTGAGCATGTCACGTGCGAGCAGCAGCGCCGGACACGGCTGAAGTCGGGGGTGGGCAGCGCACAGCGCCCCGGCTATGGTCTGCCTCACGTCATGAAGATTCGTCGCTTCTCAGTTTCGTTTCGGATGTCCGCCGTTGCGCTCGCCTGCTTCTCGGGCGGCCTCGTCACTGCTTGCAGTGCAGGAGAGGGCGGCGATGACCCAGAGACTCAGGCCAACGCCTCCTTTGGCCCCTCCAGCGGCTCGGCTGGCAGCACCGGCAGCTCGCCCGCGAGCAATCCTGGTCCGGGTACGGGTGCGCCCGGCAGCGCCGGCAGTAACGGGGCGGTGCCGGCACCGTCCAGCGGCAGCAACGGTGAGGTGCCGGGCGGCAACGTGAGCGGCGTGGTGCCGCCGCAGCAGATGACGGGCGGCACGCAGAACGGCGGCACGCAGAACGGTGGCACGCAGAACGGCGGGGTCGCGGGCAGCGCTGGCATGCCTGGCGGGGGCGCAGCGGGCAGCGGCGCAATGCCTCCGGATGAGCCGCCTCCGCCCGCGCAGACCGGCGTCGGACGCGTGGGGGTGGAGCAGTGTCCGCAGGGGCCATTCGGCGCGCCGCTGCCGGACAATCCGGTGGTGACCAAGCTGTTTTCGGTGGGCGCCGACAACTTCTTCAATTTCGAGGGCCCGGTCTGGGTGGGGGACGCGCTGTACTTCTCGGAGATCGGCGGGGGCCAGAACCCACCGCCCTCCAACATCAATCGCTTCAGGCCTGGTGGCATGCTGGAGCGCGGGGTGCTCTCCAACACGGGCAGCAACGGTCTGGCGCTGGACGCCAGCGGTAACCTGATCGCCGCCACGCACGATGTGGGCGCCATCTCCACCTTCACGGTGCCCGCCGGCACGCGCGGCCAGCGCGGCGCGCAGACCTTCAACAACACGCGCTTCAACTCGCCCAATGATCTGGTCGAGCGCGCGGACGGCAACATCTACTTCACCGATCCCTCGTTCCAGGCTCCGCCCGGACAAGGGCAGGGGGCCACCCGCGTGTACCGCGTGCCGCCGCAGGGTGAGGCCACCGTGGTGGACGGCACCCTCAGCAATCCCAACGGCATCACGCTCTCGCCCGACGGCAACACGCTGTACGTCACCTCCGCCAGCGGCTTCCGCCGCTACGAGCTGGCGGAAGACGGCACGCCCGGTCCGGCCATCACCATCAACCTCGCCGACGGCCTGCAGACGCCGGACGGCATGGGCATGGACTGCGCCGGCAACGTGTACACGGTGGAGCACTTCCGGCGCTTGATTCGCGTGTTCGACCCGCAGGGCAACGAGATCGGGCGCTTTGGGGGTCCGGCGTCGTTCGATCGCGACGTGACGAACGTGGCGTTCGGCGGCGCGGATCGGCGCACGATGTTCGTGACGACCTTGACCCAGGGGCAGCAGGGCGGGCTGTTCCAGGTGCAGCTGAACATCCCGGGCTTCCCCTATTGAAGGGGCGCGAGGCACGGCCGGCGCGCTGAGCTGTTCGAGGGGGGGGCGGCCGGCGCGCGACGGGCTCACGCGCCATGGCCCCCGCGCGTAAACGCCTTGCGCAGGCGAGGGGTTCGGCCGACCATATCCACCATGGTCGACAAACTGGTCTTGAGCGACGACGAATGGCGCCAGCGGCTCACTGCCGAAGAATACGCCGTGCTGCGCGGTCACGGCACGGAGCGCCCGCACACGGGCTGCTTCGTGGGTACCAAGACGCCGGGGGTGTACAGCTGCGCGGGCTGCGGCCATCCGCTGTTTCGCTCCGGCGACAAGTTCGAGTCCGGCACGGGCTGGCCCTCCTTCACGCAGACCATCAGCGATGACGCGCTGGTCGAGATCGAGGATCGCTCGCACGGCATGCGCCGCACGGAGGTGCGCTGTGCGCGCTGCGACGGCCACCTGGGGCATGTCTTCCCCGATGGGCCGCCGCCCACGCACCTCCGCTACTGCATCAACTCGGTGTCCATGCGCCACACGCCGGACGCGAAAGGCTGAGCAACGATGCCGAGCGTCACGCTGCGCTATTTCCCGGCGCTCGGTCGCGCGCAAGCGCTGCGCGACGTGCTGCTCGACGCTGCCAGCCTGGACCCCGAGCTGCACTTCGAGGACGTCCAGCTGCCGCTCGGCGAGTGGCGCAACTACAAGCAGCAGCCCGGCTTCTCCGGTGACTTTCAGGCGCTGCCCACCTTGACCTGGGAGGGCGTGACCCTGTGCGAGACCTTGCCCATCGCGGGCTTCCTCTCGCGCCAGCTCGGCTTTTATGACGGCCTCTCGCCGGTGCAGATCGCGCGCACGGAGGCGCTGCTGTCCTGCTGCTACGTGGACGTGACCATCATGGTCGGCATGGCGATCTGGTCGGAGATGTTGTTCCCGGGCACCAAGGTGGAGCTGGGGCTGGAGCGCATCGTGCCGCGGATGCTGGCGAAGCTGGCGCGCCTGGAGGCGCAGCTGCCTGAGTCTGGCTGGTTCGGCGTGACCCGCCCGAACGTGGCCGACTTCTTCCTGTTCGAGGCGTTCGAGTCGGCGGCGCTGCTGCTGGGGCCCGGGCGGGCTCGAGCACTGCGGGCGAGGCTGCCGGGGCTGGCGGCCTT
>JAICQL010000307.1 GCA_025937895.1 Polyangiaceae bacterium | reverse complement strand
CAACCGTGTCTACCGCGAGGCGCTGGAGCAGAGCGCCCGCGAGCACTTCTCGGGCTGCCTGCTCAACTGCATGGCCAGCGCGCAGGAGACCTTCTACGGCTCGCCCTACTCCAGCCTGACCCGCACCTCGAGCGACTTCTACCCCAACCGCGCCGAGTCACACGCGGCACACCTGTACACCAACGCGTACGTGGGGCTGTGGTTCGGGCAGTTCATGTGGCCCGACTGGGACATGTTCCAGAGCGCGCACGAGTGGGGCGCCTTCCACGCGGCGGGCCGCGCCGTCTCGGGCGGGCCCGTGTACGTGTCCGACAAGCCCGGAGAGCACGACCTGCAGCTGCTGCGCCAGCTGGTCTGCGCGGATGGGCGCGTGCTGCGTGCGGACGGACCGGGTTTGCCCACCGCGAAGACGTTGTCCGTAGATCCGACACATGAGCCCGTGCCGCTCGAGATCTGGAATCGCAGCGGCCGCGTCGGTATCGTCGCGGTGTTCCACGCGCTTCATGCCAGCGGCTCGGCGCGCCGGGTCTCGAGCGCAGTGGGGCCCCGGGATGTGCCGGGGCTCGTGGGCGAGCGCTTCGCTTGTTACGCGCAGCGAGCCGGGCAGCTCTCGGAGCTCGCGGACAGCGACGCCGTGAGCTGCTCGCTCGCCGAGCGCGAGTTCGAGCTGTTCTGGTTTGCGCCCATCGAGCACGGCTTTGCGCTGCTCGGGCTGGCAGACAAGCTCAACGGGCCCGCGGCGATTCTCGGCTGCGAGTCGCCGGCGCCCGGAGTCTGGCGGCTGGTGCTGGCAGACGAGGGTGAGCTGGTGGCCTTCTGCGAGCAGCCGCCGCGCACGGTCGAGGCCGGCGGGGAGCTGCCGTTTCGCTATGATGCAGTGACGCGCGCGCTACGCGTCCAGCTCACCGCCGTGCAGGCCAGGGGCGTGACCCTGCGCTGGTGAGCCGGTAACGTTACCAGCTCGCCCGCACCCCCGGTTTTCGCCTGCTTCGCCGCTGCCTTCCCCGTTGCGAGCCAACCCGGCGAATGCTTGAATGCGCCGCCCGCGGCCAAGCCCGGGCCATTTCGCAGTGAAAGCCGTAATTTTCGAGCAGTTTGCCGGGCCCCTCGCGGTCCAGACCGTCCCCGATCCGAGCCCGCCCGCCGACGGCGTGGTCGTGCGCGTGCGCAGCACGGGCATCTGCCGCAGCGATTGGCATGCCTGGCAAGGGCATGACAAGGACGTGCGGCTCCCGCACGTTCCCGGCCATGAGCTGGCGGGCGAAATCGTGGCGCTCGGCAGAGACGTGCGGCACCTCGCCGTGGGCGACAGCGTGACCGTGCCCTTCGTCAGCGGCTGCGGGGCTTGCCCCACCTGTGAGCGCGGCGAGCCCCAGGTGTGCGACGCGCAGTTTCAGCCCGGGTTCACTCACTGGGGTTCCTTCGCCGAATACGTCGCCCTGCACCACGCCGATCAGAATGTGGTCCGTCTGCCGGAGGGCATGTCTCATGACGCCGCTGCCAGCCTTGGCTGTCGCTTCGTCACCTCCTACCGCGCGCTGGTGCAGCTGGCAGATCTACGGGCGGGTGAGACGCTGGTGGTGTTCGGCTGCGGTGGCGTGGGCCTCTCTGCGATCTTGATCGCGAGCGCGCTCGGCGCGCGCAGCATCGCCGTTGACATCGACCCCGCCAAGCTGGAGCTCGCGCGCAGCGTGGGCGCCGAGCTGTGCATCGACGCGCGCGCGCCGCAGGTGGCCGAGCAGGTCCGCGCTCACACCCGCGGCGGGGCCGAGGTGAGCATGGACGCGCTGGGTAGCTCTGCCACCTTGCGCGAGTCACTGCTGTCGCTGCGCAAGCGCGGGCGCCACGTTCAGGTGGGGCTGCTCGTCGGCGAGCGCTCGGACCCGAGCGTGCCGATGGGGCTGGTGATCGCCAATGAGCTGGTGCTGTACGGCAGCCACGGCATTGCAGCGCGCGCCTATCGCGACGTGTTCCGCCTGATCCAGACCCGGCAGATCCCGCTCGAGCGTGTGATCGGCCCGCGCCTGGGCCTGGAGCAGGTCCCGGCGGCGCTGGCCGCGCTCGGACAGTTCAGCGGCGTGGGCATTCACCTGGTCGACCCTGCTCGAGCGGCCTTGCTCCCCACGCCCGGCGCCGCGGCCACGGCTCTTTGAATCCAGCAACGGGCGCTCCCGGCATCCGCCGCGGCTTCCCACATGAGAGGTAGTAGTCAGCATGCAATACGGACACTTTGATGACGCAGCCCGCGAGTACGTGGTGGACCGTCCCGACACTCCGCGCCCCTGGAGCAACTACCTGGGGACCACCGAGTATGGCGCGATCATCACCAATCACGCCGGCGGCTACAGCTTCTACCGCAGCGCCGCGACCCACCGCATCCTGCGTCTGCGCGGCAACGCCGTGCCGCTCGATCAGCCGGGCCGCTACTTCTACCTGCGCGATCAAGCCACGGGCGACTTCTGGAGCTCGAGCTGGCAGCCCGTGGGCAAGCCGCTCGATCAGTACCAGTCGGTGTGCCGTCACGGCATGGGCTACACCATCATCACCTCGAAGTACTCGGGCATCGAGACCGAGTCGACATACTTCGTGCCGCTCGGGCAGACGTTCGAGTACTGGCGACTGAAGGTCAGCAACACAGGCACTGCCCGCCGCAAGCTCTCGGTGTTCACGTACGCCGAGTTCACGAACGTCGGTCACCTGATCAACGATCTGACGAACCTGCAGTATTCGCCGTTCGTCACCTTCGCCAAGTACCACCAGGATGGCATGCTGGCCCTGGCGTCACACCCGCACGACGCCTTCGACCCGGCGGATCTGCGCTCGGCCGTGCGCTCCTGGATGAAGCTCGCAGGCGCGCCGGTGGTGGGCTTCGAGACGCAGCGCGAGAACTTCATCGGCAACTACGGCAGCTACGCGGCGCCGGAGGCGGTGAAGCGCGGCAAGCTCACCAACTTCGAGATCGCGGGCGAGAACATGATCGGCTCGATGCAGATCGATCTGGATCTGGCGCCCGGTGAAACGAAGGAGCTGATGTTGCTGCTGGGCCTGGGCACACCCGAGTCGCACGGTCACGCCACGGTGCGTGAATACGCCAGCTCGGAGCGCTGCGCCCAGGAGCTGGAGCGGGTGAAGGCATCCTGGCACGCGCGCCTGGAGGCCATGAACGTGAAGACGCCGGACGCCGAGTTCGACAGCATGGTCAACGTCTGGAATGCCTACAACTCGCTCATCACCTACGCCTGGTCGCGCTCCGCCTCCACCATCTACAACGGCGAGCGCGATGGCCTGGGCTATCGCGATACCGTGCAGGACTTTCTCGGCGTCACGCCGCTCCTGGGCCGCGACATGCAGGCGCGGCTGGAGCTGATGCTCACCGGCCAGGTCGCGTGCGGCGGCGCGATGCCCGTCGTGCGCACCTTCGATCATCAGCCCGGCAAGGAGGCGGCCCCACCCGCCGAGCACTTCCGCAGCGACGACTGTTTGTGGCTGTTCCACGCCGTGCCCGCCTACGTGGCAGAGACGGGTGAGGTGGAGTTCTACCACAAGGTGCTGCCCTACGCGGACGAGGGCGAGGCCACCGTGCTCGGGCACCTGCGCCGCGCGCTGGAGTTCAACCTCGAGCGGACCGGGCGCAACGGGCTGCCCTGTGGCCTGGCCGCCGACTGGAACGACTGCTGCAAGCTCGGCTACACGGGCGAGAGCGTGATGGTTGCCTTCCAGGTCTGCTACAGCCTGTCGGTGTATCGCGGCATCTGCGAGCGCCTGGGGCTGGCGGAGGAGGCGCAGTGGGCCGCCAGCCAGCGTGAGTCGATGGAAAAGGCCATCCAGAAGGTGTGCTGGGATGGCGAGTGGTTCATCTGGGCCACGGGCAAAGACGGTACGCGCTTCGGCACCAAGGAGATGGCCGAGGGCAAGATCTACCTCAACACGCAGGTATGGGCCGTGATCAGCGGTGTGGCGACGGACGCGCAAGCCAAGAGCGCGCTCGCGGCCACGAAGCGCGAGCTGGCCACCCCCTACGGGTTGATGCTGAGCGCGCCGCCTTTCGAGAAGACGCCGCGGCACATCATGGATGGCGTGGTCTACAACAAGGGCATCAAGGAGAACGCCGGCATCTTCAACCATCCGCAGGCCTGGGCTGTGATGGCGGAGTGCCTGCGCGGCAACGGTGATCAGGCGTACGAATACTATCGCGCTTACATGCCGTCCGCGTACAACACGCGCGCCGAGTTGCGCGAGATCGAGCCCTACGTGCACAGCCAGACCACGTACGCCAGCGTGAACCCTCACGCCGGCAAGTCTCGCGTGCCGTGGCTGACGGGCACTGCCTCGTGGAGTTTGTTCGTGGCCGTGCAGAGCATCCTGGGCATCGTGCCGGAGCTCGATGGCCTGCGCATCGATCCGTGCATCCCGCGCTCCTGGCCCGGCTTTCAGGTGGAGCGGGTGTTCCGCGGCAAGCGCCTGAACATCTCCGTCGAGAACCCGAGCGGCCTGAGCAATGGTGTGCAGAGCCTGAAGGTGGACGGCAAGGTCATCTCCGGTAACCTGCTGCCGCTGTCGCTGCTGCGCGACGGCCTGCGCGTGCAGGCCGTGCTCGAGGGCTGAGAGCGCTGACACCGGGCGCCCGGCGATCGGGCGCCCGCAGAGCCGCTTCAGCGCGGGTGGCCCTGCTCCACCCAGGCCTTGATCAGATCGTATTCCGCCTGGGTGATGCATCCGGGCGCATCGATCGCCCCGCCGCAGCCCGCGTAGGTGGGCGGCATGATACTGTTGGGCTCCGCTGCGATGCGGACCAGGATGCGATCGTAGACGATGCCGCCCGAAGGGCTCGTGCCGATCACCTCTTGATACGCCACGTTCACGTCGGCAACGGCATGCCCTGGCAGAAAGTCATCGGCGGAACCGTGACAGTTGGCGTCACCGCATTTCGCCACCAGGATGGGGTGCACGTCCTCCGTGAACGTCACCCTGGCCCCCCCGGCGCCGTTCGAGGCGCCGTCGCCACCGTCATCCCCGCAGCCCAGCACAGACGAGAGGGCCAGCCCGATAAGCCCCCTGACCAGTCTGCTCATGCATCATCCTTTCCGCGCGCTGCCCGGCGCCACCGCCCTCACGGCGGATAGCACTGAGCTTCCCAGCTCTGGATCAGCTGTAGCTCGGCAACGGTGATGCAGCCAGGGTCGCCTGGAAACCCGATGCACTCGGGGGGCATCCCGCCGCCGTTGACCCGTGGCACCAGGCTGGCAGCCATATCGACCAGGTACGAATAGGCCTCTCGCGGATCATCCGCGGCCACGTTGTGGCCACCAGAAGTCTCATTCTGGTGACACGGACGGCAGTACATGGCGAAGATCGGATGGATATCCGCGGCAAAGCTGAGCTCCCGCGGCGCCGAGCCGCCGTCACCCGCGTCCGTACCTCCGTCAGCGACACCGCCATCCTCACCGGCACCGGCATCCATCGGCGGCGGCGCTGGCGGACACTCCGGACGCTCCAGGCCAGCGTCTGGCGAGGTGCCGCCCATTCCAGCTCCGCCGCCGTTGCCTCCACCCCCAGTGCCCGCGCCACCGCCCGCACCCCCATTGCCTGCGCCGCCGCCGCTCCCGGCCTGAGCCGTGGGATCTTTGGGCAGCACGTCGGCGCCATCGTCATCCGAGCAACCACCGAGCGCGGAGAAGCCCGACGCCAGCAGCGCAGTTCCCAAAACGAAGCTGAGTTTGAGCTGGTTCATTGGTCAGTCCGGGAGCGAGCTACGGGTCAGGGCTGGCTGCCCTGATCGACCCAGGCTTGCAGCAGATCCGCCTCGGCCTGATCGAGGCACGCGCCGGTGCCGAGCGCACCACCACCGCACGCTGGCGGCATGTTGCGCTGAGTAATGGCGCGCACGATGATGCGGGCGGCAACCGTGCCGCCCTGGGGCGCCGCGGCCAGCGAAGCAGCCAGAGAGGCTGCCTCATTGCCCGCCTGGGCAAAGCGCGGCCGCGCCCCGGGTGCGTTCGCCCCGTGGCAGTTGCCGCAGGCCGTAACCAGGACCGGAAACACCTCGGAGAAGCCCACGGCCTCGGGCGGCGGCGGGTTTGCCGGCGGAGGCTCCGCTGGCGGCGGGTTGGCGGGCGGCGGGTTGGCGGGCGGCGGATTCGCGGGCGGCGGATTCGCAGGCGGCGGCGCTCCGGCGTCCGGCTCGACCGCGCCCGCGTCGGCCTCGGGTTCCTCCCCGCCGCCGGCATCAACGGCTCCGGCGGAGACGCCGCCGTTCATGCCGCCCGGCATCTGCTGGGTGACGCCCGGGCTCTCTCCATTGTTTCCGGTCGGAGCCGTTGGGCTGCTGGGGTTGGCGGGTGCCGGGCTCGGCACTCCCGAACCGGAGGAGCTGCCCGCAGCGCCAGGCTGATTGGGCAAGCCAGCCATCGTCACCGGGCTGTCGTTATCCTCCGAACACCCCACCACCGTACAAAGAGCCGCGGCACTGGCCAGCCGCCAAAGCATTCCCGAGCGCATCGAACTTTTCTCCAAGCTAGCGCAGCGGAGCGGGAGTCTCAGCTCCCGGGCAACCCCGCATGCGAAGTAACGCCCCCTTCTAGAACGCCGCCGCCACGGAGCCACAAGAAAAATCGCCTCTCGCGGGGTGCCGGCAGACATCGCGCGCGAACCGGCCGAGTGCTCGCAGGCTCTCGCGCGATCTCTGCCCTTTTGTTTCAGCAACAAGATTCCAGCTGGTCTACCAGCGCTACCGTGCTTTTCGCTCGCCGCTGCACGCGCTAAGACGCGAGCATGAGCGACACGCAGGAGGGCGCGCGCGAGCGCGTCGGGTTGATCGGTCTGGGCATCATCGGCGCGGTCTGGGCGCAGCACTACCAGGCGGCAGGTGTGCTGGCGGCCACGTGGAACCGCACGTCCCGGCCGGGCGTGCCTGCGCCGGCGGCTGATCCCGCAGCGGTGGCTCGCGCCGCCAGCGTCGTGCACATCGTCGTCTCTGATCCGCCGGCGGTCGAGGGCGTGCTGGCGGCGCTCGAGGCCGAGCTTGGCCCGCGCCACCTCGTCTTGCAGTCCACCACCATCGATCCGAAGAGCTCCGGCCGCTTCGCCGAGCGCGTGCGCGCGCGCGGCGCGAGCTACGTGGAGGCGCCGTTCATGGGCAGCCGGCCCGCGGCCGAGCAGCGAAAGATCGTCTTTCTCACCGGTGGTGCGCCAGACCTCGTGCCGCGCGCGCATGCGCTCCTGGGGCTGCTGGCAGCGACCCGCCGGCACGTGGGGACGCACTCCAGCGCGGCCGCGTTGAAGCTGGCTTTCAACCTGCAGGTCGCCATTCAGATGGAGGGCATCTGCGAGAGCTTGAGCCTGGCGCGCCAGCTCGGGGTGTCCGACGACGATTTCTTCCGCACCCTGGAGACGACCGTGCTCTGGTCTGGTTTTCACGGCGCGAAGGAGCCCAAGCTGCGCAAGCGTGACTTCTCTCCGCAGTTCTCCGTGAAGAACATGCTCAAGGACATCCGGCTCGCGACCGAGCTGGGGCGCGCAGGCTCCACGCCGCTCGGCGCTGCCGTGCGCGATCGGCTGGAACAGGCAGATCGTCACGGTCTGTCCGCTCAGGACATGTCCGCTTTGATCGAGATCCTGTAAACCGCCCAAGCTGACCTGCGCGGACCCTCCGCGCAGGACTTTGCTTCCCGACTTTGCTTCCCGACT
>JAICQL010000006.1 GCA_025937895.1 Polyangiaceae bacterium | reverse complement strand
CGGAGGCCGAGGCCACCACCACCGAGAAGAAGGAGAGCTCTCGCAAGGGCTCCGCAAATCGGGACGAAGGGGTCGAAGTGCCGACGGAAGAGGACTTCGAGGTGGAGGTCGAGAAGCAGATCACTGCCTCGTCCGATCTGGGCAAGGAGCTCGACCAGCTGGAGAAGCAGATTCTGGGCAAGTAAGCCTCCCTGCGAGCAGGGAGTGCTAGCTATCATGCGCCCGGCGCTGCTTCAGCGCCGGGCGTAGCCGTCTCCGCGCCAGACGTGGCCGGCGCGAGCACGGCCTGCAGATCCGGGCTTCCAAGCCCGTTCACCTGCATCCAGTCGCGCAGCTCCGTAAGTGCGCGCACGGCCAGAGCCTCGTATTTGGCTCGCTTCTGCAGGCGCGCGCCCTGCCATGGCGGCAGGTGCGAGAAGGTGATGTTGGAAGGCTGATAATCGTCCGGGTTGCGCTGCATCTGCGTGAGCAGGCCGCCGTGCGCCGTGCTGGGCGGCGGCGGAATGGGCGAGCGCCCCTGCAGCGCCGCAGCCATGAACCACGCAGCCAGCCAGCCGCTGGCCGCGCCCTCGACATAGCCTTCGCTGCCGGTGATCTGCCCGGCAAAATACACGCCCGGCCGTGCGCGCAGCTGCAGCGTGCCGTCCAGCAAGCGCGGCGCGTTGATGAAGGTGTTGCGGTGAATGGCGCCGTAGCGCGCAAACTCGGCCTGCTCCAGCCCGGGCAGCGTGCGGAAGATGCGCTGCTGCTCGCCCCACGTGAGGCGTGTCTGGAAGCCGACCATGTTATAGGCCGTGTGCGCGACGTCTTCGCTGCGCAGCTGCACCACAGCGTACGGCCAGCGCCCGGTGCGCGGATCCGTCAAGCCGACAGGCTTCATGGGGCCGAACGCCAGGGTGCGCGGGCCGCGCTCGGCCATCACCTCGACCGGCAGACAGCCCTCGAAGTAGCGCACGTCCTCGAAGCTCTTGGGCTGCACCTTCTGCCCGGCGAGCAGCGCAGCCACGAACGCCTCATACTGCGCGCGATCGAGCGGGCAGTTGACGTAGGCACGCTGATCCTCGGGGCTATCGCCCTTGTCCCAGCGCGAGGCCATGAACACCTTCGACCAGTCGATGGAGTCCGCCGTCACTATCGGAGCGATGGCATCGTAGTAAGCCAGGTGCTCGGCACCAATCGTCCGGGCGATATCGCGAGCCAGCGCGTCCCCCGTCAGCGGCCCGGTGGCGATCAAGAGCGGGCGCTCGTCGGGCAAGCACTCCACCGAGCCGGCGATCACCTCGATCGAGCTCGACTCGCGCACCCAGCGCGTCATCAACTCGGAGAAGGCATCGCGATCTACCGCCAGCGCGCCGCCCGCGGGCACGCGCGTGGCATCTGCCGCCTTCATCACGAAGGAGCCCAGCCAGCGCATCTCTTGCTTGAGCAGCCCCACGGCATTGCTGAGCGCGGCGCCGCGGAAGGAGTTGGAGCACACCAGCTCGCAGAAGGAGTCGCTGGTCTGCGCCGGCGTGCGCTGCAGCGGCTTCTGCTCCAGCAAGCGTACGCGATAGCCGCGGGCCGCGAGCTGCAACGCAGCCTCCGAGCCGGCCAGGCCGGCGCCGATGATGGTGACGACGTTCGAGCTCATGCCGCTATCTTTATCCCCCCGAGTGCTTGGCTACCAGGATGCGCGTGGCACGACGGGTTGCGCCGGTGGGACCGGCAGCAACCCGTCGCAGCGTGCTCAGCTGGGCATGACTGCCTGGACGCTCGGGCGCTTGGCCATGCGCCCCATCCAGTTGCGCAGGTTGGGTGCGCTTTCCAGGATGGCCTTACCTTCGGGCGTGGCCGCCAGATAGGTCAGCACGGGGAAGGCGTGCAGATCGGCCAGGCAAACGTTGGAGCCACCGTAGAACTGGCTGCTGCCGAGCAGGCGCTCGAGCTCGCTCACGAACAGCGCCGCGGGCGCCTTGGCGCTCTCCACCTTCTCCATGTCCGTCTGGCCGCCGAGCATCGGCACCAGCACGCGCGGGATGAAGATGTTGGCGACGGCTGGCGTGTAGCCGTAGCTATCCACGATGCTCATCACCTGGTTGGCAAGCGCGCGCTCCTTCGCCGTGCTGGGCATCAGCGCCGTACCCGGAAACACCTCGTCGATGTAGCGGAGGATCGCCGACGACTCGTAGAAACAGCTGCCATCGTGCTCGAAGGCAGGCACCTTGCCGAACGGGTGACGGCTGGTGTGAGGCGGCTGCTTGTGCGCGCCGGCCACGATGTCGACCTCCTTCAGCTCGTGTGCCACTCCCTTCTCCTGCAAGGCGAGACGAACGGAACGAACGTAGGTGCTGATCGCGGGACCGTGAACGATGGGCTGACTCATGAGCTCCTCCTGGGAGAATCTTGATGGGGCGCGAGTGTCGCCACAGCGCTCGCACTTTGAAAAGCACGGCGTGGCCGCTGCTCGGGATTTTCACGGCACCAACTTTGAACATTGGGCCGATTTTGCACTCAGAGCGTAGCTTGCCAGCTGCCAGGGCCCGAGCCGGATGCTGGCGCTCACGCCTCTGCTCGAGCTGCTCGAGCAGAGAGCGCGAGCTAGCGTGCCGCCAGCGGACACTGACTCAATCGGCGGCCGCGCCCGATGGCGCAGATGCGCTGGACGACGCGCGGGCTCGGGTAATCCGAGTAGCCGTGCTCGTACGCCACCACCTCCAGACGGGGGGCCACGCGCGCCAGCAGCTCCCCCGGCTGCAGCAGGAACTCGGGGCGGCGCGGCCGCCCGTAGCGCTCGTTGCCCTCGGCAAAGGTCTCGTACAGGAGCACACCGTCGTGACGTACCGCGCTGACGATGTCATCGAAGATGCCGCGCCACAGGTAGTTGGTCACCACCACCGCGTCGAAGGTGCGCTCGCCCAGGGGCCAGCCCTCACCGTCCTCCAGGTCGGCTTCGCGCTTTTCCAGCCGTGGCTCCGAGAGCCAGCGCAGGCCGCTCAGATCCCGATCGATCGCCAGCACAGAATATTCGCAATCCAGAAACCAGCGGCTGTGCCGGCCACGCCCCGCGGCCACATCGAGCACACAGCCGCCGGGACGCACCAGATGCGTGAAGCGCGCCACCCAGCGCGAAGGCTCCATGGCGTGCAGGTCGCGCGCGCCCGCGGCGAACAGCTCGTCCTCGGGCTCGTAGCTCATGCCCCGGACCACAGCCAGGCGGCGCCGCGCACGCCGCTCGAGTCACCATGCTTGGCGCGCAGCAGGCGCGTGCTCACCACGTCAGAGAACACATAGCGCGCCCACAGCTGCGGCACCTGCTCGTACAGCCGCGCGATGTTGGAGACGCCGCCGCCCAGCACGATCGCGTCCGGATTGAGCACGTTGATGATGGACGCCAGTGCGCGCGCCAGCCGATCGGCGTAGCGCTCCAGCGTCTGCACGGCTTGCTCGTCTCCGCGCTCCGCCGCCTGCGCGATCGCAGAGGCGTCCAGCTCCTGCCCGGTGCGCTCGCGATGGCCGCGGGCCAGCGCGGGACCGGACAGGAACGTCTCGATGCAGCCGCTCAGTCCGCACCAGCACGCGGGCCCGGGCACCTCGTCGGCGCGGGGCCAGGGCAGCGAGTTGTGCCCCCACTCCCCGGCGATCGCGTCCGGACCCACCAGTGGCTGCCCGCCCACGACCACACCACCACCGGTGCCGGTGCCGAGGATCACCCCGAACACCGTCGGACGCGCCACGCCCAGGGCGCTGGCGCTGGCCGCGCCATCGCTGGCCTCGGACAGGGCAAAACAGTTGGCGTCGTTGGCCACACGCACCGGGCGGCCCAGGCGCTGCTCCAGATCCCGATCCAGCGCGTGGCCGATCAAGAGCGTGGTGTTGGCGTTCTTCACCAGACCGGTCGCCGGTGAGGTGATGCCCGGGATGCCCAGGCCGATGGAACCGCGAGCGCCACACTCGGCCTCGACGCTGGCGATCAAGGCCACCAGCGCCGACAGGATCTCGTCGTAGCTGCTCCGCGGGGTCGCCACACGTTTGCGACAGAGCTCACGCCCCGTGGCGTCGAGCGCCAGAGCTTCCATCTTCGTGCCACCCAGGTCGATACCGATGCGCAACATGATCCTGCCGAGTTGATGTTGGAGTGGAACCACGCCGCGAGCGGCGCGGCGCTCGGGGCAGAGCTGGAAGGAGCACCCGGCGCTGAGCTCGGGGCTGGGCTGGGAGGAGCATCCGGCGCTGAGCTGGGAGGAGCGTCCGGCGCCGAGCTCGGGACCGGCTTGGCAGGGGCGCCGCGCGAAGCGACCACGAACGGCGTGCTCGGCCCCTTCAGCCCTGCTCGCACCGCCAGCTCACACGCACGCGCCTGCTCCGGGTATTGCCCCGCATAGCTGCGAATCAGCTTGGCGCTCTCGTCGTCGGGCAGATTGTACACGGAGTAGTGATCGTAGTCCTGATAGTAGCCGGTGGCCTGGTTCCCTGGATCTACCCCCACCAGGATCCAGAACATGGACCCGGCACCTCCGCGCTTCAACAGCAGGTTGTTCCAGTTGGTGTAGGCGATGCGGCGCCGCTCGAGGCCGCTGAGCACCTTGCCCGTCTCGTCATCGCGCTCGACGGTGACGCCGTACTCCTCGAGGACCGTCGGTTTGCCGACCCGCTGCGCCGCCTCGATGTGATCGGTGATCCACTGGTTGCCCCAGGCCAGCCCCGTGCGCCAGGCATCCGGGTACAGATGAAACGTACCGAAGTCCACGCTGGGCAGCGCGAGGAAGGCCTCGTGATCCACCCCATCTCTGCCATTGTACTGTTCACCGTTGCCGCCAGGGCGGTTGAAGAAGCCCTCGTCACCCACCGCCACCATGTGGTTCGGATCGAGTGACTTGATGTGCTCCGACATCTCCTTCACCCAGCCGGTGAGCGTCTCTGCAGTGCAGTCCTGCAAGCGATCGAACTTGCCGTAGTTGCGACAGCGCGGCTCGTTCGCCAGCTCCCAGGCGAAGATGGTGGGGTCCTCCTTGTACGCCACCTTGTTGACGGTGTTGACCCGCTGGATCAGGTGCTCCGCGTAGCTCTTGTACGCCGCCCTGGCGCGCTCGTCGGTGTAGAACTGGTGATGGTAGTCCAGCCCGAACCACTGGAGATACTGGTTCATCCCGCCGAACTCTTTCCAGTTGTTGGTCAAGACCAGGATCAGCTTGATGCCGTGCTCGGCGGCCTTGGCCAGCACGTAGTCGAGCCGCCTCAGGCCATCGTCCTTCTCGGCACCCTCGTTGTAGGCAACTGCCTTGGCGATTGGATCCCAGTACTGGAAGTACACCCCCTTCTTGGTGCCGTGCGGCTCCCAGTCATTCACGTCGGTGCTCGGCATGCTGCCGTCGAGCGAGCCACGGTCGATGAAAGCCCAGGTGCGCAGCACCTTCAGACCCATCGCCTTGGCCTGCGCGAACACGTCATCCACCATCACCTTGTCCTGGTAGGTGAGATAGTAGTTGTTCGAGCCGGAGAAGCAGAAGGGCGCGCCTTGCTCGAAGAAGACGCCGCTGGGCGTGTCCGTGGGAGTGACGGTCAAGAGCTCGGCAGCCGCGGAGCCTTCCGCTCCCGGCGTGGCAGGGCTCTGCGCCCCCGTGCTCTGCGGATTGCGCAAACATCCGAGTTGAAGCGCGAGCGCGCCCAGCAGCATCGCGCCGGCGCGCAGCATTCGAAGGTTCATTCTCAGCAAGGCCCTTTTGCAGTGGGGGCCCATGGATAATCGACCTGAGCGCTCGCTACAACCCGGCGTGGCGCCGCAACGGCCGAGGGTGCGCGCCGCAGCGGCGCGCGCCTCAGGGAAATGTGCCCGGCTGCGTCAAACCGAGGGACTCTTCCAAGCCCAGCATCAGGTTCATGTTCTGAATGGCTTGACCGGCCCCGCCCTTGACCAGGTTGTCCAGAGCGCTCACGCACGTGACAATCCTGCGGGCACCGCCCGAGCTGGCGCGCGCCTCTCCCAGCGCAAATCCCACCTCGGCGTAGTTGGAGCCTGCCACGGCCACCACCTCGGGCAGGCGCCCTTCGGGCTGGATCACGAAGCGCTCCTCGCCATAACATTGCTGGAATGCCTGGCGCAGGGCGCCCGCGTCCACCGCCGCCGGCACGGTGGCAAAAGAGCTGGCCAGGATGCCGCGCGTGAGCGGCGCGGCCACCGGCACGAACTCGATCTCCACGTCGCGCGCGCCCGCGCGGGTCAGCGCCTCTGCGATCTCGGGCGCGTGGTTGTGCAACAACGGGCGGTAGGCGCGCAGGTTGCCAGCGCGGACCGGGTGATGCGTGGTGGGCGTGGGCGTTGCACCCGCGCCGCTCGAACCCGTGATGCCCACGCACTGCACGGGGCCCTCCAGCCAGCCCGCGCGCGCGAGCGGCAGTAGCCCGAGCTCGATGGTGGTGGCAAAGCACCCGGGCGACGCCACGAAGCGCGCGCCGCGCAGCGCGCTGCGCGATAGCTCCGGCAAGCCATACGAGAACTGCGGCAGCAGCTCCGGCAGCGGGTGCCGCTCACCGTAGTACTTGGCGTAGGCCTCGGGATCATCGACGCGGAAGGCGCCGGACATGTCGATGATGCGAGCCCCGGAGGACAGCGCGCCCGCCACGATCCTGTGGCTGACGGAGTGAGGCAGCGCGAGCAGAAGGATGTCCACCTCCGGTGGGCGCGCGTCCGCCGGCACGGCCTCGAAGCGCAAGGCTGTCTTGCCCTCCAGGTTCGGCAGCGCTGCACCCAGGCGCTCGCCGACGTGATCGGCTGCGTACACGTGCCGCAGCTCCACCTCCGGGTGCGCCAGCAATCGCCGCACCGCCTCCGACCCCAGATACCCCGAGCCGCCGTACACGGCCGCGCTGAACCGCTTCATGTCGGAAGCCTAGCGCCCAGTGCTGCCGGGGGCCATGTGGAGAAGGCTGTGGAGCAGGCTTTGGCAGCTCTACACGGCGCGGGCTTCAGCGCTCCGCGACCAGATTGAGGCTCTGCCGCTTGCTCCAGCCCAGCTCGACCCCCACCGCGAGATGATCGGAGAGCGGCGCGCCATCGACGTCGACGAAACGCCGGTCAGTCCACCAGCCCAGCACCTCGAGCTCCAGCTCCTGCGAGCCGCGCAGCAGCACGCGATCGAGCCGCTCGTCACCGCAGCCGAAGCGGCGGCAGGCGTCAGACAGCCCGGTGCTTTCCATGAAGCGGGCCAGCGTCTCGCCATCGCGCACCGACGACAGCGGCAGGTTGGTGTCGCCTGCGAGGATCACGGCGCGGTTCTGCGAGCGCGCGTGGATGTACTGCGCCAGCTGCTCGAAGTTGGCGCGACGCACGTCCACGTCGAGCGGCGAGCGCCCGGCCTCGGCATGCAGGTTGTACACGTCCACCGTGACCCCGGGCGCCAGGGTCAGCTCGGTGTATGAGAAGCCCTTGTCCGCCAGGCAGTCGCTGGCAGCCCCAAGGTAGCCATTGCACTGTGCCCAGCGCACGCGGTGCACCCAGCCAAGAGCGAAGCGCGAGAACAAGTTCAACCCGTCCGGCATGAGCGCCAGGCTGGACTGCATGGGCTCCGAACGGTAGGGATGCCGTGCCTGCGAAGTGAGCAGGCCATGGTAGGAGAAGTCCTCCTGCACCAGCGCCACGTCGTAATGATTGAGCAGCGGACTGATCAGGCCCGTGTTGACCTCGGGGTCCGATCCGGAGACGAGCTCGGGCAGACCGGCGACGTTGTAGGTGAGCAACGACAGCCGCCCGGACTCCGGCGCGCTCGCCGGCGCGATCTGCGCGGCGCTATCCTGGCTCAGAACTGTGTTGGCGTTGGGCGTTTGCTCCGTGCTGCGCAGCGCTCGTGACCACGTCGAGGCGGCGCTGCGCTCGGCAAGGCCGCCCATCGTCACGTTGTCGAGGCGCGAACCGCCTCCACCTGCCAGGAGCAACGCGCCCGCCAACGCGAGTACGCTACTGCCGTGCTCCATGCTCGACTGATCTTCAATGTAGCGCACGCCTCAGGTGTGCGCCGGTGGTTTGTACAAACCCTGAACGCTGGAGGGCGTCGCGCCTCGAGCCACTTTGCTGCGCGCCGCAGCGCCCGCGAGCAGGAATGACGAGCGCTGCGCATGGCCCTTTTTCTCACCTCTTTCGCAGATCAGTGCCGCGATCGTCATGCGCATGGCGCTGCCCTCGGCGCGCTGACACCAGGCGCGCAGCCGCCGTACGCGCAGGGTCAAACCAGGGTGCGGAACTTTCGTCTATGTCTGCAGCGAGCAGCGCTCCGCTGCGCCCGGGCTTCGTCCTGGGCTCCCGCGCGCAGGCCCCGTCGTTCGCGCTGCGCTCGACCCCGCCTCACCCGCTCGCAGTCCAGGACGAACGGCGACGCTGCGCAGGTAGGTCAGTTGTCGCCGCTGGTGTCGCTGAGCTACACTCGGGCGCCCGCGCACCCGCACCTACTCTCATGCGCTACTTCGTTACACTGAACGGACGAGAATTCCCGCTGCGCCTCGAGCGCTGCGCCACCGGTAGCCAGCTCTGGGCCCCGACCGAGAGCGCTGCGGCCGAGGCTGCCGCGGCGGACCTCGATGCCGGCGCTGGTATGCCGGCGGCGAGTAACAGAGTGGCAGCTGCCGAGCGGATGCTCGACGCCCAGCTGCTACGGCCCGCCCGGCACGGTCGGCCAGCGCTGGTCCAGGTCGACGGGCGGGCTTTCCGCGTGCTGGTGCAGCGTGAAACGGCCGGCCCCACGCGCGCGGCCTCGGCGGTGCGCGTGCGCGTTGACGGCGAGGCGCTGCCCGTGCAACTGGAGACCGAGCTGCAGCGCCGCGTACGGCCCGCGGCCAGCGCAGCTCGCAGCAGCGGCACGCGGGTGGCGGCACCCATGCCGGGGCGTGTGGTCAAGGTGAGCGTCAAGGTTGGAGATCGGGTAGAGGCCGGCACTCCGCTGCTCAGCGTGGAAGCGATGAAGATGGAGAATGAGCTGCAGGCGCCCAGCGCCGGGGTCGTGGTCAGCGTCAGCGTACGCGTGGGCTCCACTGTGGAGTCGGATCAAGAGCTCGTGCTCATCGCGCCGGAGTCGTGAGCTTGTCCGTCACTCGGTTTGAGGCTGGGGCTGCGTACCGCACCCGGCAGGTGGCAGGCATCGGGGCAGCCCGCACGCGGCGCTGGCTCGGCGCAGTTTTGCTGGCTGCGGCGTGCGGCGAGGACGCTCCCGAGCGCCGCGCGCTGCCCCCGTCTTTTCCGGAGCCGGTGCCCGTACCGGGCTGCGAGCAGTTCGACTACGGCCGCTGCGATGTGCGCTTGCCCGAGTGCGTGAACAACCTCGCGCAGATCGCCAGCTGCATGCGGGGCGCGGCTGCACCAGCAGCGGTGGCTGGGGCAGACGCTGGCACGGGGGCAAACGCAGAACCGGTGGCAGACGCGGGAGCGGCAGCGGCTTCGGGCCCGGCGGTGACGCTGCTGTCCGAGGCAGAAGCGGAGCAGGACCTGCTGGCGGCGTTCTCGCTGACCGCCCCGCCCTCGCCCAATCACTTCGAACGCGCGCTGGTCTTGTTGGACCTCACCCAGCCCAGCTCCTTCGATCCCGGTGCGCTCGCAGCTCGCCTGGCGCGAGGTTATTCCGCGTACTACCGGCGGGACAGCAGCGAACTGGTGGTGATCGACCACGGTGGCGCGCTCGGGGTGATCGGCGCGGGCTCGCCGGCCATTCAGGCCCTGGTGTTGCACGAGCTGATTCACGCCTTGCAAGATCGCGAGCACGACCTGGATGCCTTCGCGCTGGCGCACCAGCAGGACAGCGACGGCAACCTGAGCGGCAACTGTCTGATCGAGGGTGAGGCCCGGCTGCACGAGCTACGGCTGTACTCGGCGCTCTGGGGCGTGAACGTCGCCAACGTGGACTGGGCGGGGGATCTACGCCGGCGCAGCAACGAGGCGGAGGATGGCGTGTTCCTGGAAGCGGACCTGTACACCGCGTCCCTGCAGAACGTGCCCTACGCCTTCGGCGCCGAATACGTCGAGCGAGTCTGGGCCGAGCAGGGCACCGACGGGGTGCGAGCCCTCTTCGCGGACCCGCCCGACAGCGTACGCGAGATCCTGGCGTCGCTCTGGGGCACGAGCAGCGAGCCGCCCAGCTTGCGCGCCTCCGAGCCGCTGGCTCCGGAGGGCCTGGTCCGCGAAGCGTATAGCTCGCTCGGCGCCTGGTCGCTGTACCTGCTCGTCCGCCCCCGCTCTACCACGCTGGAGCAGGCACGGCAGCTGGCGCTCAGCTGGCGCGGCGATCTGCTGGAGGCCTTCTCCTTCGGCAATCAGCAGACGGCGGTGAGCTGGACAATCGAGCTGGCCTCGGAGGTCGAGGCTGCATCCCTGGCCTCGATGTTCACGACACGGCAGCAGCAGGCACTGCAGAGCGGCACTCGAGTGCGGTTGCTGCGAGCCAGCGGCGAGCTGCCGCCGGCTCTGGCAGCGGCCGCCGCCGCGCCCTGAAGCTCCGTCTACTGGCGGGCCCAGCGTGAGGGCTCCGCCAGGCTCCAGCACGTCAGTGGTGAAAGGCGCGCACGTGCGTGTGCACCATCGTGATGCCGTATTCGCGGCAAGCCTGCTCGATCTCCGCGTCGCGGGTCGAGCCACCCGGTTGAGCGATGTACTTCACCCCGTGGCGCTGCGCGTGATCGATGTTGTCGCGGAACGGGATGAAGCCGTCCGAGATCAAGCTCACTCCGCTGATGCGGCTCGCGAACTCCTGCTTCTCCGCCGCGCTGAGCGGCTCGTACGGCCCCTCCAGCGCCTCGCTCAGCGCGCGCTCCTCGAAGCGGGTCAGATCGCCCTCGATGTAGCGCACCCGCCAGTTGATCCGCTCCTGCCGCTTGACCTCCGGGCGGAAGCGCAGGCCCAGCACCTTCGGGTGGCGCCGCAGCTGCCACACATCCGCCTTGCCACCTGCCAGCTTGGTGCAGTCCACGCGCGACTGCTGGCCTGCGCCGATGCCGATCATCTGCCCGTCCATGGCGAAGCCCACGGAGTTGGACTGCGTGTACTTGAGCGCAGCGTAGCCCAGCACCAGATCGCGCCGCGCAGCGTCGTCCAGCTCGCCGCACACCACGTCCTTCAGATCGGCCGCGGTGAACACGTGCGCGTTGCGATCCTGCGTGATGCGCATGCCGAAGACCTCGCGGCTCTCGCGCTGCGGTGGCTCGAAGCTGGGATCGGCGCGCAGCACGATGAAGCTGCCGCTCTTCTTCTCGGACAGCGTGCGCAGGGCATTGCCCTCGAACCCTGGCGCGATGACGCCGTCCGACACCACGCTCTTCAGATAGTCCGCTGTCGATTCATCGATCGGATGGGAGATGGCCACGAAATCACCGAAGGAGCACTTCGGGTCCGCGCCGCGGGCCCGCACGTACGCCAGCGCCGTCGGGCTGAGCTCGCGCCCCGTCACCTCATACGCCTCGGCGAGCTCGGCAGAGAGCGGCGTGCCCACCGCAACGCCCGAGGGCGAAACGTGCTTGAAGCTGGCGGCAGCAGGCAGCTTCAAGGCCTGGGAGAGCTCGCGCACCAGCTGCCAGGCATTCAACGCGTCCAGCCAGTTGATCAGCGAGGGCTGACCATTCAGTAGCTCCACGGGCGCGGCCCCGATCGGATCGGCCGACGCGAAGAGCTGGTGGGGATTACATCCGTACTTGAGCTGCATGGGCGCTCCTTACACGGTCCGCGGGAATTTGGAACCGCTCGTGCCAAAAATGCGGCCATGGCCCGTGCCCTGAAGCCCTCCCTCGCGGCCGATGCAGCCCCTCTGGATTTTCCGCGCGCTACCTGCGCGCGCGCTTGCCCGCCGCCGCCAACGGATGGGCGCGGTCGTACACCTGCAGCAAGCGCTCCACCGACAGATGGGTATAGCGCTGCGTGGTGGACAGGCTCTCGTGTCCCAAGAATTCCTGGATGACCCGCAGATCCGCGCCGCCCTCCAGCATGTGCGTAGCGCACATGTGACGGAGCGCGTGTGGATGCAGATCGGAGCGCCCCAGCGCCAGCGCACCGTGGCGGCGCAGCAGGTGCTGCACCTGCCGCACGCCCAGCCGCCGCCCGCGGCGCCCGAGCAACAGAGCACGCTCATCCTGGTAACCCGTGCGGGGATGACGGAGC
The DNA here is from genome assembly GCA_025937895.1 of Polyangiaceae bacterium. Lineage (GTDB taxonomy): Bacteria > Myxococcota_A > Polyangia > Polyangiales > Polyangiaceae > SZUA-265. The sequence continues at coordinate 75,849 of JAICQL010000006.1, read as the reverse complement.
AGCGCCCGCTCGGGCAGGTATGCGAGCAGCGCGTTCCGGCACAGCTGCCCCACGGGCACCAGCCGCTCCTTGCGACCTTTACCCAGCACGCTCAGCTGATCTCGCTCCTCGGAGAGCGCGTCCAGATCCAGCCGGCATAGCTCGCTCACCCGCAGCCCACAGCCGTACAGCAGCTCCAGCAGCAGGCGATCTCGCAGCTGCAGCGCGCGAGCCAGCTCCGGCGAGACGGCCGCGGCCGCAGGCGCCGTCATCAGCTCGGCTGCCGACTCCGCCCGTACCACCAGCGGCAACGGGCGCTTCACGCGCGGCGTGGCCAGCCCCTGCGCGGGATTGTCCCGTCCCGGCTCGGCGCGGCGCAGATAGCGATAGAACGTGCGAACGCTGGCCAGCTTGCGGGCGATGCTGCCGCTGCTGAGCTCGCGGGCAAGCTCTCCCAGCCAGGCGCGCAGCTCCGGCTTCTCCACCTGGCTCAGGCGTACGGGTTGCCCGCTGCGCCGCTCCAGGAAAGCGGCGAGCTGCGCCAGATCGCGCCCGTACGCGGCGCTGGTGTGGGGAGAGACGCGGCGCTCCCCCTGGAGGTGGCGGACAAATCCGGCGATCGCCTGGGTGAGGGTGGGATCGAGCTCAGCCATGCAACAGTGCCCAGGCCAGGAGCAGCGCTCCGCTGCACCAGCCCAGCACGGGCCAGAGCGCGCGGGCCAGCTGCCAGCTGCCGTCCGCGCTCCAGGCACACACACACAACCAGCTCAGGCCGGCGAGCGCGCCCAGAAACCCTAGCCCGAGCAGCGATCGTGAGACAGCCGATGCCGTGGGCTGCTCCAGACCGGCCGCCGCGGGGCTGGCGAAGCCGCGCAGGCGCGCCAGGTTTGCGCTGGCCAGGCCCAGCTGGGCTTGCCCTTGCCGGGAGAAGGGCGGGTGCTCCAGCACTGCCGCGCGCAGCGCTTGCCAGGCGCTGGCCGCGAGCTCACGCTCACCGCCGCGCTCTGCCTCGCGCGCGAGCGCCCGCAGTTGCTCGGCGGCCACCTGCACATGGCCGGCGCCGGGAACGTACGCGCTTGCGGCGTGCCTGGCGTGCCGGATGGATCGCTCCAGCTCACCTGCCTCGAGAGCGGCACGGCTGGCTGCCAGCTCAGCCTGGCCCTGGCTCCAGGTGCGCTCGGCGAACGCTGCCGCGCTCAGCAGCACCAGCAGCAAGGCCTGAGCGGCGCAGCGCCAGCCACGGCTCACGTGAGATCCCGGCGCCGGAAGATCCAGCTGGCCAGACCGAGCAGGATGATGGCCCAGGCCAGCGTCTGCACCGCCGCGAGCCCCAGGTACCCGAACCCGGCGCCCTCCAGGCTCTCTCCCGTGAGCACCGCGCGCTCCGGCACATACAGCATCAGGTTCGGCACGACGCGCGCGAGCACGGTGCCCAGCTGCGCCAGGGTGTCGCCGAAGAGGCGCGGCGGCAAGGCTGCCAGCATGTCGGCGGAGCGCCCCACGATGAACACGCCCAGCGTGAGAATGGCGGTGAGAAAGGGCGAAGAGAAGGAAGAAAACAAGAGCGCGATGGCGCCGACCACCCCCACTTCCAGGACCGTGAGCACGGCCGAGCAGAGCAGCACGCGGCGATCATCTGGCGCATGGCGAGCGAGCCACGCCGTCACCAGGGTCAACAGCACCGCCGCCAGCGCAGGTGCGTATGTGGCGAAGGCCGGCAGCCGCCAGGCGAGCAAGCCCAGCGCCACCACCACCACGAGCGCGGCCGCCAGCGGCTGCCACACGGGCGTCGATCCTGCGACCGCCAGCGCCGCCAGGAACACCGCGGCGTTGCCCAGCACGAACACGCTCAGAGTCAGGACGGTGCCCAGGTATTTGCCCAGCACGTACTCCCAGCGAGCGATCGGCCGCGCCAGAATCGGAAACAGCGTCTTCAGCTCGATCTCGCGGTGCAGCGCCGTGGCGCTCAGCACGATCGCCACTGCGGCCCCGTACAGCGCCACGCTCGCCGCGCCCAGGTTGCTGAGCACCCGCGGGGCGTTGCCCGTCGACAGCTGTCCGACCACGACGCAGTAACCTGCCGTGACCAGCGCCAGTGCAAATAGACCGTGCAACACGCGAGCGCGAACGGCCTCACGGTAGGTGTTGAGCGTCACGACGGCGAGTCGTCCCAGCATGGTTCACCCGAAACGCCACGCCGGCCGGCGGGGCGCCCCTTTCTTTAGCCTGTGTCAGGACCTAGCGACAAGTTCACGGGGATTCTACAGCCCTGAAGCCCAGGCCCGCGGGATTGCAGCTCATCCACGTTGCCAGACGCCCGCGTTGCACTAGAACGCGCGAGCCGTGGCTCCTCTCCCCCGTGAAGAGCCGCGCTGCCATGTCACTGCAAGTCGCTGATCCGTTCGCTCACGAACACGAGGAGGTGGGTCGCCACTTCCGGCGCAACTACGCCGCTCACTCGCTGGAGGGCGGCTTCTACATCGGCGGAGTGGCGCTGCTGCACCCGCAGACGGTCGCGCCACGCATGATCGAGACCCTGGGCGGGCCCGACTGGCTGATCGCGGCCGCGCCCATCTTGCTGATGGTGGGCTTCTTCACGCCCAGCCTGTTCCTCACCCATCGCCTGGAGCGCCTGCCGTTTCTCAAGCCCTTCGTCATGCGGCTCGGGGCGCTGCAGCGCCTGCCCTATCTGCTCGTCGGGCTGGCGCTGCTGCTGGCCCGCGACGGGGATTCCTGGTTGCTGCCCCTGGTGGTGCTGGCGCCGCTCTCATCGGGTCTAGCCGGCGGCGTCTCGATCACCGCCTGGCGCGAATACGTGGCCAAGAGCATCCCTGCGCACAAGCGCGCTTCACTCTGGGCCGTGCGCTTCGTGCTCGGTGGCGTGCTGGGCGTGGGCGCCGGGCAGGTGGTGGAGCTGGTGCTGCGGGGGCATGCCCTGCTACGCGCGTACGGCTTGCTTCACCTGGGCGTGTTCGCCTTGATGACTGCCTCGTACGGCGTGTTCGCCTTCACGCGCGAGCCAAACCTGCCCAGCACCCGGCACAGCGGGGAGAAGACCTGGTGGAGCCACGCCCGCAGCATGCGCAACATCGTGCGCCAGGATCCGCGCATGGCCAGCTACCTCGGCGCGCGCGCGCTGTTCTCGGGCCTGTTCGTGGTGCTGCCGTTTCTGGGCCTGCGCGCCTTGCAGGTGCTGCACACCGGAGACGCCTTTCTGGGTCAGCTGCTGATGTTCCAGATGCTGGGCTCGGTGGTAGGCAACATGATGGGCGGCTACCTGGGCGACCGCAGCGGAGGGCGCGACGTGATGCTGCTGTCGCTGGCGGGGTCCGTGCTGGTGGCGGCCGCTTCACCCGTGCTGAGCAGCGCGCTCGGCTTCCAGCTGGAGTTCCTGGCGCTCGGCTGGGCGATCGGGCTGGGCAGCGTGGGCGTGGCCACACTCGATCTGGAGATGAGCGACTTCGCCCAGCGCATGAGCTACCAGACCGTGATCGGCCTCAGCCACCTGGCGGGCTTGCTCGGGGCCGTCATGCTCGCGGCGCTGGTGCGCCAGCTCACGACCAGCTTCGAAGCCCTGGCCTGGCTGTCCGCGGGGCTGCTGCTGGGCTCGTTGTTGCTGCTGTCCCGGCTGGCGGAGCCGCGCCGGGCTGCCCTGCAGCAGGCAACGGGGTCTACTCTTCGAGCGCCGTGACGGGCGACGGCACCGCCGTCCGCGTCTGCTCCGGAGTGCCATGGGTGCGCTCCACGGTGTCACGGATGCGATTGGGCGTACGCAGGATCGAGCGCTGGATGCGCTCCTCGAACAGCATGCGGATCAGCCCCGGCCCCAGATCCACCAGCGCCCCCACGGACACCAGCGAGTGCGTGTCGTCATAGCGCGTGGCCCGGAAGAAGCCCCACACGTCGTCGATGCTGTGCGGCTGCGACGGATCCAGCCAGAAGCGCACCACGCGCGGGTCATAGCGCCCGTCCGGTGGCTCCAGCTCGAAGAAGACCGTGAAGGTGGTGGAGACCACGCTCGTCCCCTGCTCCAGCTCGACCCGCACCCGGTTACCGCTGCGCTCCAGGATGCGCGTGCTGCGCGTCCGGGGCAGCACCTGTGCCAGGGTCGACAGCCCGTTGAGCACGTCGAACACCTGACGCGGCTCCGCGCGGACCAGCGCATACGAGACGCCGCCCACGTAGCGCTGGCCGTCTCGCTCGAGCTCCACGAACTGCTCCACCCTGCCGCCGGCGCGCAGGGTGCGGTGTTGCTCTTCGCTCAAGCCCGGGGGCGCGGGTAGCGGCTCACCATTCGCCTCGGGGGCGAGCGGCGGATCCCCCGCGGTCACGGCCGGCGGCAACGCACAAGCGGCGCCCAGCAGGAGCACCCCCGCCGAGCCGAGCGCGAAGAACCGCCCGAGCGCGCGTCGTTTCATGGAGGGCACGGTACACGCTCTACGGGTCCATCAGGAATACGTCCAGAAACCAGGCGCCAAAGCTGCCCGCGTACCCGTCCAGCTGCAGGAAGTACTCCCCGGCCGGCAGCTGCACGTCGAGGTAGCTCTGGTCCTCGCCCACGGCCACGGCACACATGCCCGCCAACTCTTGCCCGGGGCACTCGGCACCCTGCCTGACGTTCAGCAAGGTATCGAAGTTGCTGCCGCGCATGTCGAGCAGCACCCGGCGTGGGCGGTCCAGCACGAGCCGCAGCAGCTGGTCGGGCGAGCCCGCCGGGGTTGCGAAATCGCAGCTGGCAGAGAAGTCGTTGTCGTGATTCTGAGTGTTGCCCTGAAAAAACCCGCCGTCCTCGGGGATGGTCAAGATGCCGATGCAGTCATCCGACGTGGGCACCAGGGTGCGGGCTCGCGCGGGGCGCACCGCGGCGGTCAAGGTCGCCGGCAGTCCGCGCGCTGACTCCAGCACCACCCGATAGCGCCCCGCGGGCACCCCCTGCTCCGAGACCCGAGCCGGGTTGATGCCGCCCCGCGAACAGGCGCGTACATCCGCCACTCCGCACGCTTCCTCCATCAGCCCTATCGCTCCCACGTCTCCTGGCGAGAAGCGCGCCGTCAGCAGCACGTCCGAAGTCTCCGTCAGCTCCAGAGCCCAGGCGGCGTCGCTGAAGGCGGGGGCACAGTTGGCGTCGATATCCGCGATGTGGTCGACGAATGTCGCCTGGCTGGTGCGGTTGGCGAGCAACTCCGGCGCGGTCTCACAGCGATCGGTGTCCGGTGCGGCCGTCGGCGGGCTCAGCTCCAGCAGCAGCTCCACGTCACCGGGGGCGCTGCTCGACAGCCCTGCGCTGTATGTGCCCGCCGGCAAGGAGTGATGGCGCACGAGCGCCACCGCGCCCTGACTGCAAGACAGCTCGGCCTCGGGCTCTGCACAGCTCTGATTGCGCAGCGAGATGCGCGGTAGCCCGAGCTGGTCGAGCGCCTGGGCCGAGAGGCGCACGTCGGAGGGCTGGGCCAGGGTGAACGAGTAGTACAGGTCGCCGATTTGCGTTCCGCAGCGGCTCTCGAGCGGCTCTCCCGTCGAGGCCAGGCTCACCGTCACGGCTTCGCCCGCAGTCAGCTCCTGTGTCGTCTGGCAGCTCTGGTTGCTCGGTTCGGCGCTGGCGGGCAGCTCCGCCAGCTCCAGCTGCACGGGCGTAGCCGTGGTGGTCCACAGGTAGATGGAATACGCGCCAGGAGCCGGCGAGCGCAGGCGCAGGCGAGAGACGCTCTCGCCCGTCGACAGGAAGGAGCCGGGCCGGCAGCTCTCCTCCGCCGGCTCGCCCCCGCACCCGGCGATCGTGGCCAGCGCGAGCTCTCCGAGCGGCGTGCGCGCGAGCAGATCGTAGTCTCGGGCAGGCCCCGCGGGCACCCGCAGCTCCAGCACCAGCTCGCGCAAGTTCGGCGCCGCCGGCGCACAACCGGCGCCATAGTTCAGCTGCGCTCCGACCGGCTCCAGGACATAGCTGCCGGCTGCGGACAGCACCAGCGGGTCGTCACAGGTGTCGAAGCGCGGCAGCTGGCAGTCGGCCTCATCCACTTCACCATCGCAGTCGCCGTCCACGCCATCGCCGCACAGCTCCGGCGCCTGGCTGGAGACGTCTGGGTTCAGATCATTGCAGTCGCGCCCGGTCTCGCAGTTCGCGTCGACATCCCCGTCGCCGTCCATGTCGCGCGGGCGGCGCAAGCAGCTGCGCGTCGCCTCGTCACATACGTCGATGGTACACGGCGTGGCATCGGAGCAGGTCGTGGGCGGGCCCGGACGGCAGCCCATGCGCAGCTCACAGCGTTCACTGCCGTTACAGAAGACGCCGTCGTCACAGCTGGCATCGTCGGCCGAGTAGCGGCACACGCGCCGCTCCGGATCGCACACGCCGATCGTGCATTCGATGCCGTCATCACATTGCGCATCATCCACACACGGCGCGCCGAACACGAACTCCGGACGCGGATCTTCGTCGTCGAGCTCGCTCGTCGCTGCGTCGGGGGCTCCGGAGCCAAGCCCGGCGTCGCTCTCGCGAGCGGGCGCGGCAAAGGGACTGGACACGAAGGCGTCCACACAGCTCGCGCCCAGACACAGCCCAAGGCCGAGGCTGCCCGAAAAGGTGGCTGCGAGCCACGGCCGTCGCATGCGGCTCACTGTAGTGCCTCGAATCCATTGAATCGAGGTCCAAGGAGGCCTGGCTCAGCCGAAAAACCGGCCTACGGTAGGTGCCCGGTTGCCCCTGAGGGGTCCACTTTGGAACTGCTGGCACCGGCGGGCGGCAGCCAGGGCTCCAGGCCGAGCTTGCGCCGCAGGTTGGCAGCCATCTCACGCTCGCAGCGCGTGTGCGCGAGGAAGCCATCCAGCAGCGTTCGCACGTCGCTGCGACATGGCTGCACGTCCGGTTGCGCGTCCGCGGGTGCCGCGCTGGCCTCCAGCGAGCTTGCAGCCGCGTTCTCCCCCAGCCGAGATAGAGCGGCGAGATCGATCCGCGGCTCGGCGGGCTGCGGCCCTGGCGCGGGCAGCTCCGCGGCCAGCAAGACGTCGAGCTCGTCCGCCACCTCGCTCGCCTCTGTCGCGAGCTCCACCCCTGCCTGCTCCAGCGCCTCGAGAGCGGCTGGGCCGCTCCAGTCCACGCTGCTCGCAGGTGGCGGCGCCGCCAATGCCGGCTGCTCTGGCCTGGACTCGAGCACATCCAGCTCGAGCGCGTCCAGCTCGAGCACGTCCGCCGCATCCAGCTCGTCCAGCTCCTCCACGCTCAGCTGGGGTTGACTGCTGCGCGGTGCGCGCGGGGGCGGCGGCACTGGCGCGCTGCCGGCGGTCGGCTCGCTGCTGCCCAGAGCGAGGTCGCTGCCCAGAGCAAGGTCGCTGCCCAGAGCGAGGTCTCCGTCGTCGCTGGCCTCAACCTCCACGTCGATGTCCAGCGCGCTCATCTCGAGCTCTGCTGCGCTACCTGGCGCCGAGGGCAGCGGGGGCCGCGGCGAGAGCTCGCTCGCCGGCGCTGGAGGCGGCTCGGGCCGCGGAGCAACATCGACGGCGGCGGTCGTGACGCTTGCAGGCGCCGCGAGAGCGGGCTCCGGAGTCGCAGCGCCGCTCACTGGCGACGCTGGGCTGAGCAGCTCCGAGCTCGGCGGGCCGGCGCTCGAGATGCTGCGCAGCGCCTTGTCCGTCTCACGGAACAACCGCGCCAGCGCGCGTCCGGAGGCAGCGTGATTGATCGGGATCAGCGCCGCCATCAGCTCGCTCTCCAGGCCAGCGAGGCTGCCAGTGGCCGCACGTTCCGCAGCGGCACGCAGCGCGGGCGGCGCGCTGTGCGAGAGGCTCACGAGCGTTGCCAGCAACCGCCGCAGGGCAGCCTCGGTGTCGCGCGCGGCGGCGGGGGCGCCCCCGTCGATCACGATCTCGCCGGTGCGCGTGAGCTGGATCTGCTCGCCGTCGATGTGACGTGGCTGCGCCGCCAGGCGCTGCACCGCTTGCAGGATGATGTAGCCGCCGGCCTCAGCCGTGACCGCAGCCTTCCGCTGGCGGGCTGCTTCGACGACCTTGCTGAGCGTGACTTGCATCGGGCTCTCGTCGAGTGGGCCGATCTGCTAGGATCCGCCCCACTCACCAGGTAAGACGGACCGTTCAGACTTCGATATTAGGCGGCCCGGATCGGGTCGAAGCCCCGCCGTCCAGCGCTACTGCTATAGAGAAGCGGCAATGACAGTCTGCTTGAAATGTGGCGCGGAAAATCCACCGACCAATCAGTACTGCAGCCGCTGTGAGATGCCGCTACCGCACAGCGGCGCGGGGCAGACGCTGGTCGGTGGCACTCACGAGCGGCCGGGAACACTGCCGCTCTCCACGGGCATTCCGATGCAGACGATGTTCGGCGGTGGCCCGGCACCTACTCCCGCGCCGGGCGCCGTAGCCGCCACGCCGGCAGAGGCCCCTGCCGCCTCGCCCGCCGTTGCGCACCCCCCCGCTGCTCCCGCTCCGGCCACCCCTGCTGCCTCGGGCCCTGCGCCCCTTGCCGGCGGGCTGGCGCAGACCATGTTCGGGGTGGCTGCGCCTGGTATTGCAGGGGCACCCTCGGGCACCTCGGCGCCCGTCTCCGCGCCCGTCGCGGCTGCCTCTGCTGGGGCTCCCGCCGCTGGGGCTCCCGCGGCTGTCTCGGCAGGCTCGCCCCAGCCGCCCCCCGCCGCGCCTCCCGGGGGGCTGAGTCAAACCCTGTTCGGCATGCCAGCTTCCGGGTCGCCGCTCGCCGGCACCCCGGCGGCTGGACCGCCCTCGGCTGGGTTTCCTTCCTCGGGCCTCTCGCGCCCGCAGCAGTCGGTCGCGAGCCCCGGGGCTGCGCCAGGAGCAGGCCCCGTGCAGCCGCAGCGCACCTTGCTCGGCGTCTCGCCGCAGGGCATCGTGTCGCCCGCCGCCCCCGCAGTCTCCGCGCCTGCACGCCCCGCAGCTCCCCGCCCGCCGGTGCCGGGGACATACTGGGCGGATCGTCCACGCGCCACGGCGACGGCGCCCTTCGAGCCAGTGCGTAACGCAGCGACGATGCTGGGCGCAGCCGCGCGCTTGCCGCAGCTCGGGCGCCCCACCGCGGACGCCGGCGCGGACGCGGAGCACCCCGAGCCCGTGTCCGCACCAGCGTCCGCAGCGCCCGACGCGGTCTCTGCAGCGCGCCCAGAGGCTGCGCTGCCGCCGCTCAATTCATTGCCTGCGCACGCCAGCCACCCTCACGCCAAGACACAGCTCGGCGTGGCAATCCCCGGTATCGCGCCGCTGCGCGCGAGCGCGCTGGGGGGGGAAGCGCCTGCTTCCGTGGAGGGCTGGCAGCCTCCGCCGTCGGGTGCACCTCCTGCCGCACCGCCCGCGGTCAGCGCCACCGGGTCCATTCGCTTTCAGGTGCCGCGCGGTGCCCTGGCGCTGCTTGGCTCGGGCGTGGTGCTGCTGGCGGCGGCGCTGCTGTTCGCCCTGCTCTGGACCGGCACCAAGCCAGTGTCTGCCAGCCTCGCCAGTGATCCCTCGGGCAAGGAGCGCATCGATCTCGTGTGCAGCGATTGCCCCGATGGCACGCTGCTGCAGCTCGAGGGCGGCACCACCGAGGTGAGCGATCGCAAGGCCTACTTCCTGCTGAGCAGTCCGCTGCCGCTGGGCCAGAATACGCTCGCGCTCGGCCTGCAGCGTCCAGGCGCCGAGGCCGAGCAGGTGGAGCTGCCGCTGCCCCCCATCGAATACCGGATCCGTCCCGACACCAGCACGCTCGTGGGAGATCAACCCCGCCTGCGGCTCGACATCGAAGCGCTACCTGGCACGCAGGTAGAGCTGGGCGGCGCACCCGTCACCCTGGACCCCAGTGGCCGCGGCGTGCACGAGGTGGATGTCAGCGGACAGCTGCTCGGGCAGTCCAGCGAGATCACCACCTTCGAGCAAGCCGTTCCCTACGCCATCACCTCGCCCAGCAACAAGCAATACAAGGGCGAGCTGCGCGTGAAGATCGGCGTCACCCCGCTGTTGCTCGAGGCACCCGGCACCGACAGCGTCACGGATCTGGAGCGCTTCATGCTGGCGGGGCGCACGACCAGCGGGGCGGAGGTGTTCGTCGCGGGCAGCCCCCTGCCCGTCGATGCCAGCGGTCGCTTCGCGCAGCTGATGAGCATCGACTCCGTGGGTGAGACGAACGTGCGGGTGCGTGCCACGCAGCCGGGCCTGGCCCCACGCTTTGCCTCTTTTCGCCTGGAGCGGGTAAAGAGCCTGGAGGCAGCCGCCAACATACGGCGCCAGGGCGCGCTGGCGCTGGCGGACGTGGTCAAGGATATCCCCGCTGCTGTGGGCAAGACGGTGGTGGTGCGCGGGCGAATCGAAGAGGTGCGGGTAGAAGGGCAGCGCTCGCTCTTGATCCTCGCTGCCGAGCGCGACTGCACGGGTCGTGATTGCCTGGCTCGCCTGTCGTATGGTGGGCTGCGCAAGCTGGAGCGTGGGAGCAAGGTCACCGCCATCGGCAAGGTCCTGGGCGCGGCGGCAAGCCAGAACGTCCCGGAGATCGAGGTCTCGCTCCTGCTATGATGCGCTCTGTTGATCGCCTGCGCTCTGTTGATCGGCTGCGCTCTGTCGCTCGGCTGCGCTCTGCGGCTTTGCTGCGCGGCGTGCTTCCTGCGGTTTTCGCGCTGGGCTCACTGAGCAGCGCAGCAGCGCAGGCGAGCGGGCTCAGCTCCGCGTTGCCGCACATCCTCCATCACGGTCCTCCCGCGGGTGCAAGCGTGGCGCCAGGGGTCGACGGATCGCGCTCGCGCCGCGCTTCCCTGCCCTCGCCCGCCCAGCTCGGCGTGCTGTGGCAGCGGCTGCTGCCCGGCGGCATCAGCGCCAACTTGCTGGTAGATGCCCGAGGCAATGTCTTCGTCGCCGGCCCAAGCCGGGTCTGGCAGCTGGGACCCGACGGGCGCGATCAGTACTCGCGCGCGCTCGACCGAAGCAGCCCCGTCGCGGCTGCGTTGCTCGCCGATGATCAGCGGGTGGTGCTGGGCCGGGAGGGCACGCTCGCCAGTTGGTCGGCTCGAGGCACCAGCGGCTTCGTCGTGGAGCTACAGCTGCCCGCCGGTTGGACGCGCGGCGGCTTGCTGCCCCTGCCCGATGGCAACTTGCTGGTCAGCGCAGGGCCGTGGCTACAGCAGCGCAGCCCGGCGGGCGAGCTGCTGGCGCAGGCGCAAGTGGGCGCCTCTGTCGTCGAGACAGTGGTCAGCGGTGGACAGATCTTGATCCTGACGGAGGGCGGGGAGTTGCTCGACTGGAACGGGCGCTCCTACCCGCGGTCGCTGGCAAGCCTGGGCACGAGCGCACAGGCAGCGGCACTGGCGGGACCCGAACGGCTGCTGGCGCTCACCGGCGCGGGCACACTGATGGAGTGGAACCCGAGCACCTCGCAGCAGCGCAAGCTCGCCATGCTGGAGGGAGCGGGCGGCGCTGCGCGGCTCAGCGCGGCCGGTGCGGAACTGAGCCATGTGCTGGGCAGCAACGGCGTCTTGTCCGCCGTGAAGCTGGACATGGAGGTGCCAGGGGTTGCGGCGCGCTCGGTGGGCAGCGGCCCGGGTGAGCTGGTGACCAGCTCCGATGGCTCCGTTGCGTGGCTCGTGGCGAGCGCGCCGTTCACGGTGCAGCACGGCAGCGAGCTGCACTCGCTGGAGGCTGTGAGCTGCGCGCAGCCGGCCAGTCTGGTGCCCGCAGGCAACGGCCAGCTCGCCGCGGCGTGCCGATCCGGGCAGCTCTGGCGCATTGGCCCCGCGGCCGCCACGAGCAACACCACTGTTGGCGCGTCTGGAGCCTCCTTGCCCATTGGCACGCGACGCATTGAAGACCTATATTCGAGCTACGAGCTCGGCTCGGTCCCACCATGATTGCCATCACGCCCCTTGCCGCCGAAAAAGTTCGAGAGATTTCCCAGGCTGAAGGCCTCGCCGATCAGGGCCTGCGCTTGCGCGTGATCGGCGGTGGCTGCGCGGGCTTTCAATACGACCTGTACTTTGAAGAGGCCCCGACGGAGTTTGACGAGCGCTTCGAGTCGAACGGCATTCAGCTGTATATCGACCCGCTGAGCTTTCAGTACCTCGACGGCACCGAGATCGACTACGTCGAGGGCGCGCACGGCTCGGGCTTCAAGTTCGGCAATCCCAACGTCTCGGGAACCTGCGGCTGCGGTTCTTCCTTCAACGTCTGACGCTCCGTCAATCTCTGGGCGTTCACCTCTGGGCGTTCGCCTCTGGGCGTTGACCTCTGGGGCAAGCTCTCTGGGTCAGGCTCTCTGGGTCAGCGTCCGGGACAGCGTCGGACGGGCACCTTCCTGATTGTCTGACGGGCCGCTGCCGGGCGGAGTGGTGATGTTTGCGCATGTCTGGCCGGCGCACCGTTGCAGTGACAGCGGTAGTGCTGGTCGGTCCAGCATTCACACGGCGATGAGCCCGTGAGCCGGTGTCGGTGAGAACGAGCCCAAGCCTCCTGCACCGCCGCTGCTCTGCCCCTAGTTGCATCACAAATTGGGGTCAGCGGCTCCTCGCCGCCACTTCTCGCGAACCCGCCTGGAACCGACGGGAATCGTGGTGCGTATTCCTTTGTAGTGCGACTGAGCGCCCCCGAGGGCATCGAGCACTCAAACGGAAGGGTTTGAATCATGACAGCGGCATCTCGTGGAGCAATCACCGGGTACGGCGGGCAGCTTGCCCATTTCTCGCCGCTCACGCGCGATCGCGAACGGGAGCTCGCTCTGCGCTGGAGGCAGGACCGAGACGCGGCAGCGGCCGATGAGCTCGTGAAGGCACACCTGCGCTATGTCGTGGCCACGGCACTCAAGTTCCGGCGCTACGGCATCCCCCTCGATGAGCTGATCGCCGAGGGCAGCTTCGGCGTCGTACACGCGCTGGGCAAGTTTGATCCGGATCGTGGCACGCGCTTCGTCACCTACGCGGCGTACTGGATTCGTGCCTACATCCTCAACTACGTGCTCCGCTCGTGGAGCCTGGTGGGCTCGGGTGCTGGCGCGCTCCGCTCGAAGAATTTCTTCCGGCTGCGCCGTGAGCGCGCGCGCGTCTTCAACCTGTTCACGGATGAGACGCAAGCGCAGGAAGAGCTGGCCAAGCGCCTGGAGGTGCCGGTGAACCAGCTCGTGACCATGCTCGAGCGCCTGGACACGCGCGACGTCTCGCTCGACTCCCAGGTGTTTGACGGCTCGAGCTCGCGGCTGCTCGACACGCTCGTCTCAGACGACGTCGGTCAGGAAGAATCGCTGGCGGATGGCGAGACGCGCGAAGGTCGTGCGGAAGCGGTTCGCTCGGCAATCGTCAAGCTCGACGCTCGCGAGCGCTTCATCGTGGAGAGCAGGATGATGGCCGATCGCGATGACGAGCTCTCCCTCGCGGAGATCGGGCGGCGGCTGGGCGTCTCGCGCGAGCGAGCCCGACAGCTCGAAGCGCGGGCCAAGGGCAAGCTGAAGGCGCTGCTCTGCCGAGATCTGCCTGCGGAGCGGCGGGGTGATTTCCCGTGTGATCCCCAGCCCGACAATGACGCGGGCAGCAGTGAGAGCGCCGCCCGGCGCTGCGCTTGAGCGCAAAGGCCGTAAAGCCCCGGCCGCGTCGCTCCGGGCGTGCACCTACGGGATCGCTCGCTCGGCGGCGCGGCACGTGGTACGAGCCTCCGCGTCTACGCAGTAGAGATGATCGCTCGGCCCTCGCGGCCGGGAGGAAAGTCCGGGCTCCACAGAGCGGAACGCCGGGTAACGCCCGGTGAGGGAAACCTCGAGGAAAGTGCAACAGAAAACAAACCGCCCGTGTGCCTCGTGCGCGCGGGTAAGGGTGAAACGGTGGGGTAAGAGCCCACCGCGCAGGCGGTAACGTCTGCGGCATGGCAAACCCCGTTCGGAGCAAGGCCACGTAGAGGAACGTTCGAGGGCTGCTCGCCCGAGTTCCAGGGTAGGCCGCTAGAGGCGCCCGGTGACGGGCGTCCCAGATGAATGATCATCACGGCGGGCGCGAGGCTCCGGTCTCGACTCGCCGAACAGAACCCGGCTTATCGACTGCGCCCAGACCGCCGGCGGCCCCGGCCGCCGGCGTACTTTTTTTGTGTCGCAACGCGGGCACCATCTCACGGCCCACGACGCGAGCCCGCTACCTCACTGCCGCGCCACTGCCTCGGCGCAGGCGCTCGCCCCGAAGCGAGCCCCCAATCACTGCCCGACGAACATGAACGGCACGTTCGTTACCGTCTCGCCGGACGAGCGCGGGAACGACCAGCCCTTCACTGCTTCCTCGATACAGTGCGCCAGCCCGGGATAACCCCGCGGCGCGCCCGAAGCGGTGACGGACTGTACCCGCCCAGAAGGCTCCACGGTGATCTGCGCCGTCACCTTTGCGGACGAGGGCACGCCGGGCGCGCGCGCATTCAACGCGCGCTGCCAGCAGTTCTGTCGCACGGCTGGGCTGTACTTGCGAACGGTGCGCTGAATCGCCGTGGCATCCAGACCAGGACCGCTGGGCGCTCCGCTGGCCCCCGCCTTGGCGCCCGCGGCGGGGCCCGGGGTCTGCAGCGTATTGAGCCCGGAGAGCAGCGAAGGAGGCTTGGGTGCGGTGGAGGGCGCCGGGCTCGGACTGGCTGCAGGCGCGACCTGTGGCGGCGCCTTGGCCGCGGGAGGCGGCTCCGGGATCTGCGCGATCGGCGGATTGGCTGCCTGGGGTTCCTTTGCCGGAGCGGCGCTGGTCTCGTCCGCCGCCGGCGGCGGCTCGGGCTTCTTCTCCTGCTTCTCGGCCTCCGCGCTCGCAGCCATGGAGCGGCTCGGAGCAGCGTTGCTCGAGCTCGGCGCAGGGCCCGACAGGAAATGCCACGCCACTCCGATGGCCACGCAGGCAATGGCCACAGCCACCACCACGGTGAGCGTACGCTTGCGGCCGTGACCGCGGAAGCGTGCCGCCACCTCTTCGGGCGGCGGCATGGCGCTGACGACTGGACGTTGCTCGGGCTCGACCGCGCTGGGCGGGACCGATACCGCCGCCGTCGAGGAGGCCGGGCCCTGCATGGAGTTAGAGCTCTGCATGGCGTTAGAGCCCTGCATCGAGACAGAGCCCTGCATCGAGACAGAGCCCGGTGCCGGGCCTCCATCGCGAGTGGGCGGAGGCGGCACGACCGGCAGCCCGCCTGCTAGCCCACCACCAGCCCCCACGGGTGGCAGCGACACGCGCCCTTTGACCGTGGTGGGTTGCTCCGTGTCGTCATCGTCGTCGTCCAGATCAGCCCAGGCCGACGGACGCTTGGGCTCGGTGGGACGCGGCGCATCGAAGCCCGTCGCAACCAGCCCATTGCCCGCCCCGGCACCGGCGCTCGGGTTGCCGCTCTCCGGGGCCGCGGCACCGTTGCCCGCGGCTCTGGAGGCAGGCTCCGGCGCATCCAGCGGACGGGACGCCGATGGTGCAGCCTCTTCCAGCATGCGCGCCAGGAACGGAAACTTCCCGAGAGGGCGCCACTCCGCCTGACCCTCGCGCCAGACGAGCGACTTGCGATCGATGTGGCCGGCGCTGGCAAGCTCCCGCAGGTCCGCCACCGGGATGGGCCCGAGCGGCACGCCGTTGACCCCAACGAACCAGCCCTCTCGAGGGCCCTCTTCCACAGCAGCGGAGGCTCCGCCCGCCTGCACGGACTGGCGGAACTGATCGGCCAGCTGCGTGCCACCGGCCGCGGGCTTCACGGGAGCTGGCCCGGGAGGTGGAGCGATGGCCTGCGACGCCCCGGCGAGATTTGCCGTGCTGGCAGGCCCCTGAGGAGCCCCGTTGAGGGGAGCCGCGGTGGGCGGAGAGACCGCCGCAGACGCCGCCGTGGTCACCGGCGCGGGCGGAGGCGGGAGCGGTGCAACAGCCGCTGGCGCGAAGGCAGCCGGCGCAACCGGAGCGGGCACAGCCGCTGGCGGAGCGATGGGAGCGGGCGGAGCGAGCGGTTCTACTTCCGGAGCCAGCGCTAGCTGCCCGACCGCAGCGGGCTGAGCCGCAGGTGCGGCCGCTTTGGCAGACCCCAGCGCAGCAGCAGAGCCTAGCGAAGCAGCGGAGCCTAGCGAAGCAGCGGAGCCCAGCGAAGCAGCGGAGCCCAGCGAAGCCGAGGAACCCACCGCAGCTGGCGCCGACGCAACGGCAGAGCCCGGCGCCTGCGCGGGACGCCGCCCAGCACCCAGCGCGCTGGAGGCGCCGAACAGGTCCGTGCGAGCGCCTGCGCTGCGATTCAGCTTGGATGCGCCCAGGCCCGGCAACCCCGGGACGGCTGCCGTGGGCTTGCGAGAGCCGACGGAGGCGGACGAATCCTCTTTCTTGTCCTTGTCTGCAGGACGAGCGCGCGGCGCACCTGCTCGCGTGGGCATGGGTACGCGCGGCGCGCCAGCGGGCTTGCCTGGACCTGCCCCCGGCTGTGTTCCAGCTGCTGCACCACCCAGCTTGGCTGCGGCCGTGGACGCCGGCGGACCCGGAATGGCGGCAGCAATGGCAGGCATGGGCGCGGGCGCGGCAGGCACCGGCGCGGCAGGCAAGCCAGCGGGCGGGGCGGCGGCTGCCATCGCCGGAGCGGGCGTCAGCGCTGCCACGGCGGCTGGTGAAGCAGCGGCCGCGCCATTGGAGGCCGGGGGCGGCAGCGAGTTAGGCGTGGCGGTAATGTCGTATTCGTCGCTACCGGGCCGTGGCGAAAGCTGAATGCGATAGTCGCACTTGCGGCAGCGGATCTTGGCGACCCGGCGACCCACCAATTTCTCGGGGCCAATTTGATACTTAGCCTTGCAATTGGGGCAGAGAAATTTCATGCGGCCACTTGGCGAGACGGGTGGGTGGGATAAAGACACATACTACGAAAGCCCCTCTTGCGAAAGAAGGGCTGCCACGTGCTCTTCGATGGCCTTGCGAGTCTCCTCGTCAGGCGCGAGCTGCAATGCACGCGACCACGTCTCGACAGCCTTATTTCGAAAGCCCGCCTGGCAATACATTATGGCTAGATTCTTCACGCCGGCGAAGTGACGTGAGTTGATCTCCACGGCGCGTTCCAGGGCGCGGATCGCGTCGTATGTCTGACCCTGCTGGGCAAAGAGCAGCCCCAGGTGCAAGTGCATGCGATACGCCAGGGGATCGATCGCCACGCCCCTTTCTAGATGGGAGATCGCCTGTCCCACGTCACCCGCGCGGTAGGCGAGCATCGCCTCTTCGAGAGCCCGCTCCGCGCCGTTCACACCCACCTCCAGCGCAGCTGGTGCGACACGCGCTTCCTCTGCCAGCGCAGCGCTCACCGCGCCGAGCACATCCTCCGTGCTCACCGGCTTCTCCAGGTAGTGTTGCACGCCGCAGCTGTCGCGCAGCTCATCCGTGAGCCGCCAGCCGCGGTTCACGGGGCTCAGCATCACGATGCGTAGATCGCCATAGCGCTGGCTGCCGCGCAGACGGCGCGCGATCTCGAAGCCATGCACCTCCGGCAACAGCGCAGCGAGCAGCAGCAGGCTGGGCGCTCGCTCCTTGATCATGCGCAGCGCCTGGCGACCGTTGTCGGCACTACGCACCGCATAGCCCGCGTCACGCAGGGCCTGCTCCAGGAGCACGCGGGTCTCCACCTCGTCATCGACGACCAGCACGCTGCGCGCAGCATCGGCAGCAGCAGCCGTCTGCGGTGGCGAGACGATGCTGGTCTCCTCCAGCAGCTCGTCGAAGGCCTCCTCCACCGCCGAGAGCACGTCGCTCTGGCCAGCAGCCGCGTCCGTGAGCTCGGAGGCGCGGCCACGCAAGGCCGGCGGCAGAGACGACAGGCGCGGCGGATACGCCGAGACCACCGTGGCGGGCGGGCCCGAGTCTCTGCCGTGTCGCTCCGCGGGAATGCGCAACTGCTGCTCCGGAGCCCGCCGCGACTCGTTGGCGGTTGCCTCGGGCTCCGCGCGCCCGGGAGACTCCTCCAGCAGCAGGACATCCGCTGCCGGCGGGACCACCTGCTGCAAGCGCTCGAGTGGGGCCTCCGGCAAGAGGCCTGCCTTGCGCAGCGTCTCCGTGGGACAATCCGGGCCGACATAGTGCGACTGCCCCCGCTCGCGCGCGCCGTAAGCTCGCTCGATGGCCTCGGCGATGTCCTCCGGTGGCGCCGCATAGGCGTAGACCCGCTTGCCCGCGACGAACTCCACCTCCTGGATCACTTCAGGCTGGCTCGGATCTTTCATGGCCACGAACAGGCGATCCGCGCGTGCCAGCACCGGAATGAGCAGGTGGTGCTGCGCGAGGTTGCGAGGCACGTTGCCCAGATCCTCCGTCTTGAGACAGATTTGATCCAGATCGAGCGCAGGCACACCGAAGCGCTCGCTCAACGAGACCAGCTGCGCGTGCCGGGCAACAGGATCCCGTGGACGCACCACCGCTGCCGCTGGGCGGCGTCGCAGAGCGATACGCCCCAGCGCCTTTGGCGCCTCGTCCTTGATGTCTGCGTCACCCATCTACGAACCCTCGGAGTCGTCGCTCCTGCTCTGCTGCGGAGATATGCTCTGTACCCAACGCTCCAATTGCCCCTCGGAAATGGCCTTTCTGGCCGAAGCCATCAGCGCCGCGTAGTGGTGAAGATTGTGCAAGCTGATCAAGCGGTGCCCGAGAATCTCGCCCGCCACGTAGAGGTGCCGCAGGTAGGCACGGCTGAAGCCAGGGCCACAGACGGGGCAGCTGCAAGCTTCGTCCAGGGGGCGCGGGTCAGTCCGATAGCGAGCATTCTTCAACGTTAGACGGCCACCACTGACAAAAGCCTGACCGTTTCGCGCGTTACGGGTGGGCAGCACACAATCGAATAGATCGACCCCCACGCTGATGGCGCGGACCAGATCCAGCGGCGTGCCCACACCCATCAGATATCGCGGGCGCTCCGGGTCCACTCCCGGGACCACTCGTTCCAGGGTCTGATACATGGTCACCGGCGGCTCGCCCACGCTGAAGCCCCCCAGCGCCAGCCCATCCAGTGGCAATCGCCCCAGCGTTTCCGCGTGCTGCAGGCGCAGCTCCACGTCGGTGCCGCCCTGGATGATGCCGAACAGCGCCTGCCCCGGCTTGCGTGCCTCGAGGCAGCGCTCCGCCCAGCGCGTGGTACGCTCGACCGCGGCCACCAGCTGCGGCCGCGGCACGTTCGCGGGAGGGCATATGTCGAGCTGCAGGGCGATGTCGGAGCCGAGCAGGCCCTGTATGCGCATCGACTCCTCCGGTGTCAGCTTGCGCCGCGAGCCATCGATGTGAGACGAGAACTCGAAGCCAGACTCATCCACCCGCACGCGCTGCGCCAGCGAGAACGCCTGGAAGCCGCCGGAGTCGGTCGCGATGGCATGTGGCCAGTGCATGAAGGCGTGCAGCCCGCCCTGCTCCGCCACCAGCTCCGCTCCGGGGCGCAGCCACAGGTGGTAGGTGTTGGCGATCAACATGCGCGCCCCCGTGCCGCTGACCTCGCCGGGGTGCAGCGACTTGACGGTACCGGCGGTTCCAACCGGCATGAACGCGGGCGTCTCGACCACGCCGTGTGCCGTGTGGATGCGCCCCAGCCGAGCACGACCCGAGCGAGCCATGACCTCGAAGCGCACGTTCAGCTCCCCACCCGCGGCGCGGGCTGTTGCACCCATGTATCATCTCGGGCGCTGGCGCGCACCGGCAGCCACATGGCGTCCCCGTAGGACAGAAAGCGGTAGCCGGCCTCCAGCGCAGCCCGATAGGCCTCCACGCACCGCTCCAGACCAATAAAGGCACTGACCAGCGCCAACAATGTGCTCCGTGGGGCGTGAAAGTTGGTGAGCAGGGCATTCACCACGCCGAATGTGAAGCCCGGCTGAATCAACAAGCGCGTCTCGCCCTCCCCCACCCGGATCAGGCCCGGGCGCTCGGGATCACGGGCGCTCTCCAGGGCCCTCACCACCGTCGTGCCGACCGCCACCACCGGGCCGCCCCGCGCTCGCGCCGCGACGATCTCCCGAGCCAGCTCGGCGCTGACGCTGAAGCGCTCGGCATGCATCGGGTGCTCGTCCAGATCGTCCGCGCGCACCGGCAGGAACGTCCCGGCCCCCACGTGCAGGGTAACGCTCTCGACCCGCACGCCCCGCTGCGCGAGCCGCTCCAGCATGGCCCGGGTCAGGTGCAGTCCCGCCGTGGGCGCTGCGGCGGAGCCCAGGTGGCGAGCGAACACCGTCTGGTAGCGCTCGCCGTCGGCCTCCACGGTGTCACGGCGGATGTACGGCGGCAGCGGCATCTGGCCATGCCGCTCGATGAACGCATCCACGTCTTCCACGCCCTCCACCTGCAGGCGCAGCTCCGGCCCCGCGCCGCGTCCCAGCACGGTGAAGCGGGCCTCGCCCAGCTCCAGGGACGTGCCCGGACGCAACGGGCGCTTGGCCTGGGCGAGCACCGTCCACTCGGAGCGGCCCGCGCCCAGCGAACGCGCGGACAGAAACAGAATCTCCGTCCTGCCGCCGCTCAGCTTGTGGGCGAGCAGGCGTGCACGGCGGACCCGAGTGTCGTTGAGCACGACCAGCGCACCCTCGGGCACCAGCTCCACCCAGTCCGGCAGCCGGCGATGTTCCAGGCGATCTTCACCAACCACGAGCAGGCGGGCGTCTTCCCTGTTCCTGGCAGGGTGCTGCGCGATGGCATGTTCGGGTAGCGGATAGTCGAGCAGGTCTGTGCGCACGGCCGCCCTCTAGCAGCGCGCCCCTACTGAAGCGATCGGTATTTAACGCGGCGAACCAGGGCTTGCAGGCCCGGCGCGGCCTCCGGAGGCCACACGAGAGACCGCGGCCTGCCCGGCGCAGGCCGCTTTTTCCGCTCGCGCTCAGCTCTGGCGCCCGTCGAAGGTCACCCCGAGGCGGGTCATCTTTCGCCACAGGGTGGTCGGGCTGATGTCCAGTGCTTCCGCCACCTTCTCGCGACTGCCATCGTGCACGCGCAGCGCTTCCAGCACTGCCTCCCGCTCCGCCTCGTCCACGATGTGCGCCAGGGTCCTGCGCGTCGCCGCGGGCCGCTGTGCCGGAGCCTGCGGCAAGATGTCATCGATCGAGATCACATCACCGGTGGCGAGCGCCACGGCCTGCTCCACCATGTTCTCCGCTTCCCGCACGTTGCCGGCGAAGTTGTATTGCACCAGCTGATCCATCACGCCCTCGCCGAAGCGGACGCGGCGGGCCATCTTGCGATTGTATTTATCCAGGAAGAAGTTCAGCAGCAGCGGGATGTCCTCGCGCCGATCGCGCAAAGGCGGCAAGTCAAACCGGGCAACGTTCAGGCGATAGTAGATATCTTCGCGAAAACGGCGCTCTTTTACCGCCTCCGTGAGATCCACGTTGGTCGCCGCCATGATGCGCACGTCGATCTTGATCGTCTTGTTCTCGCCCACGCGGCGCACCTCACCATCCTGGATGGCGCGCAGCAGCTTGGCCTGAAAGGCCATGCTGGTCTCGGCGATCTCGTCAAAGAAGAAGGTGCCGCCGTCAGCCTCCTCGAACAGCCCCCGCCGCGCTTGCGACGCGCCCGTAAAGGCGCCGACGGCGTGGCCAAATAGCTCGCTCTCCAGCAGCGTCTCGGTGATGGCGGCGCAGTTGACCGTTACAAATGGACGGTCCACCCGCTTGCTGTTGGCATGGATGGCGCGCGCCACCAGCTCCTTGCCCGTCCCGCTCTCGCCCGTGATGAGCACCGTGGCATCAGTCGGGGCGATCTTTACCACCCGGGTCAACACGTCCCGGATGGCCTGGGAGCGGCCCACGATGTTCTCGAAATGATAGCGCTCCTTGAACTCGCGCGCGAACAGCTGCACCTGTCCGTGCAGCCGCCGTGTCTCGATGGCCTTGTTCGTACGAACCAGCAGCTCCTGCTCGCTGAACGGCTTCTGGATGTAGTCGAAAGCGCCCAGCTTCATCGCTTCGACCGCGCTCTCTATCGTGCCGTAGGCGGTCATCACGATGACCTCCGTGAGGGGCTGCGCCTGCTTGATGGCGCGGAGCACGTCGATACCGTCCAGCTCACCCATGCGCAGGTCCGTGAGCACCAGGTCGAAGGCGCCGGCCACGCCCAGCTCCTGCCCCTCGCGCCCGTTGGCCGCGGCCTCCACCTCGTAGCCGTTGCCCCGCAGCAGCATGGCCAGGGTGGCCCGCATGTTGCGCTGGTCATCGATGATGAGGATTCGCCCCTTTTCGCTGGCTGCCTCCATGCGCAGCGACTCTTCATTCCGGTTCAACGCCACCATCGTCACCCCCTGCTCGGCCGTGCCAGCAACCCGGGCTGCCCCTCGCGCCAGCGCGGTCCCCAGCCTGCCGCCAGTCTCCCTCTCATCGTTCATCTTACTCGAAATTGCGGGCCCGGGGGACCATGCCGTCCAGCCGAACCGTCGCTGCTAATCCTGCGCTCGTCTCGATAGCTCACGGAGCGCGCCGCCGGTGAAAGCGGGCAACGCCGCGCGCCTTCTACCGCAGAAGCTGCGAGAACTTCACTGCCCGATGCGCGCGACTTGCCGGGGTCTCCAGCTCGCTGCTGCGGGCGTTGCCAGCTGACTGACCGGTGTATCACCCCGGTGCGCCGGGAGCTCATCATACCGCGAATCCGGGCAGTGAAAAATGTTAGGTCTTCTCTGCATCGAAGACGAACACTGAACAGAGGAGAGCACGTGACGAGCTTGCGGGAGCGCCTGGGCGAGGGAGAGGCACGGCAGCGCCTCATCACCGACGCCTGCCAGGTATTGGATCAAGAAGTGTCCGACAAGGGCGGCCTCAGCGGGCTGGCCATCAAAGGGGCCTATACCGTGGTCAAGGGCATCAAGCCCGGGTTCATTCCCGAGGTCGTGGACAATCTCCTGGATGACTTCCTGGATGCCCTGGAGCCGCTGGTGGAAGAGGCGAAGCAGCGCGGCGTGCCCCCCGGCAAGCATCTCACGGCCAACGCCGAACGTGCAGCCGACAGGCTGCTGGCCATCACGGATGCCCGGGTGGCCCGCACGACCAAGCCCGTGATCAGCAGCACGTACAACAAGCTGCGCCCGAGCGCGGTCAAGCACGTGGCGGCAGCGGGGCCCCGGCTCGGTCAGATGCTCGATCGACACTTGCCGGCTTCCTGACGCCGCCGGGTCTGGGCGCCAGCCGTACGCGGCGGGCCTCTGGCCGGTCGTCATTTTCCGGCGACAAGCCGCAGGGAATGGACTACCAAGCCACGCCATGTCCACCCCCCAAGATCCCCGCGCTCGCCGCCGCGAGCGCATCCGTCGCGCCCGCAAGAACGCCGCTTGGGAGCTGCGCCGTGCCGCAGAGAACCAGCAGGCGGCCGAGCCCAAGGCTTCGGCAAAAAAGGCGACCTGAGTCGCCGCCCCCCCGGCAGGGAGCGTCCGCAGTAACGCGGCCGCTCCCTGTTTACATTTGCGGGTTTTCATTTCGGCGCTCGGTCCCGGCGCGGGCGCGCCCGTTTCAGCTACGGCGGCGCTGGTTTCACAGCTGTGACGCTGGTTTCGGCTACGCGGCGCCGGTGTAGCCGTCGCTGCTTGCACCGTTTGCTACCGCGGGTCGCGTCCACTGCTCCGCTGGCTGGGCTGGCCGCGGAGGCAACCTGAAAGAAGGCCCCCGCAGGCGCCTCGACAGCGCCTCGGAAAGTGGTCACATTGCAGCTCAGGTATGTCGGAACGGCGCCCTCCCGAGGATCCGTCGCAGGACGACGACTTACGTGTCGCGGAGCGAGCTCGCAGCAAGCGCCCGCGGCGCTACCAGGTCGTGCTGCACAATGACGACTACACTACGATGGAATTCGTGGTCGAGGTGCTGATGCGCTTCTTCCAGAAGGATATCACCCAGGCGCGACACATCATGCTGCACGTGCACCACAAGGGGTACGGCGTGGTGGATGTGTTTCCCCGGGACGTGGCGGAAACCAAGGCCGAGCAAGTGATGGACTTTGCCAAGCAGCATGGCCATCCGCTCCGATGTACCGCCGAGCCAGAAGGTGGGGATGGGCCGGAGGAGGACTGAAAACGACTCGTGCAGCTCTCACGGCCAAACCTTCACTGGCCAGCCTTACATTTGCGGTCCACATCCTGATGCGGGTCGCATCCTGCGGCCACGTTCGAATGCTGGCCGCTTCTACTCGCGGCCCTTGCTGGCCGTCCTTGCCAGCGGCTGGTTCCTGGGAACGAAGGTGTGATCGATGAAAGTCAGCCCGGAAGTTGAAATTGCCTGTTCAGTGGCGGCCACCGAGGCCCAGCGCAGGGGGCACGATATCGTCGGAGTCGAGCACCTCCTCTACGCCCTGTTGATGGACGAGGAGACGAGCCGGGTACTGGCCAAGTCGGGCAGCAACACCGTCAAGCTGAAGGCTGAGCTCGATCGCCTGCTCAGCAGCCACTTCCCCAACTCCGGCTCGGATCTGCTGGCCACGCCCCGCCCATCTCGTGGCTTTCAGCGCGTGCTGCAGCGCGCCGCGGTGCACGTGGAGTCCAGCGGCAAGGCGGAGCTCAAGGGCTACAACGTGCTGGTCGCCATCTTCTCGGAGCCCGACTCGTTCGCGGTGCAGGCGCTGGAGGATAGCGGCGTCACCCGGCTGGACGTGGTCAGCTATGTCTCCCACGGCCTGAGCAAGGACGGCACGAGCAAAGAGGACTCGGACGCGCAGTTCGAGGAGTCGCTCGACGAGCCTTCGCGCGGGCGCGATGGCCGCTCCGAGAAGGAAGGCGATCCGCTCGAGCGCTTCGCCAACAACCTCAACGCGCGCGCTCGCAGCGGTGAGATCGATCCGCTCGTCGGGCGTGACGCCGAGATCAAGCGCGTGATCCAGGTGCTCAGCCGCCGCCGCAAGAACAACCCCTTGCTGGTTGGCGACGCGGGCGTGGGCAAGACGGCGATCGCGGAGGGCCTGGCCCAGCGCATCGTGAACAGCGAGGTGCCGGAGCCGCTGCGCAAGGCCACCGTCTACGCGCTGGACATCGGCGCGCTGCTGGCTGGCACCAAGTATCGCGGCGATTTCGAGAACCGCATGAAGGCGGTAATTCGCGCGCTGCAACGCGACGAGCACAACATCTTGTTCATCGATGAGATGCACACGGTGATCGGCGCGGGCGCGGCCAGCGGCGGCACGGTGGACGCCTCCAACCTGCTCAAGCCGGCGCTCTCCAGCGGCAAGCTTCGCTGCATCGGCGCCACTACTTTTGAGGAGTATCGCAGCCACCTGGAGCGCGACCGTGCCTTCGCGCGCCGCTTTCAGAAGGTGGAGGTGCTGGAGCCGAGCCTCGACGAGAGCGTGCTGATCCTGCGCGGCCTGCGCTCCCGCTACGAGGAGTTCCACGGCGTCACCTACAGCGATGAGGTGCTACAGGTCACCGCCACCCTCGCGCAGCGCCACTTGCACGACCGCAAGATGCCCGACAAGGCCATCGATCTGCTCGACGAGTCCGGCGCCGACACGAAGCTCGCTGGCGACGGCGGGTCCGCCGTCACGGTGGACCGGGTGGAGACCGTCGTGGCGCGCATGGCACAGATCCCCTCCCGCCAGGTCAGCTCCAGCGACAAGAAGGCGCTGCGCGATCTGGACAGCGATCTGAAGCGCGTCGTGTTCGGGCAGGATCGCGCCATCGCTGAGCTCTCGTCCGCCATCAAGCTGTCGCGCGCGGGCCTGCGGCCGCCGGACAAGCCGATCGGCTCCTACCTCTTCACCGGCCCCACAGGGGTCGGCAAGACCGAGGTGGCGCGCCAGCTGGCGCTTACGATGGGCATCGAGCTGATCCGCTTCGACATGAGCGAATATATGGAGCGCCACACCGTCTCCCGCCTGATCGGGGCTCCGCCCGGCTACGTGGGCTACGACCGCGGCGGCCTGCTCACCGAGGCCATCGCCAAGACGCCGCATGCCGTGCTGCTGCTGGACGAGATCGAGAAGGCCCACCCCGACGTGTTCAACGTGCTGTTGCAGGTGATGGACCATGGCTCGCTCACCGACAACAACGGCAAGCGCTCCGACTTCCGGCACGTCGTGTTGATCATGACCAGCAACGTGGGCGCGCAGGATCTGGCGCGCGTGCGTGTCGGCTTCGGCCAGCGTGATCAGCGTGGTGACGACGATCGCGCCTTCAAGAACACGTTCAGCCCCGAATTCCGCAACCGGCTCGACGCACGCATTCGCTTCGATCCATTGAGCCCGGACACGATGCTGAACATCGTGGACAAGTCGCTGAAGGAGCTGGCCAGCCAGCTGCGCGAGCGCGAGGTGAGCATCGAGCTCAGCGACAACGCCCGCAAGTACCTGGCGATCATCGGCTACGATCGCGACAACGGCGCACGGCCGCTGGCGCGCCTGGTGCAGGAGCGCATCAAGCGGCCGCTGGGTGACGAGCTGCTGTTCGGCAAGCTGTCGAACGGCGGGCACGTGCAGGTCGATGTCGCACCGGAAGCCGTGGAGAACGCGGGCAAGCTGGAGGACGACGCGCCCTCCCCCATCATCTTCCACTTCTCCACGGAGAGCCGCCTGCCGGTGCCCGTCGCCAGCGTCGACCCCACCAGGGCGGCGGAGCCGGTGGGTGGCGAGGCTCCATCCGATCCACGCTCGCGTCCCAACTGAGAGCCCGAGTCGAAGGACCCCGTGCGCTACGCGTTCTGGGTGGACCGTGGTGGCACGTTCACCGACTGCATCCTGCACGATCGCGAGAGCGGACAGCTGGAGGTCACCAAGGTGCTCTCCAGCGACCGCGCTCCGCTCGTCGGCATCCGGCAGCTGCTGGGGCTGAGCGAGGCTGACCCGATCCCGCCCAGCGAGGTGCGGATGGGCACCACGCTGGCCACCAACGCGCTCCTGGAGCGCCGCGGCGTGCGCTCCGCGCTGCTGATCACGCGCGGGTTCCGCGATCTGCTCGAGATCGGGGACCAGACCCGACCGCAGCTGTTCGAGCTGAACATTCCGCCTCCGGAGCGCCTGTACGAGCAGGTGATCGAGCTCGACACGCGCGCGGCCCCCGACGGCACGGTGCTCGCCCGCGAGCCGCGCGAACGGCTGAGCGCACGGCTTGCGCTGCTGCGCGCGAGCGGCATCGAGAGCCTCGCGGTCGTGGTGCTGCACGCCTATGCTGCCAGCTTTCTGGAGCTGGAGCTCCGCGAGCTGGCGCAGGCAGCGGGTTTCGCCCACGTCGCGCTCTCGCACGAGGTGGCGCCGCAAATTGGCCTGCTCGGCAGGGCGTCCACGAGCGTGCTGGACGCCTACCTGACGCCACTGCTCGTGGAGTACCTGGCCAGCCTGCAGCGCGAGCTGCCGGGCTGCAGGCTGTGGCTGATGCAATCGAGCGGTGGCTTGACCCTGCCGCGTGGGTTCCGAGCGCAACACTCCTTCCTCTCCGGGCCCGCGGGAGGCGTCGTGGCCGCCGCCCAGGTGGTGCAACGAGCCGGGTTGAAGCGCGCGATCAGCTTCGACATGGGTGGCACGTCCACGGACGTCGCGCGCTATGCGGGGGAATACGAGCGCGTGTACGAGCGGGGCATCGCGGGCCTGAAGGTGCTGGCGCCGATGCTCGACATCCACACGGTGGCGGCGGGCGGTGGCTCGATCTGCCGCTTCGACGGCAGCCGCTTCCAGGTGGGGCCGGAGAGCGCGGGCGCGCTGCCGGGTCCGCTCTGCTATGGTCACCCGGACGCCACGGAGCTCACCGTCACCGACCTGAACCTGGTGCTGGGACGGCTGCAGCCCGACCTCTTCCCGCTGCAGCTCCACCCGGCGCGAGTCGAGCGCGCGCTCGAGGCGCTGCAGCAGCGGCCCGCCAGCACCGGACAAACCTGGACGGCGGAGCAGATCGCTCGAGGCATGCTGTGCATCGCCAACGCCAACATGGCGGAGGCCATCGCCCGCGTGTCCGTGGCCCGCGGCTACGACGTGCGAGATCACGCGCTCGTCGTGTTCGGAGGCGCCGGCGGGCAGCACGCCTGTGCCGTGGCCGAGCTGCTCGGCATCGAGACGCTCCTGTTCCATCCCCTCGCCGGCGTGCTCTCCGCGTACGGGATGGGGCTGGCGCCGATCACGCGTCACGGCCAGGCGGATGCAGGCCGGCGGCCCCTGTCGGCGGAGCTGCTCGAGCAGCTGCAGGAGCCTGTGCGCGCGCTCGAGCGCGAGGCGCTGCAGGCCCTGCAGGCCGACGGGGTCGACAGCGCGCGAGCCCAGGTGCGGCGCTCGCTCGACCTGAGCTACGCCGGCAGCGAGACAGTGCTCACCCTCGAGCTCGCCTCGGCCGAGGCGCTGCGCGAGGCCTTCGAACAACAACACGAGCGCTGGTTCGGCTACCGGCGTCCGGACCACCCCGTGCTGGCGTTGCAGCTGCGGGTGGAGGCCAGCTCGGCAGCGCCCGCGCTCGCTGCCAGCCCGGTGCCTGACTCAGAGGCACGCGGCGCGCCGGAGCCGCAACGGCGAGCCCGGTTCTGGAGCGCCATGGAGGCCGCGCCCCTCGATGCACCGGTGTTCTTGCGCAGCCAGCTGCGGCCAGGTCATCACATCCCAGGTCCAGCGCTTGTGCTGGAAGCCACCGGTAGCATCGTCATCGAGCCAGGTTACGCGCTGACCGCCGGTGCCGGCGGGGTCTTGCGCGTGACCTGCGACGCGCGAGCGCCGAGGTCCACTGCAACCACCACGGCCAGCGTGGCCGCCACCAGCTTGCCGGACGCAGCCGATGCCGTACAGCTCGAGCTGATGGGCAATCGCTTCATGTCCATCGCACAGCAAATGGGTGAGGTGCTGCGCCGCACCGCCCTCAGCACGAACATCCGCGAGCGCCTCGATTTCTCCTGCGCGATCTTCGATCGCGGCGCACAGCTGATCGCCAACGCTCCGCACATCCCCGTCCACCTGGGTGCGATGGGTGAATCGGTGGCCGCCGTTCACGCGCGCCACCCCACGGCAGCTCGGGGCGATGTGTTCGTGATCAACGATCCCGCGCACGGTGGCTCTCACCTGCCCGACATCACCGTGGTCACCCCCGTGCATGGCGCTGACGGCAGGCTGCAGTTCTATGTGGCCAGTCGCGGCCATCACGCCGACGTGGGTGGCTGCAGCCCGGGCTCGATGCCCGCCAACTCACGCACCCTCGCCGACGAAGGCGTGGTGTTCCGTGGCGAGCGGATCGTCTCGGCGGGTCGCTTTGAGCGCGAGGCGGTGCTGGCCGTGTTGCGCTCCGGCCCCCACCCTGCACGCATGCCGGGCGACAATCTGGCGGACCTGGAGGCGCAGATCGCCGCCAATCAGCGGGGGGTCGAGCTGCTCTCTGCGCTGACGCAGGAGCTCGGCGCTGAGTTTGTCGAGCGCTACATGGGCTTCATCCTCGACTATGCCGAGCAGCAGGTCAGGAGCTTGCTGCGCTCGCTGCCGCACGGCGTCCAGCGCTGCTCGGATCGCCTGGATGATGGAACGCGCCTGACGGTGGCCGTGTGCGCCACGGGGGGTGAGCTGCACGTCGATTTTGAAGGCACCTCCGGCGAGCACGCAGGCAACCTGAACACCCCGCGTGCCGTCACGCTCTCGGCCATCCTGTACGTGTTGCGCTGCCTGATCCCGCGGGGCATGCCGCTCAACAGCGGCTGTCTGCGCCCAGTACGCCTGCGCGTGCCCGAGCGCAGTGTGCTGGCGCCAGGCCCCCAGCGCGCCGTGGCCGCGGGCAACGTCGAGACCTCGCAGCGAGTCGTGGACGTGCTGCTGGGTGCTCTGGGTAAGCTGGCCGCCAGCCAGGGCACGATGAACAATCTCACCTTCGGCAACGACCGCCTCGGCTACTACGAGACCCTCGCGGGCGGCGCCGGCGCGGGGCCCAGCTTCGATGGTGCCTCCGCGGTCCACACGCACATGACGAACACGCGCATCACCGACGTGGAGGTGCTGGAGGCGCGCTACCCGGTGCGGGTGCGCGAGTTCTCGGTGCGCCGCGGCTCGGGCGGTAACGGGCGCTTTCGCGGCGGGGATGGCCTTATCCGCGAGCTGGAGTTTTTGGCGCCGCTGGCCGCCGCGATCCTGTCCGAGCGGCGCACCACGCTCGCCTTCGGGCTGCGCGGCGGGCACTCGGGTGAAGCCGGAAACAACCTGCTCAACGGTCAGCGCTTGCCCGGCCGAGCCCAGTTTGACGTGCGCCCGGGCGACGTGTTGCGCATCGAGACCCCCGGCGGTGGCGGTTTCGGGGCACCAGCGCGAGCGGACGTGCAGCCCGAGCTCAGCTCGGCGACTTGAGCGCGAGCGCCGGCTGCGCGCTGCGTTCACCCGGAGCTCGCGGCCCGGAGCCTGCTGCTGCCGCCAGGCCGTGATGGTGAGCGATCGCCGCTGCCAGACTGTCGAAGCCCTCCGCGCGAGCGCGCTCCAGCAAGCCACGGGCAATGCTCCGGGGCAAGCCAGGTCCGTGATAGATGAACGCCGTGTAGATCTGGACCAGGCTCGCTCCAGCGCACAGCCGCTCCCAGGCGTCGTCGGCGCTCTCGATGCCGCCTGCCGCGATCAGGGTGAGCTCGTTGCCCGTGCGCTGCCGCAGCAGCCGCAGCACGTCCAGCGCTCGCCGCCGGAGCGGCGCGCCCGAGATACCCCCCGCACCCAGCGCCGCCACCGTGCTCGCCGGTGTCTCCAGGCCGGTGCGAGCGATGGTGGTGTTGGTGGCCACGATGCCGGCCAGGCCCAGCTCCAGCGCCAGGTCAGCGATGTCGAGGATCTCCGCGTCCGCCAGATCCGGCGCGATCTTCACCAGCAGCGGCGGCGCCCGGCGCCCACCAGCAGCGCCGATGGCGCCTTGCACCGCCTCGAGCAAGGGCCGCAGCTTGTCCGCTGCCTGCAGATCGCGCAGGCCGGGCGTGTTGGGCGAGCTGACATTGACCACCAGATAGTCGGCCAGCGGCGCGAGCTGCCGCGCGCTCGCAACATAGTCGGCAATGGCCTCCTGCTCGGGCACACTCTTGGTCTTGCCGATATTCACCCCGACGACGCCCCGGCGGGGGCCGGCGAGATGTCGCGCTGCGCTCGCCGCTCCACAGTTGTTGAAACCCATGCGGTTGAGCAGGGCGCGATCCTGCGATAACCGGAACAGCCGCGGACGTGGGTTGCCCGGTTGCTCCTCGTGGGTGATCGTCCCCACCTCGATGCCACCAAAGCCGAGATCCGCCAGAGCCGAGTAGCCCGTTGCGTGCTTGTCAAAGCCGGCCGCCAGCAGCACGGGATTGGTAAAGCTCACACCCATGACCTGCAGCTCGAGCTCTGGCGCGCGCTCCACCCACAGCGCCCGCATCAGTGGGGCCACGCCCGGTACCCGATGCAGCCAGCGCAGCAAGCCAAAGCTCAGGCTGTGCGCCGTCTCTGCGGGCAACCGAAAAAGCAGCGGGCGAATCAGCCAGCGATACATGTCCGAGCGCTCTCCTCACGTTCGGCTCCCGCCAGGAGAGCCTGGCGATGACTAGCACGCGAGCGCGCTGCGCTTCACTAAGGTTGTGCGGCCGCGGGGGGAGCTGCGGCGGGGGGAGCCCCGGCCGCTGGCGCTGTGGCGCCCGGAGCCGTGGCAGGGGCTCCTGCAGCGGCGCCGGAGGCCGACACCGCCTGCCCCAGCTTCGCGAGCAGCGCCTCTCGCACTTCGACGGCAGCGGCACAGTTGTTGGCCTGACGCTGCCGGGAGCGGGCAGCCGCCACGTCGTCCACGTCACGCCCCATCGACACGAAGCGGCCTGCTACCTCCAGCCGCAGGCGGACGAGCAGCTCGCTCCGGGCGATGTCCCAGATCCCGACGCGCACGAAGTGATCGGTCGTCTGCAAGCGCTGCTCCGGGGTCTCCTCGACTCCCGCGTCTACGCCCGGCTCCGGCTGCGTGCCAAGGGCCTCTTCATCGAGTACTGCGGTGAAGAAGCGGCTGCGGCGAACCAGCTCGACGGCAGCCGGCACCTCGTGCTTGGCTGTCCCCTCCAGCTCGAGCTCCATCGCGCGCACCTGCAGCTCGTCCGTGGTGGCAGCCAGCCGCTCGTGCCAGTCTCGACCCTGGACCGCCAGAGCCGCGTAGAGCAGCCGCAGATTGTAGGGCTGTCCGGGCACGGAACAGACGCCCCAGTCATCGCACAGCTCACCGGGGCCACACTGGCTCTTCGCCTTGCACGGCGTCCCCGCGGCATCCGGGGTCTTGCCCACGAACAGGCACGAGGTAAAGCCGTCGTGCAGCGAGCGAGTTGCGGCGCGCCGCAGAGACTCCACATCGCGTACGTCTTGCTGCCGGGCGCGCAGGTAGATCCCCGGCCCGCGCGAGATCTCGTCGAGCGACGCCAGCGGCGAGACGCTCGCTTCCACCTCACCCTGCGCGAGCTCCAGGACCCACGCCTCCAGCTTGTCGCGCAGCTCAAAGCCGCCCTGCCCGGCGGCCACCACCACCGCTCGCTGGCGCGCGGCCAGCTGACTGCGCTGCTCCGCCAGCTCTTGCTGCGAGTGGCGGTAGTAAACCACCGCAAACACCGCGAGGCCCGCGAACGTGAGCAACCAGAAACGCGTTGCCACCTCGCGCACCCGCGCTCGACCGAGCACGATCGAGCGCTTGCGCGCCACGCGCGACTCATTCAGCGCAGGCAGCCCGCGCCCCAGCGGGCGGGGCTGTTGACCTCTGGGACTCGAAGGCATGATATCCTCGCGCGAGCGCCGCCCCGAGCTGCGCCGCGGTGGCTCGTCAGACTCCGACGTTATCAGGCTCCGATGCCGTGAGCGGACCCGACAGCGGCCAGAGCCGCCGCCGCCCTCAGCCCTTGTTGCGCTTACCGCCTCCGCGGTTCTTCACCATGAAGCTCACGTTGGGGTAGCCGGCCAGCGCTGCTGTCTGGAACACGCTCTTGACCACCACCGCCTCAACCTCGCGGTCCACCTGGAGGATCGCGATGCCGTGGAACTCCTTGTTGGGATTGATCTGCTTGAACACCTCACGCCGGCCCTTGAGCAGATTGAACAGCTCATCGAGCTTCTGCATGCGGTTGGCTTCCTTCACCGGGCGCGTGGTACCCGCCGGCATGCCATCCACCAAGATCATCTGCCCCGCCACGGCGATCATCGGGGCATTGGTCATGTCCTCGACGTTGTCGGCCTGCGGCAACCGCACGTTCTTGTCGATCGGCAGCTCACCCGAGGCCGAGAAGCTGGCCAGCAAGAAGAGCACGATACAGAGCAAGAAGTCGATGAACGGGATCAGCGGGATCTCGTGGTTTACGGACTTACCACCTCCGCCGCCCACCTTCTTCGCGACAAATCCGAGCGGAACGTGAGCGAGCAGCCGGCGACCGGGAACGGAGATCGGCTGATGAAAACGCGACAGAGCTTTTTGAGACATAGCAGTGGAAAACGACGGTTCCTGAAACGAACGGAGGTACGCGGCAGACGAGGCGAACGAGGCGCCTCAGTCCACTGCAAAGGTGACGTTGAAGGCCGGGATGGTCTCCTCGGCTCCGCCCAGCTTGATCGTACGCTGGGGCGCGTAGATGGCATCGATCACCGCGATGATGTCCTCAAACTTGGTGGTGTTGTCCGTGTGCAGCACCGCCTGATCGCGCTTGAGATCGCTGTCTGCGCGGTGGCTGCCCTGGCTCTGCCACTGCTTGGTGATCTCCGCGGACAGATCCGGATACGAGAAGTCCTCGTCGCTCAGGCGCGCCTGCTTGCGCTGCACGTCCACGGTATCGCGCACCGTGTTACCTTCCTTCCAAACGAGCTGGAACTTCTCCTCGCCGCGCATCTCCACATGCAGCGTGAGATCCTTCTTCTGCTCGTCCAGCTCCTTGTCAGGATCCGGCGGACCAGGCACGCGCGCGTCCGCATTGATGCGCGACATCTGCGTCCAGACCGCGGTCATGAGCAAGAACGACACGAGGCACAAAAGGAAATCGATGAAGGGGATCAGCGGGATCTCCTGGTTGACGGATCGCTTGCCGCCATGACCACCACCAACGTCGATGCCTGCCATTTCGCTGTACTCCTACCTTTTCCTGCTGCTCGTCTGTATTCGGGAGCTGACTTGTCAGGGAACCACTCCGGGCGTTCTCGGGGCCGGGGATGCTCGGGGCCGGGGATGCTCAGCGGCGGCGCCGCCGTCATCGCCTGTGCGCTGCGCTGATGCTCGGGGCTAGCGAGGGCCTCCTGCGAGGGCCGTGAGGCGCTCGCAGGAGGTGTCGCGTTCCCGTTCGATGCTATCCCGCGCAGCTACCCGGGTCACATGCCCTGCAGGTTCACCTTCTGGCGGTTGGCAACCACGAGGTTCAGCACGCGCACCGAGGCCTCGTTGATGTCGTCTTCCATGCCCTGCGTCTTGCCGTTCAGGAACGCGAAGCCCATCAGCGCCACGATGGCTGCGATCAGCCCGAATGCGGTGCAGTTCATGGCCTCCGAGATACCTTCGGCGAGGATGCGCGCCTTCTGGCTCGGGTCGATGCTCTCGCCACCGACCGCGCCGAACGCACGAATCAGACCGACGATGGTGCCGAACAGGCCGCACAACATGGCCAGGTTGGCGAACAGCGCCAAGAAGCCCGTGCGGCGGTTGATGGCCGGCATCTCGCGCAGGGCGGCCTCATCCATGCCTGCCTGCACTTCCTCGTCCGGCCGATTTACCTTCACCAGGCCCGCTTGCACGATGCGAGCGAGTGGGGCGTTGGCGGCGGAGCACATCTTCACGGCCTTGGCGACGTCACCGGCCAGGATGCACTTCTGCATGGTGGCGACGAAGACCTCTTTGTTGATGGAGGCGCCAAACAGATACACCGTTCGCTCGACGATGACCGCGATCGAACAGACGAGCCAAAACAGGATGAGCCACATGGCCCAGCCGCCCTCATTGTAGTGATGCCAGAGTGTCGAAAACATCGAACTTTACCTTACCTTTTCCTGCGACTTTTTCCGGGAGAGATAGCGCTCGAGGACTGCCGCCCCTTTGAAGCGGCTCTCTGCTGAAGCAGCCTTTTGCCGAGGTAGCCTTTTGCCGAGGTAGCCTTTTGCCGAGGTAGCCTCTGCTGAAGCAGCCTCTGCTGGGAGGCTTCTGCGAGAGAAGCGCGCCCCGAGACCAATCCTGAAGCTGTGATGAGAATTACCGAGTTGGAAGCACTCTCTGCTCCAAAAGCATTGCTCTAAAAGCACTGAAACTCACGCCCCCTCCGCTCGCAGCTGCAACGCCGCGCCCGGAGGGTGATACCCTTCGAAGGCTGGCGCTCCGAAGGGTGCCCTCTGGAGGCCAGTAGCTCCGCGCAGCGTTTGCCGGAGACATCTCTCGTGGAGACATCTCTCGTGGAGACATCTCTAGCTGAGACGTGAGAAGCGAAGACCTGCAAGTCGACGTCCTGCCAATCGAAGATCTGCGAATCGAAGATCGCCACCCTGCGCAGCGAAGGGGATGAGCAATTTATCCCATTCCGCGCCGCCGCGCCTGACCAAGTCGCGCCCACGCGCGGGGTGATGGCGTTTTTCTCACGCTGCTGACCACCTTCGAACGGAACGGCATGATGACGCGCCGCTCGCTGCACGGCTCGATACCCTGTTTGATGCGCCGTTTGATGCACCCTTTGATGCACTGTGCCGTGCACCAAGCCGAAGCAATCGCAGGCTGCCGTCCCCAACCCATCGACTCGAAGCGGTGCAATGGGCGTCTGGGCGCTTCCTGAAGCAGGCCCACGACAGGTGACGGCTACCTGGGCGCCAGCGATAACCCCCCATGCTGGGATGGCCGCATCCTTCAGCGAGCGCCGCACCTGGCGCACCTTCCGCGAGGCGGCGCCCGCGCATCTACTCCAGAGGGCTACCACTCGGAATCACCGCGGCGGGACGCTCCTTGACCCGCTCGACCGCTGGATATTGCGCAATCGTGCGGCCCTACGTCAAGCGGGATTGACGGGACGACCGCCCCGCCGTGACTGCCGGCAGACATCACTCCGTCTGCGTACTGGGCCTTTTTTCCGCGATCCGCCGCACACCAGGCTGCTGCTGCCCTGCCCTCGCGCTGCTTCGCGGCACGTTCTCGCGCTACTGGTTAGCCGCGGACGCTCACACTCGCAGCGTGCGGAGAGCCGCGGCAGGCGTCACGCTCACGAGTGGTCTCATCAGCTCGCTCGCGGAGGCCTCACGTCACACTGGCCCCATGGCCGCAAAGTACCTCATCTCGCTGGGTGGCAGCCCTACCGACCTGTGCCGACATCGACGAGCTCGGTCCCGTGAGGGGCCAGCGCGCGGTGCGCGCCGGCATTCCTTGCTGCCTCTGCTCGCCAGGAGTGGTTGCTCCCTCGAGTGAGCTGCCACGCGCGGGCAGTGCGCTCTTCCGGTCGCTCCGACCCGCACCCTTAAGGCGCCGCAGGGCGATGCCGTCTCAGGTGGCAAGTCGTGCTGCGGAACCTGACCAGAGCATGTGACGGTGAGGCCCTGGGCGGGCGCGAGGCGACTCGAGCCGTGCCCTGCAGCACGCCAGCACGGGGAAACGGCGCAGCGCGAACACGACGCGCAGCGCTGTGTGGGGCTGGGCCGCGTGGAAAAGGGCGGCCGGGCGCGTAGCGCCCGCCAGCAACGCCCCGGGCCAGCTTGCACAGCTCGTTTGGCGATCGTTATAGTTGTTCAGTTTTCAGGGACCTGCTCGCAGAGCGGCCCTGGTAGCGAGAGAAAAGGCCGAAGAAAGGCCGGAGGAAAGGGAAGTCGAGCGATGAATCTTCTGCTTTTTGCGGCCGAGGGGAGCAGCGGTCAGCTGATCGAGGCCTTCAAGCACAACCCCACCTTCATGGTGGCGAATCTCTGCTGCTCAGCGATCGTGCTCACCATCGTGGTGGAGCGCTTCGCCTTTCAGCTCACTCGCTACCGCGTGAACTCCAAGGAGTTCTTCGCCCAGATCAAGAAGCTGGTCACGGCCGGCAACATCGATCGCGCGATCAAGCTGTGCGAGGCAGAGGATTACCCGATGCTGCAGCTCGTGCGCGCGGGCCTGACCCAGTCCAACAAGGGCCCGGACGAGATCGACGCCGCCCTCAGCGAGAAGCTGGGTGAGCTCAAGCCGCAGGCCGAGAAGCGTGTGGGCACGCTCTGGTCGCTGGCAAACATCGCCACCCTGATCGGACTGCTGGGCACGGTGAGCGGTCTGATTGCGACGTTCTCGGCCATCTCGGCCCCGGGCCTGTCCCAGGCCGACAAGCAGCGCATGCTCTCCAACGGTATCGCCGAAGCCATGTACAACACGGCGCTCGGTCTGGGCATCGCGGTGTTCTGCATGATCACGCACATCGTGCTGCACACGCGCGCCAAGAACATCCAGCACGATCTGGAGTCCACGATGGAGAAGACGTTCAACCTGCTGACCCTGCAGCAGCGCTGAGCAGGCGCTCATCGGTCAGCCGCTCGTGGTAACAGTCCAGTATCAGGTCCAGACTCCAGGAACCCAGGCGCGAGGAACATGGCGGACGGCGCACAGCTGAGCGCGGCACAGCGCAGCAAAATTCGACGACTGAGCCAGCCCAAGGAGCTGTCACCAGACGAAGAAGGCGGTGAGCTCAACATCGTCCCCTTCCTCGACATCGTGGTGAACATCCTGATCTTCGTGCTGGCCACGGTGGCTGTCACCTTCACGGCGACCATCGAGACGACGCCGCCGGCCAGCCCCACCGGCGGCGTGCGAGCGGACAGCAAGAAGGAGGTGCTCAATCTCTCCGTGCTGATTACCAGTGAGGGCCACGCGATCAAGACCTCCAGCGGCAACGTGGCCCCCGGCTGTAAAGGTGCCGGACCGGGCATCGCAATTCCGCGCCGCGGTGATGGATATGACTTCGATGCACTCAACGCCTGCGCGGGCAGCCTGAAGCAGGCCTCCCCCGAGTTCGGGCAGGAGACGCAGGTGTTCCTGAGCGCCAACCCGGGTATCGACTATCAGACGCTGGTGAGCACGATCGACGCCGTGCGAGCGACGTCCAAGGGCGACCCGCTGTTTCCCGACGTAAACTTCCAGGTGGCGCGCTAGCGCCCGAGCAGCAGAGACGCGATGTCGAACGGAGTAGTGGTACCGATAGCGCCTCAGGCCAGGGCGTCCACAGTGAAGTACAAGGCCGAGCTGCGCAAAGCGATCCGTCGCAACGCGCACGATCCCGAGATCAACTTCCTGAACATCACGGCCATGCTCGACATCATGACCATCATCCTGGTCTTCTTGCTCAAGACCCTGGGTGAGTCGAGCGCCTCCGTGCCGCAGAGCAGGGATCTGATGTTGCCCAAGAGCGTCATCCAGACCCAGCCGGCGCAGGAGGGAGTGCGGGTCACCGTGTCCAAGAGCCAGGTGCTGGTCGGTGACGACAAGGTGCTCGACTTGCCCAACAATCAATCGCTGGCGCAGAACGGCGTCGAGGCTCGCTTCAAGCGGGGCGCGAACTCGCTCTACATCGTGCCCCTGGGCAACGCCTTGCAGGCAGCACGCAAGCTCGATCGCGCGTTGCGCGAGGCAAAGGGTCTGGATCCGGCGAGCTCGGAGGCGATTATCATCGCTGATAGCACCACCCCATATCGCCTGTTCGTGGAGGTGTTGTTCACGCTCGGCCAGAACGAATTTGGCAAGTATCACCTGATGGTGATGCAGGCGAAGTAGCGGCCCCGCAGCATCCCTGGCCCGGCGACCAGGGCGTTTCTCGACTCAGCTAACTCGAGATCTCGACGTCGCTTTTTGCGCATGCCTCCGGCGCTGCGCACGACCCTGCGAGCGGTCGTTTGAGGGAGCAATGACGTGTCTTTTTGGAGCTTGCCGCCCTCCACTGGGTCGTGTTACGAGCCGGGCTCACAACTGAACTTGGCGCTTCACGTCGCGCGACGATGATTGTGGTCGAGTGGTTGGGTGTGGTTATCCGGTGGCAGTTCGCCGGTGCCGGTCTTCAAGGGCGGCGCATCGGAGGACGGTGCTTCGAACGTCTCGAAGATAGTCGAAGGTAGTGGCTCGCCAGCGCCGTGCGCTGGCGCTTCCTCAATGTTGGGCCTCGAGAATGTTGGGCCTCGAGGGGTCGCGAAGACGGCGCAAGCGCTTGGTTTTGCTCCTTGCTGGGGCCGGAAGCGTTTGCCATCCGAGAGCGGGGTTACCGCGTGCTCCACACCAGAACCTCCCCCTTCGCGGGGCCACGCGATCGTCAGGCGGTTGGGAGCCCTAGCATGTTGCTGTCGTGAGTGAGCTGGTCGTCTTCGTCCTGTGCGCGTCTAGTGTGGCCGTCGTGGTGTCCCACGCGCGGTCGCTCGTGGGCAGCACCGCGCGGCGCCGCGAGCTCGATCGCATGCTGGCCGCGGTGGAGCGGGCTGGCTCGGACTTCTTGACGCAGGAGACGCGGTTGCTGGCCGCGCTGCTCGGTGTGCTCGCTGCAGCCCTCTGTGTCCCGCTGCTGCTATGGGGCTTGCGGCAGCCGCAGGCGGGCGCGCGTCTGGTCGCCGGCGTGCTCGGGGTGTTGCTCGGCGGAGCCGCTGGAGCCGCGCTGGCTCGCCTTTCACACTGGGCTGCTGCCCGCGCCAGCGCGCGCGCCCTGGCTGACTTGCAGGCGGAGCCGGAGGCGGCGAGCGCAGCCGTGCTGCGCGGCGCGCTGCTGCTCGCGCTGGCGATGGATGCCGCCAGCTTGCTGCTGACCTGTCTGGCATTCCTGGGCTATCAGCGCTTCGCCAGCTGGGTGTTGCAGCTGGAGCCAGCGGCGGCGCTGCAGGAAGCAACGCGCAGCCAGCCGCTGGTGGCACTGGGCGCCATCGGCGCAGCGCTGGTCTTTCAAGTGGGAGGCAGCAGCTTCCAGACCGCAGCCCGGGTCCAGTCGGCGACCGAGCGGAACGCCCAGAGCGAAGGCCGTATCAGCGTCGACGAGGAGCAGAACCCAGCCCTGGTCGCCGAGCTCGTCGGAGATCACCTCGCCGGTCTGGTCTCGCGCAGCACGGATGTCTTTGCCGCAATGATGCTGGCCAACGTCTCGCTGCTGGCGCTCTCCGGAGCAGTCGCGGCCGCGAATGCCGGGCTCACGGAGAGCTCGGGGCTCGCGCTCGTGGCGCTGCCGCTGCTGATACGTGCCACGGGCTTGCTGGCTGTCGCACTGGCCACCAGCAGCCTTCGCATCGGCCCCGGCTCGTCCTCGTGGAGCGGCTTCGCGGGAGCCGGGCTGAGTCAGGCGCTCATCGCGGCTACGGGGTTGCTCGGGGGCGCATTCTGGCTGCTCGGGGCTCCACTCTATCTACGAGCGTTCAGCGCGGGCCTGCTCGGCATCGTTACCAGCCTGATCTGTCAGGCGCTGCTGCTGGTGCCGCGCGGCGGCAGCACGCTCGGAGTGCTCGCCTCCGGATCCGCCGCCTCAGTGGCATGGCTGCCGCGCGCGCTCGGGCTCGGCTTGCAGCGCGCATGGGCTCCGCTGCTGGTGGCGGTGGCGGGGCTTGGCGCTGCGCACGCGCTGGGCGCTGGCACCGGGCTGAGCCACGGTGGCGCGTACACCTTGCTCCTGGCGGTGGCGGGCATGGCGGGCGCGGGCGCGTTGCATCTGTGTTGCAGCGCGTTCGGCAGCATCGCCTCCAGCGTACGGCGCCTGGCGGCGCTGCGGCGCGCCCACTACGATCTGCCGGCGCGGAGCCGAGCCGCGGAGCTCGAGCAAGCAGGCCTGATCGCCGGCAACCTGGGTGACATCCAGGTCATTCTGTGCGGTACTGCCGCCGCGCTGCTGGGTGCCCTGACGCTACCTCTGCTGGGGCTATCCCGTGCCGCCGCTTCCCCTGCTTTCTCCTCGTCCCTCTCCTCATCGAGCACGCTCTCGCCCGCGTTGAGCCTGGCGCACCCCGTGGTGATGCTGGGCGTGATTCTCGGCCTGGCCTGCCTGTCCTGCTACGTCGGCGGCGTGCTCCAGAGCGCTAGTCGCGCAGCGAGCGCCGTGGATGAAGAGCTCTCCCGCGAACAGGCGGAGGCTGCCTCGCAGGTTGAGCTGGACCC
This sequence comes from Polyangiaceae bacterium, assembly GCA_025937895.1. Classification (GTDB taxonomy): domain Bacteria; phylum Myxococcota_A; class Polyangia; order Polyangiales; family Polyangiaceae; genus SZUA-265. The sequence goes on along the minus strand of JAICQL010000006.1, from coordinate 35,016 downwards.
TCAGCCCGCAACCAGCTATCGGGGCAGCGTGGTACGTGCCGGGCGCGTGGCTACGCGCAAGCTGTTGCCCCTCCCCGCTGCAGCGCTGCTGGCACCCATGGTGATGGGTGTGTCCTTGCGGCTGCTGTTTGGTGTCGAAGGTAGCAGACTTGCGGGGCACGGCTTGATGGCGGTAGCGATCATCACCGTGCTGACCGGCGGCTGTGCGGCACTGGCAGCGCGCGGTGTGTTGATGGCGCTCGGGCACACTCGGCAGGGCGCGGCCATGGCTCTCGGTCCCGGTGGTCCGCTGCCACAGCCAGCGCGCAGTGGGATGGATCTGATGCGCACCTTGATCGGGCACTCGGTGGGGCCTGCCGCCTTGCTGGGCCTGAAGGCCACCGTGGTCTCGGCGCTCGTGATCGTTCCGCTGCTCTCCCCTCCGGTGTGATCTGTCTCTCGATCGTGATGCTTCAGTGATCTTCCTCAGCGTGATCACTCAATTCGTGAAACCCCAAACTCGTCAGGTGTAGCGTGTCGTCCTCAATTGCTGGTGCTCTGTCCACCCTCTCCGACCGAGGCCTTCGCCGCCTGCTGGGCGCACGCACGTTTCTGCGCGGCCTGGACTACGAGAAGCGCAAGGTCGTAGGTGAGCTTCAGGTCAACCAGGCCAACGCCACGGCTCGCATCAAGGGCTCCGATGCCGACCCGTATCAGACGACGATCCAGCTCGGCGGGGACGGCATCACCTCGGAGTGCAGCTGCCCGGCGTTCCAGAAGACCGGCCACCACTGCAAACATGTCGCCGCGCTGCTGATCACGGTCCGCAATCAGGCCCGCGCGCAGCAGCCACCCCGGCGTGAGCCAGTCCCTGCGCTGCCGGCACAGGCCCCGGCCCCCAGCAATGGCACCGCAATGGTCAGCCCGCCTGTGAGCGCGAGCCAGCCGCAACCTTCGCGCGAGGGCAAGCCCAGCCGGCGCCGGGAGCGCCGCCGGCGCACTCAACTGCAGGCCGTGGCCAGCGCTGGAGTGCTCGATCTACCCAGCACGGACGGCGGAGCGCGGACCACGGGGCTCGGCGCGTGGCTGGCGCCCGAGTCAGGCACCCGGCGCGTGGATCTCGAGTACCGCGTCCACGTGCGCGCGGGCGGGCTCACCATCACGCTGCTCGATCTGAGCGCGCGCCAGCCGCTTCTGCCCAGCGCAGCGCTCGCCTGGCAGGCGCATACGCCCACCGCGGATCGCGATGCGCTGCGCATTCTGGCGCGCTTCGAGAGCGGTAACGTGCGCCATCCGGCAGTGGACGTGCGCGGCGAGGACGCTGCGGAGCTGCTACCGAAGCTGGAGGGCCGGCGCGTGCTGCTGGAGCCAGCGCTGATGCAGCTGCGCTTCTCCCAGGAGGTGCTGCGGCCGCATTTCGATCTCGAGATGGTGGGCAGCGACACGATCGTGGCCAAGGCCAGCTTTGAGCGGGAAGGAAACGGGCGGCGCTTCTCGTTGACCAATGGCGGCTGGTTCGAGGGCAATCCCGGCTATCACATCGATACCACCGAGGGCATCGCGCGCCCCATCGACGTGCGCGTCTCTCCCGCCGCCCTGCGCCGCTTGTTGCGCGCTCCCACCATCGCCGAGCCGGCGAGCGAGCTGATCCAGCTCATCACACAGATGCTGCCGCGCCTGTCGCTGGAGCTGGGCGCCCCCTTGCCCGACCTGTCGCAAATCGCCAACGTGGTGGATCTGCCGCCGCAGTTTCGCATGCGAGCCGGCGGCTCCCTGGTCAAGGCCGAGGTGGCGCTGCGCACGGCTTATGGCGATATCGAGGTAGAGGTGCGCGCGGACGGTATCTCGCCACCGATCATCGTCAAGCCCGCGAGCAACGGCCAGCTGGCGACCTGTGTGCGCACCGACATCGTGGCGCAGCAGAAGGCCGTCGAGCTACTGCTCGAGCTCGGGCTCAAGGCGGACGAGGCCGGTGAGGCCTTCGTAGCCGAGGGTGATGACGCCCTGCGCTTCTGGTCCGAGGGCATCGGGAGCTTGCCGGAGAGCTGGGATCTGTACGTCCCCGAAGAGCTCGTGGGCGTGCAGGTCCGCTCCAAGCCGGTGCAGATGCAGGCGCGTGTCTCCAGCGGAGTGGACTGGCTGAACGTGCAGATCACCTGGGAGAGCGATGGCGTGACCATCGATCGCAAGGAGATCGAGCAGTGCCTGCGCGAGGGCAAGAAGTTCGTCCGGCTCTCGGACGACTCCTATGCCCCACTGGACGCCGAACGGGTGGAGCAGCTCGTGGCGCGCGAGATCGAGCTGATCGCCAGCGTCGGCAAGAACGGCAAGCTGCCGCTATCCCAGGCGGGCCGGGTGCAAGAGCTGCTGAATCAGCTGCCCGATGCCAAGCTCTCCACCGGCGCCAAGCAGTTCTTCAAGAAGCTCTCTTCGATCGAAGAGATCAAACAGATCAAGAAGCCGCGCGCGCTCAAGGCCACGCTCCGCCCCTACCAGGAGCAGGGCCTTTCGTGGCTCAAGTTCATTCACGACCTGGGCACCGGCGGGATCCTGGCGGACGACATGGGCCTGGGCAAGACGATCCAGACCATCGCGCTGCTGCTGCTGGAGAAGCAGGAGAACAAGGATCTACGGGCCCTGATCGTTGCGCCCACCAGCGTCGTCAGCAACTGGATGCGCGAGATCGAGCGCTTCGGCAAGACGCTCACGACCGCGCTGTGGCATGGCGCCGGCCGCAAGGAGCAGCAGAAGGAGCTGACCAACGCCAACGTCATCATCACCAGCTATGCGCTGCTGCGGCGGGATATCGACCTGCTGACGAAGCTTCAGCTCGACTACGTGATCCTGGACGAGGCACAGGCGATCAAGAATCCGCACAGCGCCACCGCGCAAGCCGCCAAGGAGCTGTCTCCCCGTCGCCGCCTGGCGCTGACGGGCACCCCGATCGAAAATCGGCTGACGGAGATCTGGTCGATCTTCGACTTCGTCTCGCCGGGCATCTTGCCGCCGCTACCCAAGTTCGAGGAGCGCTTCTCGCGCCCCATCGATCAGGGTGACTCCAAGGCAGCGGCGCGCCTCAAGGCCATCATTCACCCGTTCATCCTGCGCCGCACGAAGACAGAGGTGGCCAAGGATCTGCCGCCCAAGATCGAGAGCGACAAGGTCATCGACCTGGGCGCCGAGCAGCGTGGCATTTACACTCAGGTGCTGCGCGAGGTGCGAGCGCAGGTCATGGGCGAGCTGGACCGGGTGGGCCTCGCCAAGAGCCAGCTGCACATCCTGGCCGGGCTCACCAAGCTGCGGCAGGCCGCGTGCGATCCTCGCCTGCTGGGATTGCCGCGCGAGTTCTCGCATGAAGACAGCGCAAAGGTGACGGCCTTCCGCGAGCTGGTGGAAGAGGCCGAGGCCGGCGGGCACCGCGTGCTGGTCTTCAGCCAGTTCGTCAGCATGCTGAAGATCCTGAAGAGCGCGCTGGACGAGGATCGGGTGCGCTACGAGTACCTCGATGGCTCCACTCAGGATCGCGCCGAGCGCATCGATCGCTTCCAGAATGACCCCACCATCTCCGTCTTCCTGATCAGCCTCAAGGCGGGCGGCTCCGGCCTCAACCTGACCGCCGCCGACACGGTGATCCACTTCGATCCGTGGTGGAACCCGGCGGTGGAGGATCAGGCCTCGGACCGCGCGCACCGCATCGGCCAGAAGAAGGTCGTGACCGTCTATCGCCTGGTGGCGGCCGGGACCATCGAGGAGAAGATCCTGGAGCTCAAGGAGAAGAAGAAGGAGCTGGTGTCGGCGGTGCTCACCGAGGACAGCGGTGGGGCGAAGAAGCTGTCGCGCACGGATCTGGACGAGCTCTTCAAGATCGACTGAGCCCTGGCGCTGCGCACGGCACACGCGCCGCCCCCAGCGCTCTCCCGGGGTGGCGCCCTCAGCGGCGCAGCGAGATGTTCATCAGCAGCCCGAAGCCCACCATCGTGGTCAGCGTGCTCGAGCCGCCGTAGGAGAAGAGCGGCAGGGTGATGCCCACCACCGGCAACATGCCGATCGTCATCCCCACGTTGAAGAACGTGTGCCAGAAGAACAGGGCTCCGACCCCGACGGCCACCGCCGCGCCAAATCGATCCTTGGCGGTGGAGGCTATGTTGATGGACCAGGCGCACACGAACGCGTACAGGCAGAGCAGCGCCACGCAGCCGACGAAGCCCCAGTCCTCCGCGAACACACTGAAGGGAAAATCCGAGTACTGGTCCGGCAAGAAGCCGAACTGATTCTGGGTGCCCTCGCGGAAGCCCTCTCCCCAGATGCCGCCGTTCCCGATGGCAGTGCGGGATTGCAGCGCGTGCCAGCCGGTGCCCGTCCGATCCGCCTCCGGATTGAGGAAGCTGAGGACGCGGTCGCGCTGGTACTCGCGCAGGCCGAACTGCCACAGCGACCAGGCGATGGGCACCAGCCCGGCCACGAACAGGACCAGGCTACTGCGGCGCAGCCGGGTCAGGGCCAGCATGGTGAAGCCGCAGCTGCTGAAGATCATGGCCGTGCCAAAATCCGGCTGCAGGCCCACCAGCAGCGCTGGCAACCCCACCAGGCAGGCAGCCGGCGCCAGCTCGATCAAGGTCTTGGCATCGCTGCGCGGATCCTCCGCGAGCTTGCGTGCCACCGCGAGCACCATGAATATTTTCATGAACTCGCTGGGCTGAAAGGTAAGGCGCCCGACCTCGATCCAGCGAGCCGAGCCACGAACGTCGGAGGCCAGCACAAAGACCAGCAGCAGGCTGGCGATACCCAGGCCATAGAAGACGTACGCCAGGCGCTCGATGCTGCGGTAATCGACCACGGCCGCGAGCGTGCCGAACAGGCCGCCCACCACGAGCCAGTACACCTGCTGCACGTACATGTCCGCCAGGCCCGAGCGCCGCGGATCGTCGATATACGGACTGGTCGCGCTGTAGAGATTGACGACGCCGATGATGGCGATGCCGACCACGCTCAGGAACAGCGGCCAATCAAAGTGCTCGCGCGCACGCGCCCCACCCCGCGCAAACAGGTTCACAGGCTCGCCCCTACCTTCTCGAGCTCGCCCCCCTCGTGCGCGGCCAGCCGCCGCTTCTCCAGCTTCTGCCAGGCGTCCACGACCCGCATGGCGATGGGCGCAGCCACCTTGCCGCCGCCGCCGCCGTGCTCCACCAGCACGACGATGGCGATCTCGGGGGCCTTTGCAGGAGCGTAGCCGGCGAACCAGGCGTGGTCCCTGTTGAAGTACCACTCGCGCTTGGGATCGACGCTGCGCGGGGCCACGTGGCTGACCTGCGCCGTGCCCGTCTTGCCGGCGACATCCACCCCCTGCAGCGACTCGGAGTAGGCAGTGCCCTTGGGGTTGGCTACCACGCCGCGCAGCGCCTGCTTGATCAGGGAGAGCTGGCCGGAATCCACGTCGATCACCTCGCGCACCCGGGGCGGGAACTCCTGCACAGTGATGCCGCCGCTGGTCTCGATGCTGCGCACCACCTGCGGCTGATATAGCGTGCCGTCGTTGGCGATGGCGGCGTACGCCAGGGCCAGCTGCATCACTGTCACCGCGGAGGCGCCCTGGCCGATGGAAGCCAGCAAGGTGAAGCCGCCGCGGAAGCCGTCGCCCTTGTAGCGCCGCGCGTACCAGGCGCGGGTGGGCATGCGGCCCCGGGCCTCCGGGTTCACGCCGATGCCGGTCTTCACGCCGAAGCCAAAGTCCATGCCGATCTTCGCCAGCTGATCGATGTGGATCGACTCACCGAGCGCGTAAAAGTAGGTGTTGCACGACTGCACGATCGCGTCGTGCAGGCTGACCTTGCCGTGCACGCCGGTGCAGCGAAAGAAGCGCCGGCCGAACTCATAGCCACCACGACAGTTGACGGTGCTGTCCGCGCCGATGAGCCCGCCCGCAAGCCCGGCGAGGGCGCTGAACGGCTTGTACGTGGAGCCCGGCGGGTAGACTGCGGAGGTGGTCTTGTCGAGCAGTGGCTTCAGCGAATCGCGGCTCAGCCGCTCGAACGCGTCACGGATGGCCTGCTTGCCCTCGCCACCAGACAGCACGTTGGGGTCAAAGCCTGGCTTGCTCAGCGCAGCCAGCACGCGCCCGCTGCGCACATCCACCACGACCACGGACCCCGCGAGCTGACCGCGCATCTCCTTCTGGATGGCCTTCTGCAGCTCGATGTCCACGGTGAGCACGATGTCTCGCCCCGGGATGGGCTCGAGCCGCCGGGGCTCTTCCAGATAGCGCTCCGCCAGACCGGGCCGCTGCGCTGCTCGCCGGTTGCCCGCACGCACCACCTTCTGCCAGCCGCGTTGCCCGCGCAGATAGCTCTCCCAGCGGCGCTCCACACCGACCGCGCCCAGCCGGTCACCAGCGCGATAGCTGCTCTGCCCCTCGTGCTCGGCGAGCGTCTCCGCATCGATTTCACGCATGTAGCCGAGCAGATGCGAGGCCAGCTCGCCGTACGGATAGTAGCGCACGGGCGTGGACACCACGTCCACGCCGGGCAACTCCGAGGCGTGCGTCTCCAGCGCCGCGACCACATCGCGACTGACGTCGACCTCCAGCAGCATCTGCTGCAGCTTTCGCTTGCCGTCCTGCGCCCGGACATCGTTGATCTTGCTCGCCAGCTCCTTCGCCTGCGTCACCCCCAGCCCCATGAGCTGAACGACCCTGGGCCAGGTCTGCTGCATGTCGATCAGCCCGGGCACCACGTAGATGTCGTACGACGGGCGGTTGGCAGCGAGCACCCTGCCCTGCGCGTCACGGATCACGCCGCGGGTCGTCGCCAGAGAGACTCGCCCCACGACGTTGCGCAGCGCCTGCGCGCGGTGCTGCGGAGCCTGCACGATCTGCAGCTGCACCAGCCGGGCGGTGAGCAGCAGAAAGCCGACCACGATGGCCAGCACCATGAAGTGATAGCGCCGGCGAAAGTCACCGACATCAGAGCGCTGCATGAACAGCTTCATCTCAACCCATCAGCCCTTCAAACGAGCGTGCCGGCGTGGAGCCCTGATGCAGCCGCTGCGCCAGGGGAAAGATGAACAGCGAGCACAGCGCCGTGGCCGTGGCACGTGGCAGGGCTACCGTGGCGATCTCCAGCGGGCGCTGCGGGTCCGCCCCGAAGATGGCCAGCAGCACCAGCACCAGCACGCTCTCCACCAGCGAGAAGCCGAAGGACAGCGCGACCTTGGTCCACCACGTCTGCGCGGCCAGCCGCACGCCGGCGGTGCGTGCCAGCCACCACACCACCACGCTCACCATCGTAAACAGGCCGATCGGCGCGGAGGCGAGCAGATCGGTGGCGTAGCCCAGCCCAAACGCCACGCCAGCGCCGCGCACCGTCGAGGCCTCGTGTACGCCCAGGAAAATCAGCAGAGGCAGGACGAAGCTCGGGGTCGCTCCGTGCAGATCGAGCGGGCCGAGCAGCGGATACAGGTTGCCCTGCAGCACCAGCAGCAAGAAGCCGATGACCAGAAAGGCTCCCGTGCGCACGGCTCAGCGCTCCCCCGCCACGCCGGGCCTGCAGGTGTCCTCGCCGCTGGTCACGATCAGCACCTCGCTCAGGCGAGAGAAATCGACCACGGGCTCGGCCTCCACCGTCTGGTAGACACCAAAGTCACGCTTGACGACCTTGGTCACCTTGGCCACAGGCAGACCTTTGGGAAAGCGACAGCCCACGCCGCTGGTGATCAAGATATCGCCGTTCTCGATGCTGTCGGTGCTCTGCACCAGCTCCACCCGGACCAGGTAACGGTTGTTGTCGCCGCCGCCGCGGACGAAGCCGCGTGCGCCGGTGCGCTCCACCACCACGTCCACGCCGAAGCCGCTGTCCACCGCCAGCTGCACCTGCACACTCTCGCCCGAGACGCGGCGCACCGTGCCCACCACGCCGTCGAGAGAGATCACCGGCATGTTGGCGCGGATGCCGGGCGCCGGCGCATCCAGCGTGACCTGAGCCACGCGGAAGTAGTCGGTCGTGTCCTTGGACACGACCAGCGCGCTGACCGTCTCGTTGCCCACGCGATCGCGCAGACCGAGCAGCTTGCGCAGACGGCGGTTCTCCGACTCCAGGGTTGCCAGCTGGTTGACCTTCGCCTGCAGGCGCGCGGTCTGGTAGGCAAGGCGGTTGTTGTCCCGCTTGACGTCGACCAGGTAGACGTATTCGGACAGCAGGCTGGAGATGCCGCGAGCCAGCGCCGAGAAGCTATACTGGATGGGCGCCGAGACGGTGAGCAGCGCGCGATCGATGAAGCTGGTCTGCTCGGGCCGGCGGATGTTCGCCCGCAGAAAGAAGAACGGCACGGCCACCAGCAGGATCACGAGCGCCGTGTCGCGATAACGTTTGAATGGGCCCACCGTCTATCTCCTCGCTCGACCGCGACGGGCATTGGGGGGCTGGTTGCCCCGGCTCGAAAAAGCAAAGTTGGGAGAGCTCGAGCCCTCCCGGGGCGGGCTCGGCGCCCGCCCGAGCCTCAGCTGATGGCCACTTCTCGCAGCAGCTCGATGTGATCGAGCGCCTTGCCGCTGCCGAGCACCACGGCGCTGATGGGATCATCGCTGACCATCACGGGCAGGCCCGTCTCCTCACGCAAGAGCAAGTCCAGATTCTTGAGCAGGGCCCCGCCGCCCGTGAGCACGATGCCCTTGTCCACGATATCCGCTGCAAGCTCGGGCGGAGTGCGCTCCAGCGCCAGGAGCGCGGCCTCGACGATGGCGTTGATGGGCTCGGTGACGGCCTCGCGGATCTCCTCCGCGTTTACGACCACCGTCTTGGGGATGCCCGCAACCATGTCGCGCCCCTTCACCTCCATCGAGGCGGAGCGGTCGGGAGCATAGGCGTGGCCGATCGTGATCTTGATCCGCTCGGCCGTCTGCTCGCCGATGGCCATGTTGTACTTGCGCTTCATGTAAGCGACGATCGCTTCATCCATCTTGTCACCGCCGACGCGCACGCTCTGCGAGTAGACAATGCCGGCCAGGGAGATCACCGCCACCTCGGTGGTACCGCCGCCGATGTCGACGATCATGTTGCCGCTGGGCTCCGTGATGGGGAGCCCTGCACCAATGGCCGCGGCCATCGGCTCTTCGATCAGATAGACCTCGCGCGCACCGGCACTCTCCGCACTCTCTTTGACGGCGCGTTTCTCGACCTCCGTAATGCCGAAAGGAACGCAGATGATGATCCGCGGCTTGACCAGCGTCTTGCGGTTATGGGCGCGGGCGATGAAGTAGCGCAGCATCGCCTCGGTGATTTCGAAGTCCGCGATCACTCCGTCACGCAGCGGGCGAATGGCGCGAATGTTACCGGGCGTTCGCCCCAGCATCTCCTTCGCCTCGCGGCCCACCGCGAGCACCCGGTTGTCCCCCCTGGCATCTTTCGTCACGGCCACGACGGATGGCTCGCAGCTGACGATGCCTTTGCCTTTGACGTAGATGAGGGTGGTCGCCGTACCGAGATCGATGGCGAGATCGTTCGAGAACAGACCGTAGAGCCAATCGAAGATCATGGAGCCTTGCGCCGCGCCTGAGACGAAACCTCATGCGGAGCGCGGCAACGGCAAGGCGCCCCGCCTTTTCGATGAGACGCGTTGTACCACGGCGCACGGGGGGTCGGCGCAATTTGCAGTTTTTACTGCTGTCATCGCCGACGTAGCAGCGACACCCACAGGCTCACACCGTCCGCCCTCAGGCGCGGAGTCAGCGAGAGCGCAGCGAGAAGTCGCGGAGAATGCGCCATCGCTGCCGCGCGAGGACTGCAGGCCCAAACGGGCCCGTTCGCCATGCCGAGGTTGCTCCATGGCCGCCAGAGCTCCCCGTGGCACCCGCGCCACGAGCCGACGCCACCCTCGGGGTGATGCGCATGCGAGCACGACCGGGCCGAGCGGACGCCACGGGACGAACACGCCCCGGCCCGCGCTCGACGATGTCCTGCCGGCGCAGGGCGCGATCGTGCGCCGCACGGGAGGGCTTCCCAAGCCGACACCAGGGCGCCACACCCGGGGACGCCACACGAGACCACGCCACGGCGCGTACACCACGACGCCCGGCGCCGCGCCCGGGCACGCCACACGAGACCACGCCACGGCGCGTACACCACGACGCCCGGCGGCGCGCGCCTGGCACCGCGAACGCACGGCACGCTACGCGCACTCCTTCGCCGCTTTCACCGCGCGCGAGCACGCCAAAGAAGACCGCGCACGGCAGCCTGTCGAGCGCTGCGACGGCGCGTTACTCGTCGTCCCAGTCGTCCATCATCCCGCGAGCGCGCGGGGCGCTGAAGCCCTCGTGCTCACGGCGAGCATGGCCACGGTCAGCGGCGCGCGCCTTCTTCTTCTTGGCGGCAGGTTCTTTCTTGCGCTTGGGATCGCGACGCTCGTCCCACGTCTGACGCTCCACGGGTGGTGGCCCGCCACCCATATCGTTGGAGAACGAGCGCATGGGAGGCCCGCCACCGCCGTCATGCCGAGGCGGAGGGGGACGGCGGCTCCAGGTACCGCTGCCACCTGCAGCGGAGCGCTCGCCGCTGGCGCCCGGGCGCTCACCGCGCGGACGCGCAACGTCCACCGTGAGCGGGCGGCCGCGCAACAGACGCTCTCGCAACTTGGGCACGGCCTCGCGCGCCGCATTGGAATCTCGCAGCGAAACGAAGCCGAAGCCGCGACGCCGGCCGTCCTGGTCGACGGGCAAATGCAGCTTCGCGATGGGACCGACCCCAGCCTCTTTGAAAATCTCGGTCAGCTCATCTTCTCGGCAGTCACCCGGGAGGTTGGCGAGGAAGAGAGTGTTCTCGCGATCGTCGCGATCTCCTCCAGGGCCTCCTTCACCAGGGCCGCGCGGTGGCCGCGAAGGCATCGGGCCGGCGCCGGCCGTACGATTGCCACGGAAAGGCCGCACGGAGATCGACCGCCCCTCATGCAAGGAGCCGTCGAGTTGGCTGCGAGCCCGTTCTGCCTCGTCTTCCGAGGCCAGCGTGATGAAACCGAAGCCGCGTCCTCTGCCTGTCTGGCGATCGCGGGGCACGGCAACTTCCGCCACGCTTGCCCCCGTAGCCTCAAACAGCTTCCGCAGCTCGGTCTCATTGACGGTTTCGGACAGGCCCGCAACGAAGAGCTTGCGAGTATCTGGATCGGTCATGTCTCTAGGCGTGGGGGGGTTAGAGGCCGAAGATTTTTGTAGATGCGCCAACGCCTAGCGCGAATCAAACAGAACAGTAGCCATCGGGCCGGCGCCGTCAAGCCACAGTTTCGGAAAGCAGCGGATGCCCGGCGCCGGGCGCACTGCCTCTCGCCGATGGCTTCGCCCGCGTTTCCCCGAAGCCTTCGCCCACTTGGCTCGTACCCGCTCCTTCCCTTTTGGCGCAGGACCGCTGCCGCGAGGGCCCCCGCCGGCTGCGCCGAATGGGCTGGCGCTGCTGCGCCGCAGGCTTGCTCGGCTTGCCCACGCGCCGCTGACGTTGCCCCCTAGTGGCATCGAATGGGCAGCGATCGGCATCCATTTGAAACGCTGTGCAAGGCTGCCGAGTGGATGCCACTTTCCTTCGGGGAGTCGCATTCAGCCTGCCAGCACCTACTCGGCCCGATGACCCAGGCGCCACCAAGGCCGCTCTTTGCGCGCAATCGTGCTCCCATCGAGCGCGCAGTGAACCCACTTGCTCGCCCTGTTGCGCGGGTCGCGGCGGCAGCTGCCGGAGCACAGACAGAGTTCAGAGACAGAGTTCAGAGACAGAGTGCTCCGCGAACGACGCTCGGAGCCGGAGAGTTGCCGCCTGCGCCTGGCGCGGAGTAGGAGCAGAGTGGGTGACGAAGCGGATATCGCTGCTGGTCAATCCGCGCTCCGGCGCGGGCCGCGCTCGTCGCTACCTGACCGCTCTGGACCGAAGCCTGCAGAGCACGGGCTGGAGCTACGAGATCCTGGAGACGCGCGGGCCGGGTGATGGCGTAGCCCTCGCGCGACAGGCACTCGCCGGCGGCTGCAGCGTGCTCGGAGTGATCGGGGGCGATGGCACGTTGAACGAGGCCGTGCAGGCGTACGTCGACCCGGAGGGCAAGCCCGTTGCCGGCCCACCGCTGGCGCTCATCCCCAGTGGGACTGGCGGAGACTTTGCCCGTAGCTGCGGCTTTGCCCCGGGCGATCTGCAGGGGGCCTTGCGCAGGCTGGAAGCCCGGCAGCTGCGCAGCGTGGATCTGGGGCTCTTGCGCTTGCACGACGCCGCGGGGCGGCCGCTGTGGCGCGCCTTCATCAACATCGCCAGCGCCGGCATCTCCGGCGATGTCGACGAGAGGGTCGAACGTGGACCGAAGTGGCTCGGCGGCAAGTGGGCGTTCTTCCTGGCCACCGTCGGCGCGACCCTGGCGTACCGCAACGTGCCCGTGCAGATCGAGCTCGACGGACAGCCCTGGCACGAGGGGCGCGTGCTGCTGGTCGCGCTCGCCAATGGCCAGTACTTCGGTGGCGGAATGCAGGTGGCACCCCGCGCCGACTTATCCGATGGCTGGCTCGACGTGGTGTGCGTGGGCGATCTGACGAAGCTGGAGTTCTTGACGCAGTTTCCGAAGGTGCGCGAGGGAGCACACCTCGACCTCGCGTCCGTCCGGTCCGCGCGCGCCCGCTCCGTGACGGTGAGGGCGGGATCGGCGCCGAGAGCCATTCTGGTGGACGTGGACGGTGAAACTCCCGGCTACCTGCCGCTCGAAGCGCGGCTTCTGCCAGGAGCGCTGCAGCTCTGTGTGACCTGACGAGACGGCGAAAAGACGCCGCCCAGCACGGCCGGTCGCGTGCCACGCCCTTCGTGTGTCAATTCGCCGCTGTACCCTGCCCCTCGGGTGTCGACGCCGACGCTGGCGAGCCTTACCCTACTACTCGGCTCGGCCGTCTCTGGCCGAGGCGCATTCATTTTCCTACATGCCCTGGACCGGACACTCGCCTGCGGGTACGCGCCGCCGTGGCCGACCGCTCGAGCACTCGCTGGTGCGTCTCGTGGCAGTTGTTTGGGCGGCTCGGGGCAAATTGGGGTTAAGCTAACGCATGTCCCTAAAGATTGATCAGGATTACGGGCGTTTCCGTAACATCGTCCGGGGAAAGATTCGCGAAGGGCTGCGCAAGTACATCTCCCAGGGCGACATGATCGGTCGCAAGGGTAAGGACCTGGTCAGCATCCCCATCCCGCAGATCGACATCCCACGCTTCACCTTCGATGGCCGCCACTCCGGTGGCGTGGGTCAGGGTGATGGAGAGGTCGGTGATGCGCTCGGCGGCTCGCCCACCGAAGGCGAGGGCAGCGGCAAGGCTGGCAAGGGTGAGGGCCAGCACATGCTGGAGGTCGACATCACCCTGGATGAGTTGGCTGACATCCTGGGGCAAGAGCTGGAGCTGCCCGACATCAAGAACAAGGGCCAGAGCAAGATCCGCAGCAGCAAGGATCGCTACACCGGCATTCGCCGCACGGGCCCCGAGTCACTGCGCCACTTCAAGCGCACGTATCGCGAGTCGCTGAGGCGCGCCATAGCCAGCGGCATGTACGACAAGGATGAGCCCATGCTCATCCCGCAGCACGAGGACAAGCGCTATCGCTCCTGGCGCGAGACCACGGAGCCCGTCGCCAACGCGGTCATCATCTACATGATGGACGTGTCGGGCTCCATGGGCGACGAACAGAAGGAGATCGTGCGCATCGAGAGCTTCTGGATCGACACCTGGCTGCGGCGGCAATACCGCGGCCTGGAGAGCCGCTACATCATCCACGACGCGGTCGCACGCGAGGTGGATCGCGACACCTTCTTCCACACGCGGGAGTCCGGGGGCACCATGATCTCGAGCGCCTACCGGCTGGCAGCCAAGCTGATCGATCAGGAGTATCCGCCGGACCAGTGGAACATCTATCCCTTCCACTTCTCCGACGGCGACAACTGGTCGATGGATGACACGCTCAGCTGCATCGAGATCTTGCGCAAGCAGATCCTGCCCGACGTCAACATGTTCGCGTACGGTCAGGTCGAGAGCCCGTACGGCTCCGGTCAGTTCATCAAGGATCTACGCGAGCACCTGGGTGATGATGCGCGCGTGGTGACCAGCGAGATCGAGGACAAGAACGCGATCGTGAACAGCATCAAAGACTTCCTGGGGAAAGGTAACTGATGGCATCCGGCTCCCGCACCTCCCTGCCCCCGTATCTGCGCCAGGAGCAAGAGCGCATCGAGGCCGCGGCCCGCGCAGCTGGCCTCGACTTTTTCCCGGTCATCTTCGAGATGCTCTCGTACGATCAGATCAACGAGATCGCTGCGTACGGCGGCTTCCCCAATCGCTATCCACACTGGCGCTTTGGTATGGACTACGAGCGCCTGAGCAAGAGCAACGAATACGGCCTGTCCAAGATCTACGAGCTGGTGATCAACAACAACCCAGCCATCGCCTACCTGCTCGAGGGCAACAGCCTGACCGATCAGAAGCTGGTGATGTGCCACGTGTACGGGCACGTGGACTTTTTCAAGAACAACTTCGCGTTCCGCTCCACGGACTTGAACGCGACGGGCAGAGTGATCAACCCGGTGCTGCAGGGTGAGAACTACCGGCCCAACCGCAAGTGGGTGGACCGCATCGCCAATCACGGGGCCACCGTGCGGCGCATCATCGATCGCCACGGCATCGACGAGGTGGAGAGGTTCATCGACAACTGCCTCTCGCTGGAGAACCTGATCGACCCGTATTCGCCCTTCATGGTCCGGCATGACGGCAAGCAGGAGGAAGAGGAGCCGGCTCCGGTAGAGGTGCCGCGCCTGCGCGCCAAGTCCTACATGGAGAAGTTCATCAACCCGGAGGAGTACATCGAGCAGCAGCGCGCCTCGCTCGAGGCCAAGGCCAAGGACAAGCGCAACAAGTATCCGCGCGAGCCAGTGCAGGCCGTCCTGGGTTTTCTGCTGAACCACGCGCCGCTCGAGCGCTGGGAGCGTGCGGTGCTCGCCATCATCCGCGATGAGGCCTACTACTTCTCACCGCAGATCCAGACCAAGATCATGAACGAGGGCTGGGCCTCCTACTGGCACTCCAAGCTGATGACCCAAGGAGGCGTTTGCAGCGCATCCGAGATCGTCGACTACGCCGACAACAACGCCGCGGTCATGGCCACCTCCCCCGGGCAGCTGAACCCGTACAAGCTGGGCGTGGAGCTGTTCCGCAACATCGAGGAGCGCTGGGATCGCGGGCAGTTTGGCCGTGATTACGAGCAGTGCGATGACCTGGATCGCAAGCGCAATTGGGACCTGCGCCTGGGCCTGGGCAAGGAGAAGATTTTCGAGGTCCGACGCCTGTACAACGACGTGACGTTCCTCGACGAGTTCCTGACCCCGGAGTTCGCGATGGAGCACAAGCTGTTCAGCTTCGAGTGGTCCAAGCGCCACGAGCAATACGAGATCGCCTCGCGCGAGTTCAAGAAGGTGAAGGAGAAGCTGCTGTCACAGCTGACCAACCTGGGCAGCCCGTTCCTGTACGTGGACGACGCCAACTTCGAGAACCGCGGTGAGTTGCTGCTGGTGCACAAGCATCGCGGTGTGGATCTGCGGCACGACTACGCGCAGGCCGCGATGACCGCGCTGGTGCGCATCTGGAAGCGCCCGGTGGCGCTGCGCACGGTGGTGGACGGGAAGCCAACGATGTTGCGCTTTGACGGCAAGGAGCACACCAGCGTGCAGGAAACGGCCGCCGAGTGACGGCGTGAGGGGGCGCCGGTGAGCGGGTCGGCAGTGAGCGGATGGCGCCGCCGCGCCGGCTCGCACCTTGGGCTCTGCGCTGCGCTGCTCGGCGCAGCGCCTGGCGCGGGCCTGAGCGCCTGCAGCACGCCGGAGCCGCGCAGCCCCAGCACGGCTCCTGCAGAGGCGCCGCAGCTGCCCACGCCCACCCAGCTCTCCGAGCTCAATGAGGCGCCGCCGGCAGCAGCCCCTGCGCCGAGCGCCAACGAGCGCCACCCGACAGCAAGCGCCCCGGCGCACGAGCCTTCTCCGGCGGAGGCTGCGCTCGCCCAGGCGGACGCTGCCCTGGCCCGCGACCAGCTGGAGCTGGCGCAGCAGCACTACGAACAGACGCTGAAGCTCGAGCCCCAGCAGCCAGCAGCCCTGCTGGGGCTGCTGCGCGTGCGCTGGACGCGCTTGAACCTTGCCCTGGCTTACGCCGAGGCCCCGCGGCATCCGGAGGTGGAGCGGCTGGTGCGTGACGTGGAGGCCTTGCTCGCGCGCCAGCCTGACTTGGTCCCTGCCCTGCTCGAGCAAGGGCGCTGGCTGCTCGTGCTCGGTGAGGCAGAGAGAGCGCGCACCGCCCTGGAGCGAGCCGAGCGGCTGGGCTCGCTCGACCCCGAGGTACCTTCCGCGCTGGGCACTGCCTGGCTCGCCAGCGGAGACGAGGAGCGGGCGCTGCGCTACTTCCAGCGCGCCGTGCAGCTGGGGCCGGAGCAAGCAGAGCGCTGGACCAACCTGGGCACGGCGCTGATGCTGCGCGGTCGGCTGAGCGAGGCCGTGCGCAGCTACGAGCGAGCGCTGGCGCTGCAGCCCGGCGATGCGCGCACTGCCAGTGATCTGGGCGCGGCACACCTGGCCAATCAGCGTCCGGATCTGGCGCTGCCCCATCTGCTGGAGGCGACGAGGCTCGCGCCGGGTCGAGCGACGTTCTTGACCAACCTGGGCTACGCCTACCAGCTACAGGGGCAGCTGGAGAAGGCGGTGGAGACACAGCGGCGCGCGGTGGAGCTCGATCCAAAGCTGGGCTCGGCGTGGATCAACCTGGGCAACGCGCTGGCGGACCTCGGTCGGTACGAGCAGGCCGAAGCAGCGCTGCGGCAGGCGGAGTCGCTCGATCCCAGCGATCCACGACCCAAGGCGAGCCTGCGCGATCTGGCGGAGCTGCGCACACGCGGCAAGGCGCAGCCCTCCGCGCCGCAGCAGCCGCGCGAGCGCTGAGAGCTCAGAAGCGCGGCATCAGCTCGGCGAAGTTGCACGGCCTGGTGCGCCGATCGAGCTGCGGCAACACGATACGCTCCATGGCCAGGCGCACCGCCGCGCGGGAGCCGGGCAGCAGAAAGAACAGCGTCCTGTCACACAGCGCCGCGGTTGCGCGGCTCTGGATGGTGCTGGCGCCGATCTCGGCGAAGCTCAGGCTGCGAAACAGCTCGCCGAAGCCGGGGATGGGCTTGGTGATCAGGGGCTCCAGCGCCTCCGGCGTGACATCTCGCGCGGTGATGCCGGTACCGCCGGTTGCGATCACGACCTGCACGGAGGCGTCGTCGCGCAAACGCGCGAACAGCTCACGGATGACCAGCAGGTCGTCGCGAATGAGCTGGCGCTGCGCGAGTTGATGCCCCGCCGACCCCAGCAGCTCGACCAGCAGAGCACCGCTGCTGTCCGTCTCCAGGTTACGCGTATCGCTGATCGTGACGACAGCGACCTGCAGTGGTAGAAGAACGGGCTCCGACACCTCGCCAGCTAAACGCAGCTGCCTCCGCGCTGCCAGCGTGGAGTTCAGGGTGCCGGCCGTTTCATTTCGGAACAGCTCGACCTGGCCAGCGACCAGCGCCCACGGCGGTGCCGGCTGCGCTCGCAAACGCTGGTAGTGGCACAGCATTTTGCTCGACTCGGGGAAGCGTTGACTCGCGCGGCGTAGGTGCGCTTTAGTCGCCTACATCGCCTCCTTTTTTGCTTCCGCTTATCTACGGGGTGGTCTGCTCGCCCTCGTCGCTCTGCACACGCTCGGCTGTGCCAAGGGCGAGGAGATCGCGCTGACCGATATCGTCATCTTCGAGCTGCAGCCCGATGCTGGTGGCGGTGCGGCTGGCGCTGGCGGTAACGCCAGCATGCCCGAGCCGGACACCACGACAGCACCAGCCCCTTCAGCACCGCCCATGCCTCCCGCGCAGAGCCCGAGCGCCGCACCAGATAGCGGCGTGGCCGACGCGGGGCGGTCGGAGGACCGCCCCGCGGACGCAGGAGACTGAGCTGCGATCAGCCGCCGTTGCGGCGCTGATACGCGGGTACATCCCAGTCCGTGTCGGAGGGCACGGACGGAAAGACGATGTGGTCGCGCACTTGCGGACCCGGGCGCACGACGGTGTGCGGGACGCGCGCGGCCGCGGGCCGCAGCGGCGCCCGCGCCGGCGGCGCGGTGACGCTCACCTGGTGATGGTGGTGATGATGCGACGAGTGGTGGTGGTGGCTGCTCTCGTGACGCGAGCTCAGCTGGGTCGGACGCACCACCTCGCGCACCACCGCCGACTCCATCGGCTGGCGCGCGGCCTGGCGCAGCAGATCCGCCGCCTCGTGCTCGGTGCGGTTGAAGCCGGTGGCGATGACGGCCACCTTCACCATGTCGGCCATGCTCTCCACGATAGAGGCGCCGAAGATGATGTTGGCGTCTTCGTGTGCCTGCTCCTGGATCAGCGTGGCCGCCTCCTCGATCTCCTTCATCTTGAGGTCTGGGCCGCCCACGATGTTGATCAGCACGCCCGTGGCCCCATCGACTGAGATGTCGTCCAGCAGCGGAGACGTGATCGCCTGCTCGGCAGCCAGACGCGCCCGGCCCTCGCCCTTGGCGCAGCCAACGCCCATGAGCGCACGGCCCATGCTGTCCATCACCGTGCGCACGTCGGCGAAGTCGACGTTCACGATGCCTTCTTGCGTGATCAGATCGCTGATGCCCTGCACTGCCTGAAACAGCACCTCGTCCGCCTTGCGGAAGGCGTCCACGAAGGTGAGCTCGTGATCGGCCAGGGTGATGAGCTTCTGGTTGGGGATGGTGATCAAGGTGTCGACCTGATCGCCCAGGGTAGCCAGGCCCAGCTCGGCACGGCGCGCGCGCTGCCGGCCCTCGAACACGAAGGGCTTGGTGACGACGCCGACGGTGAGCGCGCCTTCCTCGCGGGCCAGCTGAGCGATGACAGGGGCCGCGCCGGTACCGGTGCCTCCACCCATGCCCGCGGTGATGAATACCATGTCGGCGCCGACCAGCGCCTCCTTGAGGCGGTTCACGTCTTCCAGCGCTGCCTTGCGGCCCCGCTCCGGATCCGCGCCGGCGCCCAGCCCCTTGGTCACCGCCTGCCCGATCGGGATCTTCACCGGGGTGTGGTTACCGTTCAGCGCCTGAGCGTCCGTGTTTACGGAGATGAACTCGACGCCCTCCAGGCCGAACTGGATCATCGTGTTGATGGCGTTGTTGCCCGAGCCGCCCACGCCCACGACCTTGATGCGAGCCTGGTATTGTTGCGTTTCTTCCGCAAACTCGATGGAAAATCCCATTTGTCTTCGTCCTTCCGCGTCGCTCACGCGCACTCAGATTTGATGGTTGGGCGGTCTCAGCGCGCCCCGTCAAAAAGCCGCTCGAAGCCAGCCGAGCACGCCCCGGCCGAGACTGCCGTTGGACTTTGCGCGAGCCGCCTCTTCTGAGCGCGCCGCCGCGGGCGCTTCCTCTGCCGAGTAGTGGCGCGCCTCCGCCAACCGCTGGGCCCCGTAGTGCACCAGGCCAACACCCGTGGCCCACTGCGGCCCCTGGATGAGCTGCACGATGCCCTTCACTCCCACGGGCACGCCCAGCCGCACCGGCATGCCCAGGATCTCCTCCGCGGCCTCCACGATGCCTTCCATCTGCACCGCGCCGCCGGTGAGCACCATGCCGGCGCTGAGCTGGTCGATCAGGCCCGACTCTTCCATGCGCCGGCGCACCTCGCTGAACAGCTCCTCGATACGCGGCTCCACGATGTCGCCCAGCACCCGCCGCGGCACCTTGCGCGGCTCGTGACCGCCGACGCCCGGCACCTCGATCTCCTCCTCATCGGCGATCATGCGGCTGAGCGCGCAGCCGTAGTTGCGCTTCAGCCGATCGGCCTCTGCCACCGGGGTGCGCAGGCCCGCGGCCACGTCATTGGTCACGTTGTTGCCGCCAGCGGGAATGGTGCTGGCGTGGGCGATACCGCCGTCGGCGTACAGCAGCAGATCAGTGGTACCGCCGCCCATGTCGATGACGCCACCGCCGATCTCTTTTTCGTCCTCGCTGAGCACGGCCTCCGCGCTGGCGAGCGAGCCAAGCACGACGTCGGCCACCTCCAGCTGTGCGCGCTCCACACAGCGAATGGCGTTCTGAACACAGGAGGTGGCGGCGGTCACCAGGTTGACCCGCACCTGCAGCCGCACCCCGCTCATGCCGATCGGATCGCGGACGCCATCTTGATTGTCGACGATGTACTCCCGCGGCAGGGCGTGCAGGATCATGCGATCGGCGTCGACGGGGATGGCCCGGGCGCCCTCGAGGACGCGCTCCAGATCGGCCTGCGTCACCTCGCGCCCGGCGACGGCTGCCACCCCGTCGGAGACCTGGCCGCGTACGTGGCTGCCCCCCACCCCGACGTATACGGTGGTGATCTCGACCCCGGCCATGGCTTGCGCCGCGCTCACCGCTTCGCGGATGGCGCGCACGGTCCACTCGATGTTCGACACCACACCCTTGCGCAGACCGCGACAAGGCACGTTGCCGACCCCGAGCACGGTGATGCCGTCGCCGTCAACCTCACCCACGACGGCGGAGACTTTGGTCGTGCCGAGATCGAGACCGACTACGATTTCCGGGGCGTTTTCGCTGTTTGTGGGCACGTCTTGCTCTCGTCCGCGGGGGGTGGTGACCTGACCGGTGGACGCTGACACATGCGCCAAGCGGCGGACAAATTTCGTACAATTGACGGGTTGCCAGCTCACACCAGGCGGCGCTGCAGGGCATGGTGCGCAGCCGCGCTCGCGACTTTCATCCGCGCTGCTCGTCTTCCTGGATGTTGAGCAGCCAACCAGCCGCGCAGCGTCGGGCAGCGCTCGGCGCAGGACCGTGGCGGTCGTTGTGCTTCTCCGGCCGGGTGGTGCACTGGAGGCGGCGGCAGGCTGTCGCGACAGCCGCTCGACCAGTTGCCGGAGCAGTCATACACGTCCTGCCGACGGTCACCTCGGCGCTGGGCCAGCTGATGGTGCCCGCGGTCCACACCGCGTGGGGCGCAAGATTCTGGATGCGCGCCGTGGTCGAGCGCCCGCCGACGTTGAAGATGACCTCCTCCGGCCTGCGGCCGAGCGCGGCACCATGGTCCAAAGCTCGACGGAGCTTCGCGACAAATCGCAGGCCCGGCTGGCCGCCAAAGCAGCTCAGCGCATGCGCACGACGACCCGCTCCGGATGCAGCTCGTTGTCGAGAAATACGATCCCGGGCAGCTCCTTCTGGCGCTCGAACTGACGCATCACCTCGGCCACCATCAGCAGCTTCTTCGGCCAGGGCCCGCGCCCCAGGTGCAAGGACACGCCGCGCGCGCCGACCACCAGCACGACGGCGCCATCGGGATTGAGGTGAACCTCCTGCGCTCGCTGTACACGGCTGACCGGGAGCCGCTCATAGTGCTCGAGCACGGTGAGACCGGTGGCCAGGCGCGCCACCGCCCCCGGTCGATCTTTGGCCAGGGCCTCCAGGGTCACGCCGGTGAGCACGGGCAAGTCGTGGGGGTCGCCACCTTGCCAGGCCTTGAACGGCTCTCCGTTGCCGTCCACCAGGAACAGCTCGCCGTCGAGAGCGGCGAGCGCCGCTGCCTCGTGCTCGCGCAGCTGGATGCGCAGGGTGTTCGGCAGCTTCCTGGTGATGCGCACGCTCTCCACCCAGGGGTCGTCGAGCAGGCGCTGCTCGGCGGCGCGCAGATCCAGCGCGAGCAGGCTGCTGCCCAGCTCCACCCCGGCGCGCTTGGCCAGCTCGACCTCGCCGAAGCGGTGGCTGGTGTCCACCTCGACCTGCTGCACGGAGAAGCGAGGGCTGGTAAGCGCCAGCCGATAGCCACCCCAGGCGGTGGCGGCGGCCGTGCTGAGCACCAGCGCCAGGCCCACGCTCGCCTTGGTCAGGTTGGTGACCACGGTCCACCAGCGCCGCGGGGGCGGCGGCGGTGGAGCAACGCCCTTACGCTTGTTCACTTGCGCACCTCGCCCGCGGGAGCCCCTCTGGCGCCTACAATCAGCTGCTCGATGCGAGCCAGGGACCGGTTGATGTCGCCGGCGCCGAGCGCGATCACCACGTCACCCGGCTTCGCCGCGCTGGCGATGCGCGCGCACAGCTCCTCGCGATCTGCCACGTAGTGAGCAGCGCGGTGACCATTTCGCGTCATCTCGCGCGCCAGGGCCTCGCTGCTGATGCCCGCGATGGGGGCCTCACCGGCGGCGTATATGTCGCTGACGAACACGGTATCCGCCTGATCGAAGGCCTGCGCGAACTCCTGAAACAGCGTGCTCGTGCGGGTGTAGCGGTGCGGCTGGAACGCCACCAGGATGCGCTGCCGATACGCATTTCGCGCGGCTTGCAGGGTTGCCTTGATCTCCGCCGGGTGGTGCCCGTAGTCGTCGACCAGCGCGATGCCGCTCGGCTCCGACACCACGGTGAAGCGGCGGGCAACGCCGCGGAAGGTGGCCAGCGACTCCTTCACCACGTCCAGCGGGACCGCCAGCTCGTCGGAGATGGCGATCACTGCCAGGCAGTTGAGCACGTTGTGCTGACCCGGCATGCGCACCACGAACTCGCCGAGCGAGCGACCATGGTGGTGCACGTGAAACGAGGTCTCGAGCCCGCGATACACCAGGTTATCGGCGACATAGTCCGCCTGCCGCGACTCACCGTACGTCACGTAGCGCCGGTTGATCTTGGGCAGCAGATCGCGGACGTGCGGATGATCGAGGCAGAGCACGGACAGGCCGTAGAACGGCACGCTCTCGGCGAACTGCACGAAGGCTTGCTTGAGCGCGTCGTGGCTGCCGTAGAAGTCCAGGTGCTCGGGGTCCACGTTGGTGACCGCGGCGATGGTGGGCGACAGGCGCAGGAAAGAGCCGTCGCTCTCGTCCGCCTCGGCCACGAGCAGATCGCCCGCGCCCAGCCGCGCGTTGCTGCCGAGCGAAGCCATGCGGCCTCCGACCACCACCGTGGGGTCGAGGCCGGCCGCGCGCAGCACGGTGGCCACCAGCGAGGTGGTGGTCGTCTTGCCGTGGGAGCCCGCGATCACCACCGCGTACTTGACCCGCATCAGCTCCGCCAGCATCTCGCCTCGCGGGATGATCGGAATGCCCGCGGCCTCGGCGGCAACGTACTCCGGGTTGTCACGCGCCACGGCGCTGGAATACACCACGACGTCTGCGCCCCGGATATGCGCGGCCTCGTGCCCGACGCAGATCTGCACGCCCAGGCGCTTCAGCCGCGCCGTGTTGTCGCCCTCCTTCAGGTCCGACCCGGACACCTCGAAGCCCATGGCGCGCAGGATCTCCGCCAGCCCGCTCATGCCGATGCCGCCCACTCCCACGAAGTGGATCTTGCGCACTCGCCCGCGAAACATCAGGCGTCGCCTCCTGCCGAGGCCAACGATGGCCCCTTTGCTTCCGACTTGGGTGCTGCCGGCGGCGTGCCCGCGCTGGGCAGCGCATTGCGCGGAGCCCCCGGCGCCAGCCCTGCCAGCTCCAGAAAATCCTGGGCGATCTTGCGGGCAGCGTCGGGGCGCCCCCAGGCCCGGGCGCTGTCCGCCATCTTGCCCAGCCGCTCGGGGTCCGACGCGAGCTCGGTGATGCGCTCGGCCAGCGTGTCCGGCGTGGCCTCGGCGGAGGTCATGCACAGCGCGCCGCCCGCCGCCGCCAGCCCCAGCGCGTTGTGCAGCTGGTGATCGCCGCTGATCGGCAGCGGCACCAGGATGCTGGGTCGGCCCACCGCGCACAGCTCCGCCACTGCGCCCGCGCCTGCGCGCGAGATCACCAGATCCGCGTTGGCGATGGCCGAGGCCATGTCCTCGATGAACTCGATCACGCTCGCGCCCGGGCGCTTGAGCTCCGCGTAGCGCTGGCGCAGCGCGATCAGGTTGCCGCGCCCCACCTGGTGGGTGATGGCGAGCGGCACCCTGACCTTGCTGAGCGCGGGCGCGACCAGCTCGTTGAGCGAGCGCGCGCCCTGGCTGCCGCCCAGCACCAGGATGCGCAGCAGTTGACCCTTGCCGGCCCAGGCGTAAGGGCGCGGCGTGAAGCCCGCGCGCAGCGCCACCCCGGTCTCCAGCACCCGCGAGGGGGCGAAGTACTTCCGCGTCTCCGCGAACGCCGTGTACACGCGCCGCGCACTGGGACCGGCGAGCCGCTGCGCGAGCCCCGGCGTGGCGTTGGGCTCCATCAGCGCCAGCGGGATGCCGGACAGCCGCGCGGCGATCGCGATCGGCACCGCGGCATAGCCGCCGACCGAGAGCACGGCGCGCGGCGCGTGCCGCTGCAGCAGCGCGCGCGAGCGCGGCAGCGATCTGGCCACCATGAGCAGACTGCGTGAGGCCCCCGCCAGCCCGACGCCACGAAAGGGTAAGGCAGACATCAGCTCCAGCCGGTACCCCGCCGCGGGGACCAGACGCGCCTCCAGCCCGCGGTCGGTGCCGATGAAGATGGGCTCCAGGCCGGGGTGCAAGGAGGTGAGCTGCTGGGCCACGGCGAGCAATGGAAACACGTGACCTCCGGTACCGCCGCCCGCCAGAAAAACCGTCGTGCGCTCGCTCACGCCCAGGACTCCGCCGCCAGCGCATCGGCGCGAGCAGCCGGTGCAACAGCTCGGTCCGCCCCGACCGCCGGCAGCCGCGGCCGCGAGATGTTCAGCAAGATCCCGGTCGCCGCGCAGCTCACCAGCAGCGAGGAACCGCCATAGCTCAAGAAGGGCAAGGTCAGGCCCTTGGTGGGCAGGATGGCCATGGCCACGCTCAGGTTGATCAACGCCTGCAGGCCGAGCAGCGCGGAGATGCCGAAGGCGATGTACGAGCCGTATTCGTCCGGGGCGTTCAGCGCGGCGCGCACGCCGCGCAGCACGATGACCAGGTACGCCGCGCACAGGCAGGCGAAGCCGATGAACCCGAACTCTTCCCCGATCACGGCCGCGATGAAATCGGTGTGGGCCTTGGGCAGATACAGGACCTGCAAGCCCTGGCCCAGACCCATGCC
Organism: Polyangiaceae bacterium; assembly: GCA_025937895.1. Classification (GTDB taxonomy): domain Bacteria; phylum Myxococcota_A; class Polyangia; order Polyangiales; family Polyangiaceae; genus SZUA-265. The sequence continues at coordinate 10,038 of JAICQL010000006.1, read as the reverse complement.
CGTCCACTCCCCGGAGCCGAAGCCCATGATGGCTTGAAACGGCTGATATGCCAGATCTTGGCGATGATCCTGCATGTTCAGCCAGGCGAGCATGCGATCCCAGCGGTACGCCTTGAAGCGCACCAGCCAGGCCGCCAGCAGCGCACCGGCTGCCGACAGCGCGAGCAGATAGCTGACCCTTGCGCCTGCCACGAACAGCAGGATGAAGGTCAGCAGCAACAGCACCACGGCGCTGCCAAAGTCCGGCTGCTGCAAGCACAGCACCATCAGCGCGCCCGCCATCGCGACGTGCGGCAAGAAGCCGATGGAAAAGCTCTTGATGATCCTGCCCTGCTTCTTGGCCAGCGAATAGGCCAGCCACAGGATCAGCGCCAGCTTGGCGGCCTCCGAGGGCTGTACGTGCACCGGGCCCAGCCTGAGCCAGCGCGCTGCGCCGCCGCCGGAGTGACCAAAGCCGATCACGCTGAGCAGCATCAGCCCCGTCACGGCGCACAGCGCCGGATACGTGAAGCGGCGCAGCTTGTGATAGTCCACGTGCGCCAGGCCCAGCATCACGGCCAGACCGGCGCAGGCGAAGACCGCTTGCCGGCGCAGAAAGTGGAAAGGGTCGTGCAAGACCTGGCTGGCTTCGATGGCGCTGGCGCTGAACACCATCACCACGCCGAAGCCGAGCAGCGCGATGGGCACGGCCGCCAGCACCGGGTCGATCGGGCCCATGGGCTGCGGAGGCTGGGGCGGCGGCGGTGCCTTGCGCGCCTCGGCCCTGGGCCGCGCCGAGGCCGAGCGCGACTCTGGCGCGCTGCTGGGCGGCTTGCGCCGGTTCTTCCCAGGGCTCATCTCGGAGCGCCTCCTCCGCTGGCCTCTTCCCTGGCGGCGAGCCGCTGCACTGCCTGCACGAAGCGCTCCCCGCGCTCGGCATAGCTCTTGAACATGTCGAAGCTGGCGCACGCCGGCGCCAGCAGCACCGCGTCCTCCGGCTGAGCCTTGCGGTACGCGCGCTCCACCGCGGCGTCCAGATCGGGCGCGAGCTCCACCTCCACCCTGCCCTGCGCGGCCTCGGCGATCAGCGGCGCCGCCTCGCCGATCAGCACCAGCGCCCTGCCCCGCGCCTCCAGCGCGCGCAGCAGCGGCTCGTACGAGCCGGCCTTGCCCTTGCCGCCGGCGATCAGCACCAGCTTGGGCTCCACCAGGCTTTCGATGGCCGCCACCGCAGCGCCCACGTTGGTGGCCTTGGAGTCATTGTAGAAGCGCACGTTGTGGATGGTGTGCACCCAGGCCAGCCGGTGAGGTAGCAGCTGGTAGGCGACCAGCGCGCCACGCACGGCCTGGGGCGTGGCCCCGAGCGCTCGGGCAGCCGCGATCGCAGCGGCAGCGTTGAGCTGATTGTGGCGCGCCATCAGCTCCGTGCCTGCCAGCGAGAAGCTCTCACCGCTCTCGCGCTCGAGCACCGTCAGCTCCTGCACCACGTAGTCGCCGCCGGCGCCGAAGTAACGAACCTGACCGGCGCCACGCCGCACCTGGCGCTCCACGTTGGCATCACCATACAGGGCGACCGCCACGTCATCCGGCTGCTGGTTGACGAACGCATTGCCCTTGGCGGCGGCGTAGCTCTCGAAGCTGCCGTGACGATCCAGGTGGTCGTCGCTGATGTTCAAGAGCACGCTGACCCGCGGCCGGAATGAGGGCGCACGCTCCAGCTGGAAGCTCGACACCTCGACCACCAGGGCATCCCAGGGCTGACCGACGGCGGTGGCGAGCGGAGTGCCCAGATTGCCGCCGCAGAACACGCGCCGGCCATCCCGGGCCAGCATGGCCGCCACCAGCTCCGTCGTGGTGCTCTTGCCATTGGTGCCGCCGATCGCGCACAGCGGCGCGTTCAGCAAGCGCGAGGCCAGCTCGATCTCGCCGATCACCGGTACGCCGGCTGCCTCTGCAGCGAGCAACCCCGGAAAGCTCTCCACGCCGGGCGAGACGACCACCAGATCGGCGGCGCGCAGCCCCCCCGCCGCCTCGCCTTCGCTCGTGATGGGAACGTTCAAGCTGCGCGCGGCCTCACCCAGCTCGGACAGCGGACGCCGGTCGACCCCGACGACTCGCGCGCCCAGGCGCAGGCACAGCTCGGCGGCGGCCACCCCGCTCAGCCCGAGCCCCACCACATGAACGTTCTTGCCGGAGAGGCTGAGGCCGTTGGGCATGGAGCGCTCGATCATCGGAGTTTCAGAGAGGAGAGGCCGATCAGCGCGAGCAATATCGAAATGATCCAGAACCGGACAATAATCTTGGGCTCGGCCCAGCCCTTCTTCTCGAAATGATGGTGGATGGGCGCCATCAAGAACACCCGCTTGCCGAACAGCTTGAAGCTGATCACCTGTGTGACAACGCTGACATTCTCGATCACGAAAATACCCCCCACCAGCACGCTGAGCAGCTCGTTCTTGGTCAAGATGGCCAGCATGCCCAGGCCGCCACCCAGGGCCAGGGCGCCGACATCCCCCATGAAGACCTGTGCCGGGTAGGTATTGTACCAGAGGAACCCTATGCCTGCGCCGATCACGGCTGCGGCGAACACGGCCAGCTCCCCCATCTCGGGTATGCCGGCGATGTCCAGGTACTCAGCCAGCGGGCGGCCGAACAGCACCAGGCCAGCGACGTAGGCCCAGATCAAATACGTGCCCGCGTTGATCATCACGGGCCCGATGGCGAGCCCGTCGAGCCCGTCAGTGAGGTTCACCGCGTTGCTGAAGGCCACCAGCACGAAGAGCGCGAAAGCAATGTAAACCCAGAGGGGTAACTCTATGGGATGCTTGGAGAAGGCAACGAAGGGGATGGACAGCCGGGTGCGGATTGCCAGCCAGCTGTCGGGCAAGTTGCCAAAGTCGACGAACGTGTAGATGAGCCCCAGGCCACCGACACTGACCTGGCCGAGGATCTTGTAGCGACCGGGCAAGCCACCGCTGTGGCGGCGGACGATCTTGAGGTGATCGTCCAGATATCCGATCAGGCCGTAGCCCGCGGTAACCCCGGCCGTGGCCATCACGAACACGTTGTGCACGTCGGCCCACAGCATCGTGGAGAGCAGCAGCGCGAGCAGGATCAGGGCCCCACCCATGGTGGGGGTGCCGGCCTTGATGTGGTGCGAGGCGGGCCCGTCCTTGCGGATCACCTGCCCGATCTGCTTGCTCTGCAGCTGGCGGATGAACCAGGGCGCCAGAAAGAAGCACAGCAGCATGGCCGTCAGGGTGGCCATGATGATGCGGAAGGGGACGTAGCGCAGGACGTTGAGGACGCTCGCCCAACCGAAGCGGTTGCTGAGCGGATAGAGCAGCTCGTAGATCACCTGACCGTGCCTTCCGCCGCCGGCGCCGCACCCCCCTGACCCTGTAAGCCCTGCACCACGCGCTCGGCACGCAGCCCCCGCGAGGCCTTGACCAGGATGACGTCCCCCGGCTGGCGCAGGGCCTGCGCTCGCTCCAGCGCGGCGGGCGCATCCGCCACGAAGCAGCTGGGAACGCCCGCGGCGGCCAGCTGCTTCTGCAGCTCGCTGGCGTCACCGCCAAACGTGATCACCTGCGCCGGCGCCAGCGCGGCCAGGTCGGGCGCGAGCTCGCGATGGGCAGCGGCGGAGTGAGCACCGAGCTCGCGCATCTCGCCGATCACGAGCAGCAGCCGGGCGCCACGCTGAGCGGCCAGCTCGCGCGCCACCAGCGCCGAGCTCTTCACGCTGGCCGGGCTCGAGTTGTAAGTGTCATCCAGCACCAGGGTGCCGTCGGCGAGCTCCACGGCGCACAGCCGGCCCGGCTCACCCAGGGCCGCCGAGGTCAGGGCGCGGGTCAGCTCCGCCGGCTCCAGCGCTCGCTCGAGCAGAGACTCGCTGGCAGCGACGGCTGCAGCCAGGGCATAGGCGCCTGGCAGACCCAGCAGCGGGCTCTCCAGCAGCAGCGGCTCGGCGCGGGGGCGCGCGAGCTGCACGCGCGTGAGTCGGGGTGAGAGGCTCTGGTGTTGCACGATCTGATACTCCGCGCCGCTGACAGAGGCTCGGCTGGCGACACCATAGCGGACCTGACGAATTCCGGCACAGCTCGCTGCCTGCCGCACGCAGCGCTCGTCGTCGGCGTTGAGCACGGCCACCCCTCCGGGGCGCAGCGCGCGCAGCAGATCCCCCTCCTCGCGCTCGATGTCATCCAAATCGCCCAGCCCCTCGGCGTGCTCCAGCGCGATGCGCGTCAACAGCGCCACATCGGGCCGAGCGAGCGCTGCTAGCCGGGCGACCTCGCCGCACTGGTTCGTGCCGATCTCGGCCACGCACAGCTCGTGCTCGGCCTCGAGCCCGAGCAGCACCATGGGCACCCCGATCAGGTTGTTCAGGTTGCCGCGGGGGCTGTGCACCGCGAGCCCCGCAGCGCTCGCCACCGCTGCCACGCTGCTGCGCGTGGTGGTCTTGCCCACGGAGCCGGCCACGCACAGCATGCGGCCGGGCCAGCGGCGCCGGTGGAAGGCAGCCAGCTCGCCGAGGGCCGCCAGGGTGGAGGGTACGCGCAGCGCCAGCGCTGGCGCCGGTACGCTCACCGGCCGCTCCACGACCACCACGCGAGCGCCGCGCTGCGCGGCCCGGGTGACGAAATCATGCCCGTCAAAGCGCTCGCCGGAGAGCGCGACGAAGATGCCGCCAGCGAGCTCGGCGCGCGAGTCCGTGAAGACGCCGCGGCAGCTGCCGGTGAAGAGCGGGCAGACGCCGCCGGTGGCCTCGATCAGCTCGGCATGGCTGAAGCTCGCCTGGTTCTCCGGGATGACAGACGCCATCAGGAGCTCACCCCACCCCGGCGCGCGGAACGCCGGCGGCCCAGGGCCGCGCGAGCGACCTCGCGATCATCAAACGGCAGGCTGCGCGTTCCGATCAGCTGATACGTCTCGTGCCCCTTGCCAGCGAGCAGCACCACATCCCCCGGCTCCGCCTGCGAGATGGCGCGCTCGATCGCCTGCTCGCGATCCAGGCAGACCTCGTAGCGCACGCCCGTTTGCTGCAAGCCCACCTCCACCGCTGCCGCGATCGCCTCCGGCGCCTCGCCCCGGGGATTGTCATTGGTCAAGATGGCCCACTGCGCGCGCTCCCCCACCGCGCGGCCCATCGGCGCGCGCTTGCCGGGATCGCGCTGGCCGCCACAGCCAAACACGCAGATCAGCTTGCCGCCTCGCACCGGGCTCAACGCGGCCAGCACCCGCTCCAGCGCATCGGGGGTGTGGGCGTAGTCGACCAGCACCACGCAATCATCCTCGGACCCATCGCAGCGCTCCAGGCGCCCGGGCGCCGGAGCCACGTCTGAGAGCGCCGCCGCGGCGCCAGCCAGATCCACGCCAGCGGCCGCCAGCACGCCGAACGCGACCAGCAGGTTCTCCGCGTTGTGGCGCCCCACCAGCCGCGTCCGCAGCTCCAGCCGGCGCCCGAACGCGATCAGGCTGCCCCCCACCCCCTCGGGGCGTGCCAGCAGCTCGGCGCCCTGGATGTCACAGTCGCTGCTCGAGCCCACGCGGATCGAGCGCACCGACGGGGGGAGCTGCGCGGCCAGCCAGCGACCGAGCTCGTCGTCCTGATTGAGCACTGCGGCCTGAGGCGCGAGCTCGAGAAATAGTCGAACCTTTGCGTCGCGGTACGCCTCAAACGTGCCGTGAAAGTCGAGGTGATCGCGGGTCAGATTGGTGAAGGCCGCGGTGTGAAAGCGCAGCGCCTCCACCCGGCTCGTGGCGAGCGCCACGCTGGAGACCTCCATCGCCGCATGCGCCGCGCCGCGCGCCCGCATCCAGGCCAGGCTGCGCGAGATGGTGTCCGCCTCCGGGGTGGTCAGCGGGGTATCGTAGTGCTCCCCCGAGAGCTCGATACCCAGGGTGCCGATGCGACCGCAAGGCAGCTCCAGGCGATCGAGGGCGTGCTGCACCAGCCAGGACACGGTGGTCTTGCCGTTGGTGCCCGTGATACCGGCGAGCCGCAGCGCTCGGCTCGGGTGGCCGTGAACGGCCTCCGCTGCGATCGCGAGCGCGCGCGGCACGTCGCGCACTCGCACGATCGGGCAGCTCAGCGGCGGCAGCTCGGCGCCGGACGCGACCAGGATGGCGGCCGCGCCGCGGCGCTCTGCGTCCGCTGCAAAGCGCACGCCGTCGGTGTGCTGGCCCGAGCGCGCCACGAACAGCGTGCCGGGAGCAACCCGGCGCGAGTCCTGTTCCACGTCACGGAGGAGGATGCCGCCGTCTCCGGTCTGTTGCGGAGCAAACGCGGCGAGCTGGGCCACTAGCTCGCCCAGCGTGACCCCGGAGCTCGCTGCTTTCGTCACGACGCGGGCTCGAAGACCAGAACCAGGGTCTCGCCTTTCCCCAGCACGGACCCCGGCGGTGGCTCCTGACGCCCGAGCAAGCCCGTGCCCACCACCCTTGGCTCCAGACCGAGCTCGATGCCCTTGCGCATGGCCTCGCGCACGGGAAAGCCCGTCAAGTCCGGGACCCTCACGGTGCCGGGACGGAGCGCCTGCGGCTGCTCGCGCACCTCCTGCAGGGTTGGCTGGCCGCGCTCGAGCAGCTCACTGGCCTTGCGCGCGGGATCGGCAGCCCCCACCAGCTTGTGGACGTCGGTCGCGCGCTTGCCCTCCGGGGTCACCCCCATGTAGGTCAAGGCTCCCTCCGCAATGCGGCGAAAGACCGGAGCCGCGACGGCGCCGCCCGCGTGTTCCACCACGGGTTCATCGATGGTCACGGCCATGGCAAGTACAGGGCGGCGGGCGGGAACGAAACCCACAAATGATGCCACGTAGTTATCTTGCGAATAACGGCCCGTCTTGGGGTCGGCTTTCTGGGCGGTGCCCGTCTTGCCGGAGACGCTGAAGCCGTTCACCCGCGCCTGAACCCCCGTTCCGTTGCCCTCGGTCACGGCGATCATCATCTCCGCGACGCTGCGGGCCACGCTGGCGGGCACGGCTTGCCGCCGCACGCGCGGCGCGGCCTCGCGCACCAGCTCCCCCGTGCCGCTCTGCACCCGGCGCACGAGGATGGGCTCCATCAAGCGCCCGCCATTGGCAATGGCCGCGGTGGCCATGGCCAGCTGCACGTTCGTGACGGTGATGCCATGGCCAAAAGCCGCGGTGGCCGTCTCCACCTGCACCCACGGGCGCCCGCGGGGCAAGAGCACGCCGGAGGTCTCACCCGGCAGCGGCAGCCCCGTCTCCTCGCCGAAGCCAAAGCGACGAAAGACGTCGTGCAGTCGCTGGCCGCCCACCTTCATGCCGACCTTGGCCAGGCAGATGTTGGAGGAGAGCGCCAGCGCCTGAGACAGGCTGAGCCAGCCTGCCGGATGCGTGTCGGGGATGTTCACGCCGTCGACCTTCATCGAGCCGTTCTCGCAGAACATCAGCTCGTTGGGCCGCACCACCGCCGTCTCCAGCCCGGCGGCGAGCGTGAAGATCTTCATCGATGAGCCGGGCTCGAAGCGATCGGCAATGCCGCGCAGGCGGCGCGAGCCGGTCTCGCTGAAGCGATAGTCGTTGGGGTTGTAGCTGGGCCAGCTCGCCATCGCGAGGATCTCGCCCGTCTGCGGTGCCACCACCACCACTGAGCCGCTCAGCGCCTCGAACGTCTGTGCGGCGCGAGCCAGCTCCTGCTCGGCCAGGTTCTGAATGCCCTGATCGATGGTCAGGTACAGATCATTGCCGGCCAGCGTCCGCTCGTCCTGGATGCCATCGAGGAAGAGCAGCTGCCCCGAACGGTCGCGCAAGCCCACGAGAGCCTCGCGCTGCCCCCCCAGCTCCTCATCCAGCGAGAGCTCCAGGCCATCCTTGCCCGTGCCGTCGGGCGCGACGAAGCCGAGCAGCGGCCCGCCCAGCGCGCGCTGGGGGTAGTAGCGCTGGCCTTCGGCCTCGACCAGCAGCCCACGAAGGGGCTCTTCACCCGACTCCGAGACGGAGCCGAGCTCGCGCAGCCTCGCCGCTTCTGTCTGGCTGATCCTGCGCTTGAGCCAGGCAAAGCGGCGCTGCCGCAGGATCTTGCGCTCCACTTCGGGCGCCTCCAGCCCCAGCGCGCTGGCGATGCGCTCCGCCGCGCGGCGCGCGACGAACGGCACCTCCTGCGGGGGCACGCCGCGCAGCAACTCCATGGCATCCACGCTCACGCTCGGCACGTCGACGCTGATCGCCAGCGGGCTACCGTTGCGGTCATAGACGCTACCCCGCTTGGGCGTGAGGCGCAGGCGGCGCTGGCGCTGGCGCTCTGCCAGCTCGCGCCACTCTTGCCCGTCGCGCGCCATCACCAGGTAGCCCGCGGACACGATTAGGCCCGTGGCCAGGGCGAGCAGCCCGCAGATGACGCCCATCCGCACGCGCACCCAGCGGCCCTCGGCGGTGCGCAAGCGATTGACGGTCATGGGCGCGGGATTCCCTCTCCGGAGCTGGCGACCGCAGCCGCATCACCGGCGCTCGGAGCCTTGGCGGGCCCTCTGGGGGGAGCAGCACCGGCGGGAGCAGCACCGGCCGGCTTGCTGCGGACCGACTCGCGCTCTGCGTCCAGGACCTTGGGCAGCGCTGCCGCGTGCAACACACGATCAGCCCCGGGCGGCGCCATACCCAGCAAGGTGCGAGCCACCAGGTCCACTCGCTCGGGTGTCTGGTAGCTGGCCACCTCGAGCTCCAGCACACGCCGCACCTCACGCAGGCGGGTGAGCTGAGAGTGGGTACGGCCCATCTCGTAGCCGAGCTCGATGGCCCGGACGCGCACCGTCAGGTGCACGCAGAAGGCGGCGGTGGCGGCCACCACGGCCAGCGTCCAGCAAGCCAGGAAGGCTCCGTTGGACTCGCGCAAGCTCGAGCTGGTCGTCGTCATCAGAGGTTGTCGCCGGGCTCGAGGTCGCTCGCATCAGCGTCGGGGGCCTCCGAATCGAAGGCTTCCGAATCGAAGGCTTCCGAATCGGGGGCATCAGCGTCGGAGTCGGCGGACGTCGAATCGGCGGCGCTGGCCCAGTCGGGCCGCAAGAGCCGCGCAGCACGCAGCTTGGCGCTGCGGCTGCGCGGATTCTCATCGAGCTCGGTGCTGCTCGGCACCACGGGCTTCTTGGTCAGGCGCTCGAAGCGCGTGCGGTCCAGGAACGCTTGCTTGACCCGGCGATCCTCCAGCGAGTGGAAGCTGATGATGGCTGCTACGCCCCCGGGGGCGATGATCGAGGGCAGCGCATCGATCAAGCGATCGAGCTGATCGAGCTCACCATTGACCGCAATGCGCAGCGCCTGGAACGTCTTGGTGGCGGGATCGATGCCGCCCACGCGCTGTGGCCCCACCGCGCGCACCACGGCCTTGCGCAGATCCAGCGTGCTGCCCAGGCGATCTTCTTCCAGAGCTTGCTTGAGGCAGCGCGCGACCCGCCGCGAGCGCCGCTCACCCCCGTACAGATAGATCAGGTCTGCCAGCTCATCCTGCGAGGCACGCTCGATGAGCTCGCGCGCCGTCTCGCCGCGGGTCGGGTCCATACGCATGTCGATGGGCCCCTCCAGCCGGAAGCTCATCCCGCGCTTGGCCTCGCTGAGCTGCGGCGACGAGATACCCAGATCCGCCACCAGCCCAGCAGCCATCGGCATACGGTGCTCGCGCAGCCACTCTTCGATCCGCGCGAACTCCAGGTGCACCACTTCGACGCGCGAACCGAAGCGCGCCAGGCGCTCGCGGCTGCGCGCCACCGCGAGCGGATCGCGATCGAACGCGATCACCCGCACTTCGTTGGCTGCCTCGAGAATGGCCTCGGAGTGGCCGCCCGCGCCGGCCGTGACATCCAGGAAGACGTCACCGCGACGCGGATTGAGCGCCGCCACCACCTCGCGTGCCATCACCGAGTAGTGCGCCGGGTTGGCTTCGAGCTCGTTCAGTCGGAGCGCTGCTTCGGTCATATGCGGATCAACTCCCTTACGTCGGCGAGGATTTGGGGCGCCTCTTTTGCGCTTTCTTCCAGTTCTTTTTCCCAAAGCTGCTTGGACCAAATCTCGATTATCTTGCCCATGCCCGCGAACACGACGTCCT
>JAICQL010000024.1 GCA_025937895.1 Polyangiaceae bacterium | reverse complement strand
TGCCGCCAGTGCCTGCGCCCGCGCTGCCGCCGGTGCCTGCGCCCGCGCTGCCGCCGGTGCCTGCGCCCGCGCTGCCGCCGGAGCCTGCGCCGCCGCCCTGACCCGCGGTGCCGCCGGTGCCGCCGGTGCCTGCCGTGTTGCCGTCATCGCCGCTATCGTCGCCGCAGGCGTACGAGGCGGAGAGGGCCAACGCGCTGATTAGTAACAAACCCCTATGATTAAGACGGATACCTGCCATAGCGGCGTCATATACACGGACAGCTCTCCGTGCAAAGTCTTTCTGTTGAGTTGTGGAAAGGAAGTCTCAGTTCGTGAACCGGCGACAGCAACTGCGAGCTTCCTGGACGCAGCTTCGACACAGCTGGATGCTTGACAACCCGTGGCGAATCGCGGTCGTCGCCGTGATCGCCTGTGTGCTCATCGCCGCGATCGCGTTTGGACCGGTCGTGCGGAGCGTGGCGATCTCGCGCGCGCGTGCGCGCGGAGTGGAGCTGGCGATTGGCAGCGTGCGACCTGGCTGGTTTTCGGTTCAGTTGCACGACGCCACGGTGCAACTGACGGGAGCACCCGCGATCCAGGCGCAGCTCGCGGAGCTGGTGGTGAGCGTCACGCCCTTACTGAGCTTGGAGGCGATCGAGTTGCACGGGGGTGAGCTCTCGCTGACGGGGCCCGTCGAGACGATCGTGGAGCAAGCGCGGCAGTGGCGTGCGGCGCGCCGCCGCGGCGCCGAGCCTGCGGCGGGTGGGGGCCCGCGACTGGCCTTGCGGGGCGATGGCCTCAACCTGCGCTGGACGGGCGCGGAGGAAGGAGCTGTCGAACAGGTCGTGACCGGCATCCGCTTCGAGCGGGGTGAGGCGCAGCGCCTCGGCTTCGACAATGCCAAATTCAAGCTGAAGGCGGGGTCGCTGGACATCGTTCAGGCCGAGGCGGAGCTCACGCAGACCCCGGACGGCCCCGCGCTCTCCTCCGCCAGCGTGGCGCAGATCATCGGCCGCATCTCGCTCAGTAGCGGGGCGCCCGCGGGTGGCGCGCAGCCGGGCGACGATGGCTCGCTCGAGGACGACGACGAAGCGGAGGTCGTGTTGCCTCGCGCGGCGGCTGCGCGCGCTCCCGTCACTCCAGAGCCGCGGCGCTCGGGGCGGTTCACCGCGCTCGCCAGCGTGCCGTGGGAGCAGCGCAAGGCACAGCTCGAACGGCTGCGGGCGCTGGTGCGCCGCGCGCTGGCAGACGACGCCACGGTCACCCTTCATCAGGTACAGCTGGAGCTGGAGCGGGGCGAGAGTGTGCTGAACGTCGGCCCCGCGCCGTTCCGGCTGGCGCGCCAAGGGGCGCTGATCAGCGCCTCGTTCACGCCACCCGCGCAGAAGGACGGCAATCAGCTGACCGTGCAGGGCCGGCTGCCCTTGAGCGAGGCGCCCATCGAGCTCAGCTTCGAAGGTGGCCCGATCAGCCTGGCCACGCTGGGCGTGCATGAGGGCGACTTCGGCCTGCTCGGGGTGGCACAGAGTGAGCTCACCATGGCCACCCGGGTGACGCTCTCGCCGCAGGGGCAGCTGGATCTGGCGGCCTCGGGCCGCATCGAGCGGCTGTCGCTGCAACATCCCGCGCTCGCGCCCGACCCGGTGCAGGACATGGATCTCGGCTGGCGCGGCCAGGTGCGCCTGGATTTTGAACGGCACCGCCTGGAGGTCAGGGACGCGGGCGTATCCGTGGAGGGTGTGCGCGCCGAGCTGGGTGGCTCGCTGGAAGCCAACGGGCAGGATCTGCACGTGGCCTTCAAGCTGCGCGTGCCGAGCACGCCGTGTCAGGTGCTGCTGGAGGCCGCGCCGCCGGCGCTGCTGCCGCAGCTGCAGGGCTTGCGCATGGGCGGCACCCTGGGCCTGGACGCGCGCGTGGACTTTGACACCGCGGCGCCCAAGGACACCCAGGTGGAGTGGAACCTGCACAATCGCTGCACCGTGCTGGAGATTCCGGAGGATGTGGATCCGGAGCGCTTCCGGCAGCCCTTTGCGCAGCTGGTGCTGGACGCCAAGGGCGAGCTGGCGGAGCTGATGACCGGCCCGGGCACCCCCGCGTGGGTGCCGCTCAGCGAGATCTCGCCGTACATCGAGACGGCGCTGGTGGTGTGCGAGGACTCGCGCTTCTTCACCCACAAGGGCTTTGATGACAAAGCCATCCGCGACTCGATCGGCGATAACCTGCGCGCCGGGCGCTTCGTGCGCGGCGCCAGCACGCTCAGCATGCAGCTGGCCAAGAACCTGTATCTGGGCCGCGAGAAGACGCTCTCGCGCAAGCTGCAGGAGGCGGTGTTCACACTCTTGCTCGAGGAGCGGCTGAGCAAGCAGGACATCCTGGAGCTGTACCTGAACGTGGTGGAGTTTGGCCCCGGTGTCTACGGCATCCGCAACGCGGCCATGTACTACTTCAACGCCCACCCGGGCGAGCTGTCGCTGGGGCAGGCCATGTACTTCGGCTCCATCTTGCCCTCGCCCAAGGCCAAGCACTTCAAGCCCGACGGCACCCTCAAGAAGCGCTGGGCGGAGCACCTGCAGTCGCTGATGCGCGTGGCGCACAAGATCAAGCGCATCGGCGACGAGGAGCTGGCGGCGGGCCTGGCCGAGCAGCTGCGCTTCGGTCAGGCCAGCGTCGCGCCCGACCCGCAATTTCCGCTGCCCGCCGAGCTGCCGTGAGCGCTACTTCTCGCCGCGCGCGCGCAGCGCACGAAAGAAGCTCTGCAGCAGCTCCACGCTCTCGGCTGCGCAGCACCCGGAGCTGCTCTCGAAGCGGTGATTGAGCCGTGGATCTCGCGCCAGCTGATAGAGCGACACGATCGCCCCCGCCTTGGGGTCGAGCGCGCCGAACACCAGCCGCCCGAGGCGAGCGTTGACCATGGCCCCAGCGCACATGGCGCACGGCTCCAGGGTGACGTACAGGGTGCAGTCGTCCAGGCGCCAGTGGCCGCGCCGCGCGGCGGCTGCGCGCAGCGCCAGCAGCTCGGCGTGCGCGGTTGGATCGGCGTCGACCTCTCTGCGATTGTGCGCGCGCGCCAGCTCCAGCTGCTGAGCATCGACGATCAGCGCGCCCACCGGCACGTCGCCGTGTAGCGGCGCCAGCGCGGCCTCGGCCAGGGTGGCCTGCATCCAGGCGTGATCCTCCGCGGAGAGAGCGGCGTCCGGCAACTGTGCGCCCGGGAGAGGTGCGCCGGGGAGAGGTGCGCCGGACGTCACAGCCAGGGGCTCAGGCCGGGGTAGGGAGCAGGTCGGCGCAACGCGACCGCAATACCCCAGCCCGCGACCGCGAGCAACACCAGTGAAACAGCGGTGAACAGCGGGCCAAAGCCGGACAGGAGCCAGTGCCAGAAGGACGAGCGTGCATCCAGGGCGCGCCAGGCCTGAGCCATCAGCACGGCCAGCAAGGAGCCGGGCAGCGCCAGCCACAGGCCGATGGGGGCCCACTGCGCGAGGGTGAGCCGCTGGCAGACGCGGCGTGCAGTCGAGACCAGCGCGTACAGGCCCGTGTATTTTGCAAAGCAAACCAGGCAGGGCAGCAGCTGACTGGAGGCGCCGCGCGCTGCTGCATCGCCGAGCCCTGCGCCGCCGCCGAGGAACGCCATGGCGCCGAGCGCGCACACCGAGCAGGCGTAGATGGTGCCGAGCAAGCTGCCGGCAGGGGCCTGGCCGCGCTCGGCGCGCGCATGGAGCAGCCGCCCGCGCGGCGCAGCCGGCTCGGGCAGCGCGCTCAGCAGCATCAGCAGGAAGGAGAGACTGAGGCCCGGGTTGGCCAGTGCGTTCCAGGTCCAGGGCTCCAGGCCCTGACTCTTGACCCACTCATCGGCGTCCACCCCGCTCTCCAGGCCCAGCGAGAGCAGGCCGATCCAGACCGGCGAGATCATCAGGAACTGCTGCAGGGCCGCGCGCATCCCGCGCCGCAGCGACCAGCGCGAGCGAGCGCGGCCGCCCTCGAACAGGCTGGCCGCGATCGAGAGCAGCGCGGAGCCAGACGCCAGCGCCAGCAGCCCGAGGCCCAGATCGAGCGGCTCTCGCCGCAAGGCGGGCGCCAGCAGCGCGCCGCCGATGCCGAGCCAGATCAGGCTGGCAGGGGTGCTCGGGCGGGCGGCATGAGCCAGCGCCGAGCTGGCTCGCCTGGCGTGCAGCGCCTGGCCATATCGTGCGCGCAGGGGCTGCAGCCACTGCGCCTGCAGCACCGTCCACAGCCGCACCAGCGGCGACGCCCAGAGCGCAAACAGCGCGCCTACCCCGCTCAGCAAGAGCAAGGCCGGGCCCAGCTCCGGCGGGGGCCTGGGGTGGAAGCCGTCCGCATCGAGCAGCAGCGAGTGCGGGAGCTTGCCGCGGTAGACCCCGAGCTGCAGTGTCCGCTCGGCGCCCGGCACCAGATCACTGGGCTCGCGTACGCTCAGCCCACCCGCACGCACGATGCGATCGCCCGGCTGCAGACCCGCCGCTGCAGCGCGGCCCCCCGGGGTAGCGGACACCACGGCGAGCCCGCTCTCGGCCGCCAGCGCGACCTCGACGCCCCAGAAGCCGAGCGCGCGCTGCCCCAGCGCCGTGCGCCGCTCGCTCGCCGCCCGCGCCTCCAGCGCGGGGTACAGCTCGAGCGTTGCACCATGCAACGTTCCGGTCACGGGTGGGGCGCCGGGCTCGCTGGCGGCGATTGCAACCTGCAGCTCGCCCTGGAAGGTGGCATGCGCGCCACCACTGCCGTCATCGGCGGCACCATAGAACTCGCGCTCCGCCGTCACCGGCAACGGCAGCTGCAGCTCCTGCTGCGACTCGGCGCGCGCGCCGAGCGCGATGTCCACGTTGCGCGGCGCCACACCCGCGCGGTGCACCTGACCGCGGAAGTACACGTGCACCGGCTTGCCGACGGCAAAGCCATCGCCCGCTATCTGCAAGGTGTCGCCAAACTGCACCTCGCTGGCGGACAGCTGACTCACCTCCAGCAGCTCCGGCGTGGCTTCGCGCGCGCAACCCAGCACGGCCAGGCTCAGCATGGCAAAGGCCAGCAAGGTCGTTGCCGCCACGGTCTCGTGAGCCAGCCGCCCCTTGCTCACCGTTGCTCTGCACTCGCCTCGCGTATCCACTCGCATCGCCGTCTCTCTGGCGTCTGGCTATAACGATGGAGGGCCCGGCTGGCACAACTATCCGAGCCGATGGCCCGTGTAGTCAGTCGTGGGAGCCTTTCGCGTCGCGTTTTTGCCCTGCTCTCGCTGGACCGGATACAGCTGCCGCCGTGGATCGGCAGCACGGCAAACGACGCGAGATCACGGGGATGGGGTTCGAGCCGGCAGCAGGAGGGTACACTTCCACGGCGCCGGTACGTCCTGCGAGCGCCGGGCACTCGTCCCCCAGCAATACCCCGCTCAGCAATAGCCCGCCCAGTGGCTCCTCGAGCGCTCGCGTGACGGCAGAGGAGCCACGCTGGCGCGTGCTGCTCAGCAGCATCCGCGCGCTGCAGATGGAGCTGAAGCGCCGCATGCCCGAGCGCACCATCGGTCTGTCGGGCAATCCCGCCGCACCCGAGAGCGCGATCGTCGTGGCGGAGCTGCGCCTCGGCCGGCGCCTGCCGCCCAGCTACCGCGAGTTTCTCAGCTTCAGTGATGGCTGGCCGCGCTTCTTCGAGAACGCAGACCTGCTCGGCACGGGGGAGATCGGGCGGGTGCCGATCGGTGCCTCGGAGGAGCGAGCGATGGCCGGCGGGCGCTTGCTGCCCTTCGGCGCAGACCGCGCCGGCACCTCTTTTTTCGCGTTCGACACACGAGTGCGGCCCGGTGATGGCGAGCTTCCGGTCGTGGCCTGGGTGGGGGGACTGGGCCTCGACTGCAGGTGCTTCACCAGCTTCCTGGCCACTGTGCTACAGCTGTGTCGCGCCGAGCTCGCGACCGCTAGAGCGGTGGAGCCGGCCCAGTCTGCGGCGGTCAGTGGGCCCAATTCCGCTGTAAGTGGTTTGGGAAGGGTGGGTTGATCGGCCGAATGGTGGGTATTTGCACGACTGCGTGGCCGACCTCTTGACGCCTCGCATCAGCCCTGCTCTTGTTTCGCCAACCTGCCGGCGGCGGCCCTCTGGGATGGCTGTTCGGCGCTCACCCTGAAACGAGAGGCCGCTTGACCACATCGCTCGTCGAACACGAACTGGTCGGTTCCGCAGGATCGCGCGTTGAGCATCCCATTGCTGCACCCGCTGCCGATTCGCAGGTGCAAGCGTCTGCTCTTGGCCCCTCGGGTCTTGGCGCCAGAGGGGGCGAGGGCTCGGATCAGGGAGATCGCGCCGAGGGCGAGCCCATGGCCTCTGGTGTGGATGTGAGCGAGAGCTCCGCCCAGGAAGAGGCGCTGGCCGCGCTGGAGATGTCGGAGGGCGATCCGGCGCTCGATGACCACCGGCGGACCATCAAGCGCTACTCGAATCGCAAGCTCTACGACACGCGCCAGAGTCGCTATGTGACGCTGCTGCAGATCGCGGAGATGGTGCGTGCCGGTGAAGACGTACAAATCATCGACAACGCGACCAAAGAGGACAAGACCGACGTCACCTTGGCGCTGATCATCTCGGAGGAGCTGAAGGCGCGCCCGCGCGCCATTCCGCTGGCCACCTTGAAGGCGCTCATCCGACATCGAGGGGGAAAGCTGCTCACACAGCTGCGCGACAGCCCGATTGGACGCCTGATGCCCCCCCGCGACGAGATCTCGGGTGTCGAGCTCGAGGTCCCGATCACCGAAACCAGCATGACTGCGGAGGAAGCACAGGTGAGCAAGGAACAACCGGGAGCGCTGCGCCGGACCATCGAGCAGTGGCAGCACACCATCGATGAGCGCATCCGCGCAGTAGTGCCGCACTTTTCCGCGATTCAGGAGCTGCAGGGCGAGATACAGGCCCTGTCCCGGCGGCTGGAAGAGCTGGAAAAGCGCCTGCCTCCACCTCGGGAATAGGTCGCTGCCATCCAGGGTTTCCCTGGCATCCCGGATTCGCCGGGGTGGATTGTAGTGGCACCCGGGCTGTGGTTGGCTCGGGGGCAAAGCAGCGCGAGGTAAGACAGTGTCGCCCGCCGAGTTCGAAGCAGAGTTTCTGCCGAACGTAGCCTCCCTCCTGGCGGTGGCCAATCGCCTCACGGGCACGCGCTCGGAGGCGGAGGACCTGGTGCAGGACACGCTGCTCAAGGCCTTCCGCTCGCGCGAGCAGTACCGGGCCGGGACGAATCCGCGCGCCTGGCTGCTGGCCATCCTGCGCAACACCTTCCTCAATGGTTACCGGCGGCGGAACCTCGAGCGCCGGGTGTTCGACGGTCCCGACGGGGACGCGCTCGCCTCGGGCTGGGTCGGTGCGTCGAGCCTGCGGGGCACGCGCGATCCACAGTCGGGGGCGCTGCACCATCTGCTCGAGGCGCCGCTCCTGGCAGCCATCGATGAGCTGCCGCCGGAGTTCAAGATGACGGTGATGCTCGCCGACATCGAGCAGCTGTCGTACCGCGAGATCGCCGACAGCATGAACTGTCCGATCGGCACGGTGATGTCGCGCCTGCACCGCGGGCGGCGCTGGCTGCGCGCGCAGCTCTTGGAGCACGCGCGGGCCATCGGCTTGACGGGTGACGAGGAGCTCGCCGCGGAGGCACCCGCCGGCCCGGCGCGCGGCGCACACGGCCGCGACGCGGGTGACGCTGCCGGTGAGCGAGCGAGCGCTCCGCCGGTGGAGCTGGAGCAGTATCGTCGCGCCAGGAGGGTGCGGTGATGGCCTGCGCACGGGTGCGGGGTCCGTGGGAGACCTTCCTGGACGGCGAGCTCCCCGCTGACCAGATGCTGGAGCTGCAGGCGCACCTCGACCAGTGCCGCGAGTGCGCGGATGAGGTGTCGCTGAGCCGAGCCGTGCGCAGCTGCGCGAGGCGTGTGGTGCTGCGTGATGCAGGCGTGCCGGGCGCCGCCCCGGCCGCGTCCGACCCCGGCGAGGCGGGGGTGAGCGAGGGCTTTCGGGCCCGGGTGAGCGCAGCGCTGGCGCGCGAGGCGGAGCAAGAGGCGGCGGAAGTGCGCAGCGCCAGCGTGCGGCGGGTGCTGCGGCAGTGGGTGCCGCGCGCGGGTGCGCTGGCGCTCTCCTCGGCGGCGGCAGTGGTGCTCTGGATCCGCACGAACGATGTCGTGGAGCCGACCACCGACGTAACGGGCGGCGCGAGCGCCCAGGCCGCGGTAATGGAGCCGGAGGAGCTGCTGGATCGGCTGCTGGACGTGCACTCGGCGCCACCCGAGCCGGAGGTGACGAGGCCGGAGCTGGTGCAACAGCTCGAGCGCTTCGTCGGGGTTCAGATGCCGCTGCCGGTGCCCACCTTGGCGAAATACGGTGCCATCTGGCAGGGCGGCAGCGTGGTGCGGGTGCGTGGCGATCGCCCGGCGGCGTACCTGCGGTACCGGACCCAGGATGATCACAAGGTCACGGTCTATGTGTTCAATCCCTCGCGCATCCCGCTGCACGCCGGTCTGGAGCCGCGCATGTATCGCGAGCAGCCGGTGTACGAGGGCTACCGGCGCGGTTACACGATCGTGGCTCAGCTACGCCGGGGCGTCGGCTACGCGGTGGCCACGGACCTGGACGAGCCCATGAGCGCGGAGCTTCTGCAAGCCATCGCCAACGGCGGCGTAACGCGCTGATCGCGGTGTAACGCGCTGATCGCGGTGTGCCCGGAGATCGCGGTGTAACCGGATGAGCGCCGGGTAACCGGATGAGCGCCGGGTAGCCCGGTGACTAAAGGGCCGCGCCGCGCGCGACGGCGAGCCGCAGCAGCTGATCCACGCTGGCGAAGTCAAACGGCTTCTCCACGCGCGGGTTCTTGATCTCTTCCAGGAAGGCCTCGGCTTCGGGCGTGAAGGCACCGCCGGTCATGAACACCAGCTTTTGCTCCAGGCCGGGGCGGGTGCTTGCCAGGACGCGAAAGAGCTCGATGCCGGACATGCCAGGCATCATCAGATCGCACAGCACCGCGTCAAAGGGAGCGCTCGACAGCTTGGCCAGCGCTTCCTGACCGGTCGAAGCGACGTCGACCTGGTACTCCTGCTCGAGCAACAGGCGTAGCCCCGCGGCCACGGCGTCTTCATCCTCCACCACCAACACCCGGTGGCCAGACGCTCCAGCAGCGGCAACCCGCTCCTTCATTCGCGCCTGCCTTCCAACGATGCCAAGTCCGCTCGCCACTTCAGATCGTCCCCGTCCTCGGCAGACGCCAGCAACACGCACGCGTGCCACCGCCGGCCGTTCCCCTGCTCCACAACGTCCTCAGGCAGCATACTTGAACCGGGTCTCGGCATCCAACGGGGAATTTGTTCGTCTTGCCCCCAGCCGCCGCGGTTCGCCGTGCCTGGGAGCGAACGTTCAGGGTGTGTCCGCGACGGAAATGATCGCCTGGGGTGGTTCGAGCAGCGGGACGGACTCGCCCCTGCGAGCCACGCGATCGCCCTCATCCCGCAGCTCTACGAGCATTTCCAGAGCCACGTTGGCGGGCTCAGCGGTGCGTAAGCCGAAATCGAAGCCCACCAGCCCGGGCACGACGCTCGGTCGGTACGGGTCGAGCAAGGGGCTGCGGTTGCTGCGATCGCGCACGTTGAAGGCGTGGTTGACCAGCGTGGCGCGCGGATCTTCGTCGTCCTCGCCGGCTGGCACCGCGTCTTCCAGGATCTTGAAGACGGTGGCGAAGTCCACGGCCAGCTCGTCCATGTCATCGAAGGTAAAGGTGCCCACGATGCGCGGCTCGGCGCTGCCCACGCCAGGCAGCGCGAACAGCATGTCGATGCCGGAGAAATCACGCATCGCCTCGTTATCGCTGACGTGCACCGCCGGAGCATACCTGCCGAACTCGTTCCACGGGTCCACCATGACCCAGACGTTGTGCGGTTCGGGGTCGAGGTTGCTCAGGGTCCACGTCACCTGCACGCGCACGTCTTCGCGCTCCACCCAGGGCATGCGCTCGAAGGGCGCGCTGCTCTCGCTGCCAAGGCGGTCGAGTTGCTCGGGGCGGGGCGCCAGGATGGGCAGCATCAAGCTCGTCTTCGTCTCGTAGATGGTCAGCTCGTTGTCGCTGTAGATGGGCGCAAAGTCGCTGGTCATCGCCACAGACAGCGGATCGAGCCGCCGTGTGTTGTCGTCGTCACAGGCGGCCAGGCCGCCGCTGCTCGCCGCGAGCGCCAGCCAGCCGCAGGCGCCCCGCAGCTGCGAGCGCCGCCGCCACTCACAGGCTGCTGCTCGGTTCAGCTCGCTCGCGCTCATGCTGGCCTCCTGCTCGGGCTATCGCTTGCCGGGGTGAAAGACGAGGGGATAGTGTGCGTTCGTCGGCTTGTCCGCGGTGGGGAAGCGCAACCGGTTGAAGGTGCGCAGCACGCAGCTCTCGACTCGCGCGTTGCCCAGGGAGGAGTCGGAGATGCGAGCCGCCACCGAGCCGTCGGGGCTCACCGTAAAGCTGACGGTCATGCCACCCTGGAGTTTAGGATCGCGCGCGGCGGCGCTCTCGTAGCAGGCGCGGAAGGCGCCGGAGCGAGCGCGGACCACACGCCCGATCTGCTCGGGGCTGAGGCCTTGACCGGCAGCGGCGGCGCTGGCCGCCTGCAGCCGGCGCTCACCGCCGCGTCCCGTGCCTTCACGACTGCCGTTACCGCTGCCGTTGGCGCCCTTGCCAGAGCGGCCACGGCCCGTGCCGGCCACGCCGGTGCCGCTGCCCAGGCCGGTGTCGAGCGTGCCGGAACCAAAGACGGCGGCGCCACCCTGGCCGCCACCCTGGCCGGAGCTACGCAGACCCGTGCCGCTGGAGCGCCCGCCCAGCACCAGTCCGGAGGACTGCAAGCCGCCCAGCGCTTCGGAGACGGAGCTGATGGTGCCGAGCGTCTGCTGCACCTCTTTACCGATGTCGCTCTTCATCACCTCGGTGATGGCGCTCAGCTTCTCGGAGCCGCGCGCGCGCTCGGGCTTGCCCTCGTGCTGCTCGGTCTTGGGCCCCGGCGTCTTCTTCTTCTCGCCGGCGGTCTTCTGCGGCACCTTGCTCTTGGCGCCCGGAGCCCCTTCCGACTCCGAGCCGCCGCTCACCTCGGGCTCCACCGGAGGGGGCGTGAAGTGGTAGCGCGTCTGCATCTCCTCGGGGCTGGTCAGCTCCAGTGGCTTCGCCAGCTCCTGCTGTGGAAACAGCAAGTACAGCAGCATCAAGCCGCCGCCCAGCGTCAGCACCGCAAACAGGAACGACAGCAGCAGCGCCAGATCCGGGCGGAAGCGCGAGCGCGGAATGGGCGCGGGATGCGCGAACTGGAAGAAGACGGAGAAGGTGCCGTACTGCAGCACGCCGTAGTCGCCGGCGACGATGGGGATCGGCGCGCCGCTCCGGCCGAGCTCTGCCGGATCCTCCACGCGGCCGCGCAGGTGTACGCGGCCGCCAGTGGCACCGCGCGCGTCGAGCTCCCAGCCGGCGCCCACGGCGCGGATCGGCAGATCGCTGGCGCTGCTCTCGTCGGGCTTGGCGCTGAGGGCGCCCGGTGTTTCACCCAGCGAAAGCGACTGGCCCGAGCTCAGATCGCGCGAGGCCAGCACGAAGGTGCCCCAGACGGCGGCGGTGCGCAGCACCAGTGCCTGTGATGACTCGGCTCGCGGCGTAGGGCTCATGTGGGTTCGGCTCGCGGAATGCGCTCCGGTTCGATCCGGAACGCCGCGCCCCGGGCGGACGCCGAGCCTCAGCTGCTGATCCGGCTGCTGCCGTACGAGCCTGAAGCAGATTCAGCCGCGGCTGCTCTGTGCGCGAGCCATACTCGCGCGCCCGAGGTGCAACGGCGCGTGTCTCACGCCTACTCCAGCGACGGATCGCGCCGGGTGTCGGCCAGCTCCAGCAAGAACGAGCGATGTCCGAGCGGCTCCGCGTCGAACTCCGCGCGCACGCGGCGCAGGAAGTACAAGATCTGCGGCGAGCGCAGCCGGCCCTCCACTTGCTCGGCCCCGAAGGTGTACGTCTTCACGCCCTTCTCGACCTCTTCGGTCTTCACCACGCCGGCCTCTGCCGTGGGCTTGGCCGCCGTGACCTCGTTCTCCTGCGCGCCGCCGGGCGGAGTGCGCGCTGGCGCGGCCTGAGCATCCGCCACAGGCTCAGCGGGCTGGGTGGCTTTGGGTTTGGCGGCTGTGGCCTTGCTGGACGCGGGCCTGGCAGACGCGGGTTTGCTGGGCGCGGCCTTGGCCTTGGCGGTCGCGCGCGGCGGGGGCTTGCGGGTGGCGCGGGGGGCAGGGCGAGCCGCGGAGCTGGCGCTCGCGCGCGGCGGCGCCGCCTGCGAAATTTCCGGGGCAAGTCCGGCAGCCAGCGCCAGGAGCAGAGCGATTGGAGCGCGATTCATGCCGCGGGAGCCTCGGGTTCAGGACGGTCGCGCGCGCGGGCAGGTTTAGCTGGAAGCCACTCGGGCGGGTGCTTTGGCGGCCCCGATGCGCTACCGTACCGCTACTGAACATCCAGGCGGATCGCCGGATTTATCGGCAAGACCTGCTCCGGCTCGAGATGGAAATGGTTGCCAAGCTCGAGGGCGGGGATTAGGTTCCGGCCCCCCAAATGACGAGCGCAATCTTTCGCAGCGGTGGGCACCAGTTCCGCGTGTCCGAGGGTGATACCCTACGCGTGGCGACCCTCGCAGGCGAGGCCGGCCAGAGCGTGGTGTTCGATGAGGTTCTGGCAGTTCTCGGCGATACACCGTCGATCGGCATGCCCCTGGTCTCCGGCGCCAAGGTGCAGGCAGAGATCGTGCGGCACGGCCGCGGCCCGAAGCTCATCGTGTTCAAGTTCAAGCGCCGCAAGCGCTTCAAGCGCAAGATGGGGCACCGTCAGAACTTCACCGAGGTGAAGATCACCTCCATCACTGCCTGAACCGCTGGGAGTTTGACTCATGGCTCATAAGAAGGGTGGCGGCTCCAGCCGCAACGGTCGCGGTTCCAACGCACAGCATCGCGGTGTCAAGGTGTACGGCGGCGAGCAGATCAACGCTGGCGGCATCCTGGTGCGCCAGGTCGGCATGACCCTGGCTCCAGGCCGTAACGTCGGTCTGGGCAAGGATTTCACGCTGTTCGCGCTGGTGAGCGGCACCGTGAAGTACGAGCACGTCAACCGCTCGAAGAAGCGGGTCTCCGTCTACCCGAACGAGACGGCTGCGGCTGCCGAGTAAGTCGGCGCCTCGAAAGGCGGCCGATAGAGCAAATGGTCCCGACTTCCTCGGGACCATTTTCGTTTTGTGATCTGTCGTCTTGTGGCTCTGTCGTCTTGTGGTGCCGTCGTTTTTGGTTCTGGGCGCCGTGGGCGGCGCCGAGCTTCAGCGAGCGACTAATTCAGCCAGCGGCTAATTCAGCGACTATGCGTTGAGCTCGACCCGCATCAGCTTGCGGCCGATGGCGACGTAGTCACCCTGCCCGAGCGGCGTCTCCGCCTTGATGCGCAGGTAGGTGCCGTTGAGCGTGTCGTGATCGGTGAGGCGGAATTTGGAGCCGATCGCCTCCACCGTGCAGTGTCGGGGCGACACGTAGCAGTCATGCGGGAAGTTGAGGTCACACTCCTCCCGACCCACGGTGAGCGCCGTGCCGCGTGCGCAGACCGTCATGCCCAGCGAGCCGCCGATCAGCACCTGGCTGATGCGGAAGGTGGAGGCAAACTTGGGCGACGAGTAGAAGTAGGTGCCCTCCGGATCGACGCCGTCGGAGGCGATGGGGGCGAGATCGATGCGGAACACCTGCTCGCCCGCCATGAACGAGTCGCCAGCGGCCACCTCGACGCTGCCCCGCACGCGGTAGTACACGCCGTTCAGCGAGTCCTCATCACGGATCACCAGGCGGTGATCGCGGTAGAAGAAATTGGCATGCCGCGGGGAGATGAACTCGTCATCCGGGAACTCCAGCTGCCCGGTGCGGCCCAGGATGTGCTGCTCCGCCTTCAGGTGGTAGCTGAGCCCGTCCATGCCGTCACCGCGGATGAGAATCAGCCGAGCCTTGTCGGGATTCTGCATGTCGCTGAAGTAGCGGGTCTGTAGCACCAGAGCTTCTTCCGGGACCGGAGCCCCGCATCGGCCGCAGAACTTGTGGCCGTTGGCCACCCCGGTCATGCACGAGCGGCAGATGTAGTGTTTCGCCTGATCCATTCCCTGTCCTCGTCTGAGCGTGCCTCGAGAGCATACTCGACAATCGAATCTTTGAGCAGTTTACGGCTTCTGCGGGTGCTTGGCTGTGAAATCGCGGGGGACTTGGCCTTGCTCGAGACGTGGTTTGCCCAGACCGGCTGGCGCCAGCCAGCGCGCTCAGTGGATGACGCTGAGCCGTGAGTCGACATCACCAAAACCGAGACGGCTGACCAGGCGAAAGAAGATCCGTTCACGGCAGGTCTCCCGAGGCAGGCTGCCATAGTCGCGGGAGTCGAACGGATAGTAGCGGTTGTCGCTGATCAGATAGAGCTCACCGGGCTCCACCTCGGTGCTGACGGGCATGGGCTTGAGCCCTGCCGCGCGCCTTTGCCCGCGCTTGTGTCGCACTCCGCCCAGCACCTCGATATCGCAGTGCAACTCGACTGGATCGCCCGTCCTCGGGTTGGGCACCTCGAACATACCCTGCTTGCAGCGCGCCTCGGAGGTCGCGCGCAGGCTGTTGACCTTGAGCGCGCCGTCTTCATCGATGTTGAGCGCGTCGCCGCCTTCGGCGGCGATACGCCCGATCACGATCTGCCCGGGCTCGCTCGGATCGGGACAGAGCACCAGGTCGCCGAAGCCGGGCGGAGTGAGCCGCCACAGGAGCACCCAGTCACCCGGGCTGAGGCTCGGCGCGAGCGAGGTGGTGAGGGTCGGATCGTCCTCAGGCACTTGCCACCAGCGCAGGCAGGTGAGTCGCAAGAGCCCCACGAGCAGGCCTCCCAGCAAGAGGAGCCAGAAGGTCGCGCGCAGCAGATTCCAGGGCATGAGTGCTCCGGGGTCGCTGCGGCGAGCACCGCGCGACCCCCGCGCACAGATACGGCGCTCGCGCGTGGCAAACAGAGTGGCAGCCCGGCGCGGCAGAACTTTTGTTCAGCCCGCGCCTGGCGAACCCGGCAGGATCGGGCACCTCCAGCGCTGGCGGACCCCGATTTTGGGCTTGTTCGCGCCAGCCACGGCGCTCATACTCGATTTCGCGCTCGATCGGGTCGCTGCCGGCCCACTTCGAGAGAACCCTTTACGAGACCAACGACGGAGGAAGGATGGACAGCCCAGTAGCCATTGCCTCGCGTCGCTCCATTCGGAGCTAGCCTCGCCGGTGCGGGCCAGGATGCCTGGCCCAGCAGACGCCGGAAGAAACCCGAGGCCGCTCTCGGATGGTGCCTCGCTGGGGTGCCGCGAGCGTGAGGACGTGCGGGAGCACGCCAGCGCGCGCTGGAAACGCCAGTGAGCTCGTTGAGCAGACGTGAGGCAGCCACGAGCCTTGGTGCCCGAGCCGCTCGCCGCTGGGCGGGAAGCTCAGCAACAGGGTCGTTTCGGCGCGCTCTTGCGCTGAGCGGCTCCGCTGCTGGCGCCCCGTGCTAGCTGCATCCGGAGCGGCAGCGGGGTGGACGCGCCGGGGCGCGAGGGCCAGACAGCGAAACGGTCGCCGGGCATGGTAGACCGACCTTCGCTCCCGAACGCCGCGTGCTGCGGCAGCGGGGGCGACCCCAACGGGGCGTAGTCATCCAACCAGAAGAGTCAGAATCATGAGTGCCAAACCCATCCACATCGTGTCGCTGCCGGGCGACGGTATTGGTCCCGAAGTATGTAGAGAAGCGCTGCGCGTGCTGGAGCGCGCCTGCGCGCACGCCGGGCGTACTCTGGACGTTGTGGAGCTGCCGATCGGCGGCGTCGCGCTGGACGCCGGGGAAGAGGCACTGCCGGAGCGCACCCGCCTTGCTGCGCAGCAGGCGGACGCCGTCTTGCTCGGCGCCGTGGGGTTGCCGAAATACGACGGCCAGCCCGGCAATCGCCGGCCGGAGAAGGGCCTGCTCGATCTGCGCAAGGCCCTGGGCGTGTACGCCAACCTGCGGCCCGTGCGCGCCATCCCGGCACTGAGCAGTCTCTCGCCGCTCAAGCCCGAGGTGCTCGCCGGGGTGGACCTGATCGTCGTGCGCGAGCTGCTCTCCGACGTGTACTTCGGTGAGCCGCGGGCCATCGAGGGGGAGCGCGCGTACAACACCATGAGCTACACCCGGCAAGAGGTGCGGCGCGTGGCGAAGATCGCCTTCGAGCTGGCTCGCCGCCGCAAGAAGCACGTCTACTCCATCGACAAGGCCAACGTGCTGGAGGTCTCGCAGCTGTGGCGCCAGACCGTCAGCGAGCTGCAGCGCGAGCAGTACCCCGACATCAAGCTCGAGCACCAGTACGTGGACTCGGCTGCGATGGATCTGGTGCGCAGCCCGAAGAAGTTCGACGTCGTCGTCACCGGTAACCTGTTTGGCGACATCCTGACGGATGAGGCGGCCGTGCTCGCGGGCTCGATCGGCCTCTTGCCGAGCGCCAGCCTGGGCGATGGCCCCGGCTTGTTCGAGCCCATCCACGGCTCGGCGCCGGACATCGCGGGCAAGAACATCGCCAATCCGCTCGGAGCCATCGGCTCCGTCGCGTCACTCCTCGATACCGTCGGTCTGCCCGAGCAGGCGCGCGCCGTCGAGCGCGCGATCGACTCGGTGCTGGCCGCCGGCCACCGCACGCGAGATCTCGGTGGTGAGGTCTCGACCGACCAGATGGGAAGCTACGTATGCAAGGCTCTAGAATCGTCCTAGACAATAACCTGGCCAGTGACGCGGCCGCGCCGGGCTCCGCTCGGCGCGCCGCCGCGCCCCCTGCTCGCGCCGATGAGGTCGTGGGCACGAGCTCGGTACAGCTCGCCACGGCGCCGCAGCTGCGAGGCGCACGCATCGTGGTCGAGTCGCTCATCCTGGAGGGCGTGGACGTAATCTTTGGCTATCCGGGAGGCTCCATCCTGCACGTGTACGATGAGCTGTACAAAGTGCAGGACCGGCTGCGCCACATCCTGGTGCGCCACGAGCAGGGCGCGGTGCACGCGGCCGAGGGCTACGCACAGTCCACCGGCAAGGTGGGCGTGGCCATGGTGACGAGCGGGCCCGGCGCCACCAACGTGGTGACGGGGCTGCAGAACGCGCTGATGGACTCGACGCCGATCGTGGTCATCAGCGGTCAGGTGTTCACCAACCTGATCGGCAATGACGCCTTTCAGGAGGCGGACATCGTGGGCATCACGCGGCCCTGCACCAAGTACAACTACCTGGTCAAGCGCGTGGAGGACCTGGCGGCGACCATCAAGGAGGCCTTCTACCTCGCGCGCAGCGGGCGCCCCGGTCCGGTGTTGATCGACATCCCGAAAGACATCACGGCCAACACCACCGCCTTCTCCTACCCGGACAAGGTGGAGCTGGCCTCCTACAAGCCCACGATCAAGGGGCACTCGCTGCAGGTGAAGCGCGCGGTGGAGCTGATGCGCAGCAGCGAGCGCGCGGTGCTGTACATCGGCGGCGGTGTGGTGATCTCGCACGCCGAGGCGGAGGTGATGGAGCTGAGCCGGCGCCTGAACTTGCCGGTGACCCCCACCCTGATGGGCCTGGGCGCCTATCCTCCTGGCGATCCGCGCCACCTGGGCATGCTCGGCATGCACGGCACGTACACCGCCAACATGGCCATGGCCAAGGCGGACCTGATCATCAACGTCGGCGCGCGCTTCGACGATCGGGTGACGGGGCGAGTGGACAAGTTTGCGCTCAACGCCAGGAAGATCCACGTCGACATCGACCCCTCCAACGTGAACAAGACCGTGAACGTGGACGTGCCGATCGTGGGTGACGCCAAACATGTGCTGCAGCAGATGCTGGACATGCTGCCGGATGAGCCGCCGCCGGAGCGCGCGGCGTGGTGGGCGGAGCTGCGCGAGATGCAGAAGCGCTATCCGCTGCGCTACAAGGATCGGACGGACTGCATCATGCCCCAGCGCTTCTTCGAGGAGCTGGCGAGCCTGACCAAGGGTCGCTACATCTGCTCGACGGACGTGGGCCAGCACCAGATGTGGGCCGCGCAGTACTACCCCGTGGACAGCGGGCGCAAGTGGCTCACCTCGGGCGGCCTCGGCACGATGGGCTACGGCCTGCCCGCAGCCGTCGGCGCGGCGCTGAACGGCACCAAGGAGCCCGTGCTGTGCATCACCGGCGACGGCTCGTTCCAGATGTGCATTCAGGAGCTGGCCACCTGTGTTCAGGAGAACCTGAACGTGAAGGTGCTGGTCATGAACAATCGTTTCCTGGGCATGGTCCGGCAGTGGCAGGAGCTCCTGTACGATCGGCGCTACAGCGAGGTGGGGCTGAAGTACTTCCCCGACTTCGTCAAGATCGCCGAGGCGTACGGCGCCACGGGGCTGCGCGCGGAGAAGCCGGAGGAGCTGCGCGCCGTGCTGGAGCAGGGCCTGAACACGCCGGGCACGGTGGTGATGGACATCATCGTGCACAAGGAGACCAACGTCTTTCCGATGATCCCGGGCGGCGCCGCCCACTACGAGATCCTGCTCGGGCCAGAGGATGACGAGCAGCGGGACGCTCAGCCGCGGGAGCTGGCATGACCAGCAGCGCACCTTCTACTCGCCACATCATCAGCATCCTGGTCGAGGATCGCTCCGGTGAGCTGGCGCGCATCGTGGGCCTGTTCAGCGGTCGCGGCTACAACATCGACAGCCTGGCCGTGAACCGCAGCCTGGAGCCGGGCATGAGCCGCGTGGTGCTCACCACCCGCGGCGATGCGGCCGTGGTCGAGCAGATCCTCAAGCAGGTGAACAAGCTCGTGCGCGTACACAAGGTGCGCCACCTCGAGGGCGAAGCGCACCTGGAGCGCGAGCTGTGCGTGGTCACCATCCGCACGCAGACGGCCCGGGCGCGCGAGGAGCTGGAGCGCGTGATCAAGCTCACCGGCGCGCGGGTGCTCGCCTTTTCGGCCACCGCCTTCAGCGTGGAGGCGACGGGCACGAGCGCGGACATCGATCACTTCCTCGAGCTGCTGCGCCCGCTCGGCGTGCGCGACATGGTCCGCACCGCGCCGGTGGCGCTCAGCCGCGCCGGCGCCGAGGCGGACTCTCCGGTAGTGGAGGTCAGCTCGCTGAGCTGAGCCGCGCGGAGGCCAGCGGAGGGCCGCGGCGCCGCCAGGCGGTGGCGCCGCGCGAGGCCCTTGCGCAGGAGCGGAAGCGGACACTCCGGCGGTAGCGGCGTGCCCGTGGAGTCGGTGCGCCCGGGTTCGAGCCGGGCCGCCGGGTTTGAGCCGAGCCTGAGGGCAGGGTATCGTCGGCCCCGTTTTGGACTCAAATCATCGAGCGGAGCCGAGCTACCTGGATACGTCGCTATCGGTGGCGCAGCGCGTGGAGCTGCTGCTCGCGCAGCTGAGCCTGGACGAGAAGATCGGGCAGATGTGCCAGTACGTGGGGGAGACCAGCTCGCCCACGGCGGAGAACGCCGATGAGGTGGTGGGCTACGCGCTGGCGCTGGCCGACAAGGTGCAGCTGATCGAGAGCGGTCGGGTGGGCTCCTTCCTGAAGGTACCCGGCGCGCTGGAGGCGAACTTCCTGCAGGAGGTGGCGGCTCGCACGCGGCTCGGCATCCCGCTCTTGATCGGCACCGACGCCATCCATGGCCACGGCATGGATCTGCCAGCGGCCACCATCTTTCCGTCGCCGATCAGCTTTGCCTCTGCCTTCGACCCGGAGCTGGCGCGCCGCATCGCGCAGGTCACGGCGCGCGAGATGCGGGTGACCGGCTTTCACTGGACCTTCTCGCCGAACGTGGACGTGGTGCGTGATCCGCGCTGGGGCCGCACCACGGAGACCTTCGGCGAGGATCCGCTGCTCGTGGCGGAGCTGGGGGTGGCCATGGTGCAGGGCTATCAGGGCCGGGATTTTTCCGGCGAGCACGAGGTGCTGGCCTGCGCCAAACACCTGGTGGCGGGCGGCGTGCCGAACAACGGTCTGAACGGTGCGCCCTCGGAGCTCTCGGAGCGCACGCTCGAGGAGCTGTATCATCCGCCGTTCGAGCGCTCGGTGGCGGCGGGGGTGTTCACGCTGATGCCGGCGCACAACGAGGTGGCCGGCGTGCCGTGTCACGCCGACGAGCGGCTGCTCACCTATCGGCTGCGCGAGCAGTGGGGCTTTGGCGGCTTCGTGGTCAGCGACTGGCTGGACATCGAGCGGCTGCGCAGTGTGCACTTCATCGCCGAGACGCGCGCCGAGGCGGATCGGCTGGCGGTGCTGGCCGGCATCGACATGCACATGCACGGCGGCGAGTTCTTCGAGAGCGTGCGCGCCCAGGTGCTGGAGGGCAAGATACCGCTCGAGCGCATCGATCAGGCGGTGCGGCCCATCTTGCAGGCCAAGCTCCAGCTGGGGCTGTTCGAGCGCCGCTACTCGGACCCGGAGCGCATCCGGCAGGTGGTGTGCTGCCCCGAGCACCTGGCGCTGGCGCTGGAGGCCGCGCGCAAGTCGCTGGTGCTGCTGAAGAACGACGGCAGCCTGCCGCTCGCGGGCGTGCGCCGTGTGCTGCTGACGGGCCCGGACGCGAACGACCAGAGCATCCTGGGTGACTGGGTGCGCTTCCAGCCGGAGACCAACGTCGTTACCGTGCTGCAGGGGCTGCAGCGCGAGGCGCCGCCCGGGGTGGCGGTAGAGCACGTGGAGACGGGGCCGATCGCCGCCATCAGCGACGCCCAGATCGAGGCAGCGGTGGCGGCAGCGGCGAGCTGCGACGTGGTGGTGCTGGCGCTGGGCGAGAACTCGCTGCGCTTCAACCCCCAGCGCACCAGCGGGGAGAACGTGGATCGCGTCTCGCTCGAGCCGCCGGGGCGGCAGCTGGAGCTGATGCGCCGGCTGCACGCGCTGGGCAAGCCGCTCATCGTGGTGCTGATCAACGGCGCGCCGATCGCATCGGAGTGGCTGGTGGAGCATGCGGCAGCCGTGCTGGAGGCCTGGGAGCCCGGCATGCTGGGTGGCACAGCCATCGCCGAGGTGCTGTTCGGCAAACAGAACCCCTCGGGGCGGTTGCCCATGACCGTGCCGCGCTCGGTGGGGCACCTGGGCGCGAGCTACGACCACAGGCCCTCGGCGCATCATCGTGGCCGGCTGCGCTTCTCGTCGTCGGAGCCGCTATTTCGCTTCGGGCACGGGCTGAGCTACACGCAGTTTGCGTATTCGGAGCTGCGCTGTGTGGAGCGAGCGAAGCTAGGTCAGGAGCTATCGGTGGAGCTCGACGTGACGAACACCGGCGCGTGCGCCGGCGAGGACATCGTGCTGCTCTTTCTGCGCGACGTGTATGCCAGCATCACCCGCCCGGTGCGGCAGCTGGCGGCGTTCACGCGGGTATCGCTGCAGCCGGGGCAGAGCCAGACGGTGAGCTTCCGGCTGGCAGCAGAGAAGTTCTCGTTGCTCGATCGCGAGCTACGGCGGGTGACGGAGCCGGGAGAGTTCCGGCTCACCGCGGGCCTCGACGGCCCGGAGCGGAGTGTCTGGCTGGAGGCTTGAGCGGCTCCGCGGCGTCAGCGCGCCTCGATGCGGTATAGCGCGCCGTTGCCGCTTCCGCGCAGCACGTACAGCTCACCCTGCGCGTCGAGCCCGAAGGAGGTGAAGTTGCGGAGCTGGTCGGGGTTGATGCTGGAGGTGATGTCCTTCGAGCCGGCGAGCGCGCCGTTCTCCACGCGCAGGGCGCCGATCAGGCCGGTGGCGTAGTCCGCGTACAGGTAGATGCCGCGCAGCTCCGGGATGGCCTGGCCGCGGTACACGTAGCCGCCGGTGATCGAACGGCCGGCGCCGCGCCCGTATTCGACGATGGGCAGGGTGATGCCCGTCGCATCGCAGCCGGAGCTGGGCTCGAAGCAGCGCGAGCCCTCCATGATCTTCCAGCCGTAGTTCCTGCCGCCCTCGCCAGCGGGCTCGTAGTCGATCTCCTCCACGTCGCCCTGACCCACGTCGGCGATGTACAGATCACCGTTCTCGTCGAAGCTGTAGCGCCACGGGTTGCGCAGGCCGAAGCTCCAGATCTCCGGGCGCACGCGGTCACCCGTCATGTTGCCGTCGGGGATGCCGTATTCGCCCTGGTCGCGCGCGTCCACGTCGATGCGCAGCATCTTGCCGAGCAGCGAGCTCAGGTTCTGACCGTTGGCGTCCGGATCGCCACCGCTGCCGCCGTCGCCTAGACCGATGTACAGAAAGCCGTCGCGCGGGCTGAAGGCGAGCATGCCGCCGTTGTGGTTGGCGAACGGCTGATCCACGGTGAGCACCCGCCGCTCGCTTGCTGGATCGCCGGCATTACCCTCGGCGGCGACGGCAAACTCGCTGACCACGGTGTCGCCATTGCCGATGGCGGCGCCCTCCAGGGCGCGCGCCGAGTAGTGCACGTAGAAGCGCCCGTTCTCCGCGAAGCGGGGATGAAAGGCGAGCCCGAGCAGGCCGCGTTCGCCACCCGCGGTGATGCGATCGCGCAGATCGAGGAACGGCTCATCGAGGAGCTGGCCCGCCTCCACCCGGCGGATACGCCCGGGCTGCTCCAGCACCAGCAGGGTGTCCGTGCCGGGCAGGGGAGCGGCGAAGGTGGGATTCTGCAAGCCATCCAGGATGAGGGTAAAGCGCAGGCGATCCACCACCTCGGGCAGCTCCCCCACGGTGGGGACGTCGCTGCCGGAGTCGTCGCAGCCGCTGAAGGCGCTCGCGGCGAGCAGGCCATACAAACCGAGCGTGGTGACCCGGCGAGCGAGGAAGCCAAGCATCATGCGGGCAGAGCTGCCATGACGGCTGCGGCGCTGCAAGCGACTGCTACAGCGCGCCCACGTCGGCGAGCCAGCCGTCGATCAGCCGGCGCGCGATGCTGATCCTGGGCGGCACCGGCGGCAAGGAGTGCGGATCGAACCAGCGGGCCTCCGCGATCTCCTTGCCGTCCACCAGGATCTCGCCGCCGGCGTGCTCGGCGGTGAAGCCCACCATCAGGGAGTGGGGAAACGGCCAGGGCTGGCTGCCGAAGTAGCGCACGTTCTGCACGTGCACGCCCACCTCTTCCAGGACCTCGCGGTGCAAGGTCTGCTCCAGCGACTCGCCCGGCTCCACGAAGCCCGCGAGGGTGCTGAAGAAGCCGGTGGTCGAGCGCGCGGCCCGGGCCAGCAGGGCCTGGGGGCCACGCCGCACCAGCACGATGATGGCCGGTGAGACGCGCGGATAGAACACCAGATCGCAGCGCGCGCAGCGCATGCACCGCTCGCTCGCGTCGCGCGCGGTGGGCTGCCCGCAGCCGCCGCAGTAGCGATGGGTGGCGGAGAAGTTGGCGATCTGCACGGCCCGGCCGGCGACGGCAAACTCCTCCTCATTCAGCTGGCTGTACAGGCTGCGCAGGCTACGTGCGGCCCAGGGCGCGGGGGGCTCGCTCGCGGCCGCCTCCAGCGCGAAGCAGTCTTCGCCATCGAGCTGCCCGAGGTAGTGCGCGCTCTCCGGGGTGAGGCCGAGGCGCGGCAGGTCCTCCAGCTCGGGCAGGCGCGGCTGCCCCTCGTCGTCCCGTACCAGCATGCCCAGCTGGCGCACGACGAACCAGCGCGGGCGGGCGGAGAGCACGGCGGGTGGGCTGACAGTGGGAACGAACGTCATCCTGTGCTCATGACGCAATGGTTGCGCAGGGCAAGGGGTTCGAGCGGGCAGGTGGGGGAGCTGGTGGGGACGGGCTGGTTGTGGAGGTGGGGAAGGCGGTAGCATGGGGGCCCTCGTGGCCCCTTACCGATGCGCCTGAACGAATATCCGTATCCCTCTCGCCGCCGTGTGGTGCTGGCTGCCAATGGCGCGGTCACAACCAGCCAGCCGCTGGCCGCCGCAGCGGGGCTGCGCATGCTGCAGGCGGGCGGCAATGCGGTGGATGCGGCGGTGGCCACGGCCATTGCCTCGACGGTGGTCGAGCCGACGGCCAATGGCATCGGCGGCGACGCCTTTGCGCTCGTCTGGCACGCTGGTGAGCTGAGCGCGCTCAACGGGTCCGGGGTGTGGCCCGCGGCCGCGGAGCCCCGCGCCCTGCTCGACGCCGGGGCGCGCGACGTGCCGGAGCTGGGCTGGCCCAGCGTGACCGTGCCGGGCGCACCTGCCGCCTGGCGAGACCTGCATCGCCGCTTTGGTCGCTTGCCCTTCGAGCAGCTGATCGGGCCCGCGCTGGAGTACGCGGAGCAGGGCTTTCCCGTCTCACCGGTGGTGGCACACCACTGGCAGCTGGCGGCGCAGCGCTTTTTGAGCAGCGGCGATGCGGCGCTGGCGGGCTGGGCGGAGACCTTTGCTCCGCAGGGCCAGGTGCCGCGAGCGGGGCAGCTCTTCCAGGCGCCGGGCCACGCCGCCACCTTGCGCCGGCTGCGTGAGGCGGGGGTGGATGACTTCTACACGGGGCAGCTGGCGGAGGCCATCATCGCGCACGCTCGCGCGACGGGCGGCTGGCTCCGCAGCGACGACCTGGCGCAACACCACAGCGAGTGGGTGGAGCCGATCGACTCCACGTACCGCGGCCACCAGATCTGGCAGGTGCCGCCCAACTGCCCGGGGGTCACCACGCTGCTCGGGCTCAGCATCCTGGAGGGCTTTGACCTGGGCTCGACCGTGCACGGCAGCGCAGACAGCTGGCACCTGCAGATCGAGGCGCTCAAGCTGGCATTTGAAGATGTGCTGCCGGCGCTCGCGGATCCACGTCACGTGCGCGTGCCGGTGGAGAGCTGGCTGACGCCCGAGCACATCTCTTCGCGGCGCGCGTTGATCGGTGAGCAGGCGCGCAGCCCGGGCCTGGAGGGGATGCTGCGCGGCGGCACCGTGTACCTGTGCACGGCCGATCGTGACGGCATGATGGTCAGCTACATCCAGTCCAACTTCATGGGCTTTGGCAGCGGCGTGGTGGTGCCCGGCTACGGCATCGCCATGCAGAACCGCGCCGCGTGTTTCAGCCTGCAGCGCGATCAGCCCAACTCGGCCGAGCCGCTGAAGCGCCCGCGCCACACCATCATGCCCGGCTTCATCACGCGCGATGGCGAGCCGATCGGGCCGATCGGGGTGATGGGCGGGATGATGCAGCCGCAGGGCCAGCTGCAGGTGGTCTCGAGCCTGCTCGATCACGGGCTGAACGTGCAGGCTGCGCTGGACGCGCCGCGTTTCCGCTTGCTGGGTGGCAAGCAGGTGGCGGTCGAGCCCGAGGTGGCGCCGGCCGTGCTGGAGGCATTGCGGCGGCGCGGCCATGAAGTGCAGGTGGCCAGCAACGACAGCGGGTTTGGTCGCGGTCAGCTGATCTGGCGGCTTCCGCAGGGTGCATATGCGGTCGCCACGGAGCCGCGCGCCGACGGCGGCGTGTACGCCTGGTGAGTGAGCAGCTCGCAGCGCCCGAGCGGAGCTTCCTGCCCGCTCAGCGCTCGAGGACGAGGGCGGCGTCGCTGGCGGCGAACCACTCGGCGCCGTCGATCGTGCGCACCACGAAGTAGATCCAGCCGTCCGAGCGGAAGTGGGGGAACAGCGCGTATTGCCCGGGCTGCATGCTGGTGATGCGCTGCGCGGCGCCGCTCAGCAGATCGACCAGGATCAGGTCGCTCGCGCCGCTCTCCAGGTACTCGGCAAAGCCCGGATCGTCCGGGCCGCTGAAGCCGAGCTCGGTTGCGTCCTCGGCCGTCACGTAGCGGTGGAAGATCAGCCAGCGCTCGTCGTAAGAGAACGTGGCCTTGCTGCCCGCCAGGCAGATGCGGCCGAGATCGCGCAAGCTCGCGCTGCTCTTCCCTGCATCCTCCGCCGGCTCCACTGCGTACAGCGCGTAGCCGCTCTGCTCGGCGGCGACGATGTCGATGCCGGAGACGGTGGTGTTGAACTCCTGCCCCTTCACGCGCAAGACCAGCAGCTTGCCGGAGGGAGAGAGGGTGGGATCGCCTTGGTGCGGAGTGGCCAGGCGCACGGCGCTGCCCAGCTCGAAGCCGTTGCCCGTGTTGAGCAGCGTCGTCAGGGTGGTGGAGCTGTCGTTGTCGAAGGCGGCGGAGGGCTGCCGTAACACGGGCGCGAAGCCGCCATTGTCGCTCTGGTATGAGCCGTGAGCGACCCAGTAGTCACTGCCGTCAACTGACTTGGCCGTCTGCTGGTACAGGCCAAACGCGCCGCCCACCAGGGTGCACTCCGGCTCTTGTCCCGTGACCAGCTCGGGCGAGTTGCCGAGCACGCTCTGCTCGCACAGCATGGCCACGGCCTCGCTCAGCGCAGAGCCGTCGGTGGGCGTGATGTCGCTGCCGTCGTCGTAGCCGCCCTGCTGCATCAAGAAGCCGGAGTTGTCGGGAAAGAACGTGGCGTCGTAGGCAAAGTCGCCGGCGATCAGCCGAGACTCCGCCAGATCCAGGATCTGGCCGCTGTAGCCGCCGGGGGCGGGCGAGAGCAGGCCCGAGCCGACGTAGCGGCCATCCGCCGAGCAGCGCGACCAGAAGGCGCTCGGCGCCTCGCTGTTGTCGTACAGCAGGCGGATCTGCGAGCCAGCCACGTTCTCCCACCCGGAAGCAAAAGCCTGTGAGCTGGCGCGAGGCAGCTCGCTCAGGCACTCCGAGCCGCTCTGCCCCGGGCCACAGCCGAACATCAACAGTGGTACTTGCGCGTTTCTGGCGCGCCAGCCCGAGCTTGCCAGCTCCGTCACGTGCGCGGCGAGCTGTGGATCCAGCCCCGGCGTGCAGCTCTCCCCCACGTCCTCGGGCACGAGCTCGAACAACCCCGGCAGGCGCCGCGCGAACCACTCCGCGACCACGTCGAACTCGGACTGCGTCCACGGCTGGCCCGCGCGCGGCATGCCGGCGCGCGCCACCAGCTCTGCCTGGCTGGTGGTGCCGCCCGGTCCGGCACCGGAAGAGCCAGCCTGGAGCGACGAGGCGTGCTGAAACAGGAACCCAAACCAGGGCAGGTGCAGGCCTGCTGCGTAGATG
This sequence comes from Polyangiaceae bacterium, assembly GCA_025937895.1. Taxonomy (GTDB): domain Bacteria; phylum Myxococcota_A; class Polyangia; order Polyangiales; family Polyangiaceae; genus SZUA-265. Next base: position 29,200 of record JAICQL010000024.1, on the reverse strand, counting down.
CCGAAGCTCTCCGCGCTGAAGCGCGCTGCCGGCTTGCCGCTGCGCTCGCGCAGGCACTCGAACATGGCGTCCACGTCGGCACGCTCCGCCAGCGCGGGCTGAGCCAGGCAATCCCCGCTGAGCTCTTGCGTGAGCTGCGACCAGCGGGTGAGTGTGGGGCGACCCAGCGAGTGACAAGAGCGACAGCTGCCCGATGCACCCACCGCGGCGCTGCCGAGCAAGCCCAGCGCCTGCTGCGCGAGCTCTGCGTCGGGCAAGCTCACCGGGTTGCGCAGCGGCGGCCCGGGCGTCCAGGGCAGCTCCGCGGCAGCCCCGTCGCTCTGCAGCTGCTCGGGTCGGGACGGCGTGGACGAGTGGGGCTCCATGCCCTCTGGCTGCAGCGGCGGCGCAGGCTCGAGCGGGTCAGCGGCGGGCTCGCCGGGCTCACCGGGGGCACTGGGCTCCAGCTCGCTCAGCTCTGCGCCGGGCTCGGGCAGCAGGCGTGTGCCATCGTCACAGGCCGCGCCCAGCGCGAGAAGGAGCGCGAAGCGTGAACAGCGCATCCTTGCCATCATGCAGCGGCCCCGGGCGCGAGCAAGCAACCAGCAGTGCAACATGCCAGCTGCGGCGTCTTGCCACCGCGCTGGCATGTGCGCGAGGGGTAACCGATGACAGCGCGACAGGCTTGCGCGGCAGGGTAGCGCCGCGCGTGGCATTCCTGCCGCTGGGCTACTCGAGCACGAGGGCTGCGTCGCTCGCGGCGAAGTACTCGGTGCCCTCCAGGGTGCGCACCACGAAGTAGATCCAGCCGTCCGAGCGGAAGTGTGGGAACACCGCGTACTCCCCCGGCGCCATGCTGGTGATGCGCTGCGCGGCTCCGCTCCGCAGATCGACCAGCATCAGATTGCTGGCACCGCGGCGCCGGTACGCGGCAAAGGCCGGATCGTCCGGGCCGCTGAAGCCAAGCGCCTGCGCGTCCGACGGCTGTACGTAGTGGTGAAAGACCAGCCAGCGTTCATCGTAGGAAAAAATGGCCTTACCGCCGGTGAGGCACACTCGGCCCAGATCGCGGATGGAGATGCTGCCAGCCTGCTGCGCCACTCGGTACAGCGCGTAGCCGCTCTGCTCGGCTTCGATCACGTTCTGGCCATTGATCACCGTGGAGTACTCGCGCCCCTTCACCCGCAGGACCAGCAGCCCTCCGGACGGGGACAGGATCGGATCGCCCTGAAGCGGCGTGACCCGCTGCACGGCGTTGCCCACCGCAAAGCCATCCCCCGTGTTGAGCAGCGGGGTGAGAGCGAGACCGCTGCGCGCCTCGAACGCGGCGGACGGCTGGGTGAAGACGGGGGAGAAGCCGCCGTTGTCCGCCTCGTACGTGCCGTGTACGACCAGGTAATCCTCGCCGTCGAGCGACTTGGCAGGCTGCTGGTAGAGGCCGAAGGCGCCTTCAGAGAGCGTGCAGCCCGGCTCTTCACCGGTGATGTCGTAGGGCTGCTCTGCCAGCACGCTCTGCGGACAGATGAGCGCGACGGGGCGGCCGAACCCGCTCTGCTGCATCAAGAAGCCGGAGTTGTCCGGAAAGAACGTGGCGTCATAGGAGAAGTCGCCCGCGATCGAGCGCTGCTCCTCCAGATCGAGGATCTGCCCGCCATAGCCGTCGTTATCCCCCGGCTCCAGCACACCGGCGCCGATGAAGCGGCCATCCGCGGAGGCGCGCGACCAGTAGAAGCTCGGCAGCTCGCTGTTGTCGTGCAGGATGCGGATCTGCGAGCCCGCCACCGTGCTCCAGCCAACGCCGAGCGCGCCCTCGCCAGCGCGGGGCAAGCTGCTCAGGCACGCGGAGCCGCTCTGCCCCGGGGCACAGCCATACATCAGCAGCGGGACCTGCGCGTTGCGCGCGCGCCAGCCGGACACTGCGCGCTCCTCCACGTAGCGAGTGAGCTCGGGATCGAGCCCTGCGGCGCACTGCTCCCCCGGCTCCTCCGGAATCAGCTCGAACAACCCCGGCAGGCGCCGCGCAAACCACTCGGCGACCACATCGAACTCGCCCTGGGTCCAGGCCTGACCGGCGAGCGGCATGCCTACTCGGGTCACGAACTCCTGGTGCGTGGCCGTGCCCGAGGCGACGGGCGACGCCTGCTCGAACACGAAGCTGAACCAGGGCAGGTGAGCGGCGGCGGCGTAGATGCCGAAGCTCTGCGGGGTGAAGCGGACGCTGGGTTTACCGGCGCGCTGGCGCAGGCAGCCGAGCATGGCGTCCGCCGCGGCCACGCTGGCCAGCTGGGTATCGCTCAAGCAGGCGGTGGAGAAGTCCGCGGTGAGCTGTGCCCAGCGGGTGAGCGTCGGCCGCCCCAGCGAGTGGCAGGAGCGACAGCTGCCCTGGGCGCCGACCGCCGAGCTACCGAGCAAGGTCAGCGCCTGGCGGGCGAGCTCCGCGTCAGCCAGGGTTACGGGATTGCGCAGCGGCGGCGAGGTCAGAGGGCTGGCGGGCGCGCCCGGATCGATGGCGCTGCCGCCGCCCTCGCCGGGCTCCAGCGGGGCGGGCTCGGGCTCCAGCCCGCCGATGGGACCACCTGGCTCTGAGCGCCCAGCACCCGAGCCACCAGGTGCGGCAGAAACGTCCGGGGCAGGGCTGCCCTCGAGCTCACTTGCCTCACTGCTGACCTTGCCTTCCTCCACCGCGGGCGCGAGCGCGAGCGGTAGCTGCTCCGCCTCATCCGCACAGGCTGCGGCGAGAAGTACAGCGGCGTACACGCCGCCAGGCAGCATTCTGCGAAGCGGCAGACCGTGAGGAAGCCGCCGCGAGCGGGGGCGACGAATGCAATGGGAAGTCACTGGAAAGGCCTTGCCGCCGGCAGCACGACGCGCCGGCACCTGGATCGCCCTATTTGGCATCCACTTCGTCACCTCGCAAGTAACAGCGCAGTGAGGCGCGCGACACGGGGCGTCTTGCCCCCGGTGTGCTGACAGGTCGTGCCCAGTTGACAGCTTGCGTTGGGGGGCGTGCGTCGAGCACAGAGCAGCAATGTAATCGAAGCTGCAGCTGCGGCGAGCACCCGTGTTGCCGGATTGGAACAGCAGCAGCGCGAAGCTCAACGGCAGCTGACGCGCCGCGCTCGCTCCGAGCTCTCAGTCCGCGGCCTTGAACGGGCTGCGCACGCTCATGCGCGCGAGCGCGTCTTTCGTTTCACGAGTGATGGGGCCGCGCCGAAACAGATACAGGTTATCGCCCTGCGCCAGCAGCCGATACGGCTCGCGATTCATCATGAAGCGCAGCGACTCGTGCGAGCGACCCACCCCGAGGTGCTGGCTGTTGACCAGCACGTATTCTGCGTCGGAGTCCCCGTCTTTCAGGGTGAAGGCGCTGCGCCGGGCGGCGATGTGCGGCACCTCCATCTCGGTTGCGGCGACGCTGGCCTCGGGCGGGATCATCGCGATCAGGCGCTTGAGCGTGGCGTAGCGCAGCTTGTCCTCTTCGCTCATCTCGAAGTTGATCTGACGGAAGCCGCCGACGAACGTCTCGTGCTGCAGCACGGCGCCGAAGACGTAGCTGTGCGCCAGCGTGCCCAGCACCATTGCGCCCAGCACCGCGCGGCGGCGCAGCGCGCCCTCCTCTCCCCTGCCGAGCACGCCGAGCATCAGCACCGTGGCGGCAAAGACGTAGGGGATGGCGTGGCAGGTGTACTGAAAGGCGATCGACAGCGTGGGCCAGTACTGCGTGGTGATCAGGCTGAAGGCAAAGCCGGGCAGGGCCAGCATCAGCAGCGACCAGCGCCGCGCCGGCAGGAAGACCAGCGGCGTGAAGAAGTGCAGGAAGTAGATCAGCTTGCCCTCTTCCAGCAGCGTGGTCAGGAAGTATGCGGGGTTGGTCAGGATGGTGATCAGCACCGTGACATAGCCGCGCTGGCCCGCCTGCAGCCCGCTGTAGATGGTATCGAACCAGCCGCTCCAGAGCCGGGGCATGATGACGAGCTTCATGCACACGAACCACAGCAGCGAGCTGAGGGCGATGGCGATGCCCGCCTTCGGGCGCGTGCCGGTGACGAGCAAGAAGAAGCCCAGCACCACCAGGCCGATGGTGAGATCCTCCCGGTACGTCCAGATCATGGGTACGAGCAGCGCCACCAGCCAGCTCTTCCGGACGGCCAGCGCCCAGTACAGCAGGAAGTGCAGGAACAGCGGCGGCATCAGCTCGTGGAAGTCGTAGAAGTTCGGGCCGTGCAGCGGCGCGAAGAACAGGTAGGCGTACGCCACCACCACCGCTGACCAGCGCGGCATCTGCGTGCTGGCGAACAGGTACAGGGAGGTGGCGGCAAAGCCGGCGCCGATGGCCTGGAAGATCAGGAAGAACTCACCGTCGGGCTTGAGCGCGAAGAACGGCAGCCAGGTGAACATCGCCAGCACGGCGTGCACACCGAAGTAGTTGGCGGAGTCCGCGCCATTGCCGAACACCACCGTATTGCGCCCGAACTCGCCGTGCAGCGCGTTGTACGCCCAGTTGACGTTGATCCCGAGGTCGTAGCCCATCGTGCCCAGGCGACGGTGGTTCAGGATCGTGTAGTGGCTGAAGTAGAAGGCGTACCAGGCGCTACCGAGCAGCACCACGCACAGCGGCAGCCAGCGAGCGAGCGCTGGCCGCAAGCTCAGCTTGGCGGCGAGCCAGGCCGTCAGCCGCTCCGGCAGCGCGCGCTGAGAGCGGCGCAGCGCGCGCTCCAGCACCAGCACCACCACCGAGAGCCCGATCAAGAACGTGAGCGGATGGCCATGCCACGGCTCCGCGGAGAACAGGAAGCGCAGCACGCCGATCAGGCACAGCGGCCAGCTGATCTCTCCGGCGCGCAGCAGGGCGGGCAAGATGCGCCGCTTCTTCCAGACCAGGAGCACGAGCGGTGGCAAGGTGCCCACGAGCGCGCCGACGGCCAGGAACAGGAACAGCCGCACCCGCAGGCCCTGAGCCGCGTCGTTGTTTGCCAGGTAGCTGGCAAAGGTGTCCGTCGACATGCGGGTGATGCTGCCGATGAACAGGCCCACGGACGCGCCCAGCAGCGCGAAGATGGACAACGCCTGCGTGGCCAGTGCCAGCGGATACGGCTCGCGCGCCGCGCGCGGCAGGGGACGAGGCCCGCCGCCAGCAGCGGGCTCGGGTTCAGCCTGGGCGAGCTCAGTGGCTGCCATGCGTGTGCCCACCGGCGGCGGCTCCACGGTAATGCTCGGCCAGGGTGTCACGCCCCCAGTCCCCGTCGAAATCTCGCCAGACCGAGTGGATGTGGTTGCCGCCCGAGTTATCCAGCTCGATCAAGCTGTTCGCCCCCTGGATGCGAAAGTAGAAGGGCTTGCCCCGCGCCGTGGAGCCAGCCCAGCCGAAGCGCAGGGAGGAGAGCCCGCCCGCGCGCACCCGCGCCAGCCGCTGCTCTGCCAGCTCTGGCTGTAGGTGCTCGGCGAACGCGCTGATCAGCTTCAGGAGCTGCGCCTGCTGCGCCGGCTGCAGCTGCTCCCAGCGCACGCCCACGGGTGACAGCGGGCTGAGCCGCGCCGCGTTCTTGCTGACGATGTCACCGTACGTGCGGGTGTCGAACAGGCAGGCCTGGAGCTCCGCCGGACCCAGCGCCTGCAGCAGCTCGCGCGCGAGGTCTTCCTCGTGCGCCAGCACGCGCGTGCCCTTGCGCGGCCCGTTCCGGGCCATGTCGTGCGGCACCAGCGCCGGGTTGGCGCCCATGAACTGTGGCAAGGTGGAGAGATAGCGATCGCCGTGCAGGGTGAAGTGCAGAGAGAGGTGATGGCCCTCGAGGCGCCAGCCCCAGGGCTCCGCCGTCGCGGCAGTGCCCGCCGGCGCCGTGCCGGCCCCCTCCGCCGCGGGCGTGGCGCCCGGGCTGCCGAAGAGCGCGACCGCGTAGTTCTCCGGATCGCGCGAGAAGCCGAACGTCTCCAGCTCGCGCAGCGCGATCTCCAGCGCCATCACCGCCTGCACCTTGAGCACCCCCGCGTCGCTCAGCGCGCTGCGCAGCAAGCTCAGCGTTGCCTCGCGCTGAGCTGTGTTCATGCTCTTCCAGGCGATGCCGCTGCGCTTGCGCGGCGTGTAGTGCCAGTCGCTGCGCGCGGCGTCGGTGAAGGGCTGCTCCAGCTGGCGCCGCTCCGCCGCAGGCGTGGCAGCGCGCAACGCCTGCGCCGCTGCACTGGCCGCCGGGCTCTTGGCGCTGGCAACGCCGATCGTGGCCATGCCCAGCGGCAGCGCAAAGAGCAGCGCGGGAATCCATAGCGTGAGCTGCTGAGCCAGCAAAACCATGATATCCCCGGCTCCATAGCGTTGCCTGATGGCGCGGACCACCCCCTCCGGCCGGAGCTGCGCATTTTCATGACCCCGATTGTCCGTAGCTTGTTCGTGGCCTGGCAAGAGCCCGAGTCCAGGCGCATCTTCCCGGTGGCCCGCCTGTCGCGGCGCCGCAGCGGCGAATATGAGCTGCGTTATATCGCGGCCGCGTGGGCCGCCCGAGAACACGGCTTTCTGGGTCTGCCCGGCTTCGAGGAGCTGGAGGCCATCCACGTCACGGCTGGGTTGCCGGAGCTGTTCGTGCAGCGCTCGGCGCAGCGCCGCGGCACAGGGCCGCTGGAGACCAGCGCTGCCGGGCAAGAGCAGCTGGACGCAGCGCCGATCACGCTGTTCGTGCGCCGGCAGCCCGGCGCCGCTCCGGAGCGGCTGGAGGCGTTTGCGCCGCCGCTGCGCGCCGCCGATGGCCGGCGCTGGGGCGTGCTGGAGGTGCGTGGAGTGGGCCGCAGCCCAGGCAGCGAGCAGCTCGCGCTCTCCCTCGTGCCGGGGGAGCGCTTGCTGCTGCAGCCCGAGCCCGATAACCCGTACAGCGCGAGCGCGCTGCGCATCGTGCGCCCGGCGGGCAGCCACGGCGCCGGGGAGCAGCTGGGCTACGCTCCCGACTACCTTGCCAGCGAGCTCGGCGCCGTGGGAGGCCGAGCCGAGCAGATCGAGCTCACCCTCGGCCACGTGCAGCGCGTCACCTTTGCGCCTGCGCCCGTCGTGTACCGGGTGCTGGTGCGCTATGCGTGCCCGCCGGAGCTGGGCCGCTTGCTGTTCACGTCGGAGAGCTACCGCCCGGTACCGCCGCGGGACCAGGCGTCCAGCAGCTCTGCCGTGTGATCGACGTCGCGCACCTGGATCACGTCCACCGGGCCCTTGCCAGCAGGCCAGGAGGCGCTGACGTAGTCGAGCACCGCCGCGTCATTGCCGCCGGGGAACAGCGCGTCGCCCACATAGGTGACGTGTTGCATGCCCTCGTCGAGCAGGGTGCGTACGGCAAAGCTCTTGTCGCGGCCGCGCACCACGAGATCAAACGAGGTCTGCCCGCCCAGCGAGAGCTGCAGATCATTGCCCGGCAGTGCCCGATCCAGCTCTTGCCGCAGCACCGGCAGCAAGCGCGCGCGGTAGCCTGTCTGAGCGTCGAACGCCACGAACTCGTCCCGACTCTTGCGGCCCGCCGCGGAGAGGGCGCCCCGCTCGCGGCCCGAGGGCGCCAGGTTGAGCGCGCCGCGCCGATCCACGATGCGATCGCCCGCGATGCTGACGCTGCTGGGCAGCGCAAAGCGCTCATCGCCGAGCAGCCGCTCGAGCAGCCCGAGCAAGGTGTGAAAGCCGCTCTCCCCCAGGTGGTTCTTCATCGAGAACTCATCCACCAGGCTGAGCTCCAGCTGATCGCCGCAGCGGCAGCGGTAGCGCAAGGCCCCGTTGCACAGGAAGGCGTCAAACTGCCCGCGGAAGCCGTGAGCGTGCAGCGGCTCGAAGAACTGGCTCATCAAGAGCTCGCGATCGCTGCCCGCTGCCAGCGCAAAGGGCCGCCCCAGGGCGCCCAGGCGCCGTGCCATCGGTAATTCCAGCGCTTCCCGCGCCTTCGTCAGGGTGTTGTCGATGTCGAAGACGACGGCTCTGTTCATGACGGTACAGATCAGTTTGCCACCTCTCGGCGCGAGGGCTCCAAAAATCTGCCATGCTCGGCGCGTGCATGGCGATTTGCTGGGCCAGATCTCGAGCTGCGTGTGGCTTTTGTCCCTGCGCGGGAGCGGCGGAGAGGCGGCATCGCCCGGGTACGGGTGGCCATGAGTAAGGTACTGAAGGCGCGCCTCGATGCGTTGCTGGTCGAGCGGGGCCTGGCCCCGACGCGCAGCGTGGCCGTGGGCTGCATCCTGGCAGGCAGGGTCTATTCCGGTGAGCGGCGGCTGGACAAGCCCGGCACGAGCTTGCCGCGCGACATTCCGCTCAGCGTGCGCGAGCTGCCGCGATATGTCTCGCGCGGTGGGATCAAGCTGGAGGGCGCGCTGGCCGATCTGGCGGTGGAGCCCCGGGGCAAGGTGTGGCTGGACATCGGCGCCTCCACCGGCGGCTTCACCGACTGCTTGCTGCAGCATGGCGCGCTGCGCGTGTATGCCGTGGACGTGGGCCGCGGGCAGCTGGCGGAGAAGCTGCGCAAGGATGCGCGCGTGATCTCGCGCGAGGCCACCAACGCGCGCCACCTGGTAGCCGGGGACTTTCCCGAGCCCGTCACGGGCGTGGTGCTGGATGCGTCGTTCATCGGGCTGGGCAAGCTGCTGCCGGCGGTGCGCGCCGTGCTCGCCCCCGCGGGGGAGCTGCTGGCACTGATCAAGCCGCAGTTCGAGGCCGGGGTGGAGCTGGCCAGCGAGCATCGCGGCGTGATCAAGGATCCGGAGCTGCGCCAGCGCATCATCGGCGACGTGCTGGCAGAGCTGAGCGAGGCGGGCTTCGAGCTGATCGGCTCGTGTGACTCGCGGCTGCCCGGGCCCAAGGGGAACCTCGAGCACTTCGTGCACGCGCGCGTCGCAGCTCAGCCGGCGCAGCCGAACTGATAGATGCGGCCGCTGAAGCTACCGCGCACCGGTGCATCCGGGGCCGTGCCCGCCTCGACCAGGTCGAGCGTGCCGCTGCCCACGTTGCCGACGAAGCCGTCGCCGCTGCCCCCTTGCACGGTGATGGTGCCGTACGTCTCGGCGCCGTGGAACTCGTGGGTGCCCGGCTCGAACAGGCTGGGGCCGACGTACACTATCAGCTCCAGCTCGCGCTCGTCGGGCAGGGTGCCGGTGTAGCGCACGGCAGGTACCGGCCCGGACGGGCGCGACTGAAAGCCCGCAGAGCCCGTCCACTCGACCCCGCTGACCGCTGCGCCGTCCAGGCTCAGCTGTACCTGGAACTCGGCGGCGGGGCTCAGCGGTGTGGTGGTGGGATCGAAGGTGGTCGCGAAGTGGCCGCTGATGTCACCCACCGTGCCCGCGCAGGAGCTGCTGGCGCTGCGGCGGATGGGCGGTGGCTTGCCGCCCACGATGCCGCGCAGCTGCTCGAGCCGCCCGCTCACGAACTGGCGCTGCTCCTCCAGCAGCTCGGGTACCGCGTCCGGCGCGCTGATCGCCACCTGATCGAGGTGGGCGGTCAGCCACGGCACGTCCCAGATCTGCTCGGCCAGCTCCAGGGTGCGCGCCAGAAAGCGCGCCCGCTCCGCCGGCAAACCGTACAGGCGCTCGGCGATGCGGCCACGCCCGTAGATGGTGCGCGAGCGCGGCCGCTCGAAGGCGTTGTCCGTGCCCCAGGGCATGAAGCTGAACAGCCCCGTCTCGGGATCGCGGTACGCCATGTAGTTGTTGGCGTTGTTCGAGTAGCCATCCCAGTGGCCCGCGATCATCTCCATGGCCCAGAAGTCGCGGAAGCGGCCGATGTCCACGATCGCGCCGAGCTGCTCGAGCAGCTGCTCATCGCTCGCCTCGAGCGCCGTCACCAGGCGCTCCACGTCGCTGCGATCGTTCTTCTTCTCGTTGGTCTTCAGCTCCAGCGCGTCCACATCGGCCGGCTCGAAATCGACGAGCTGGCCCTCGTACAGGTTGCCGTCGTCATCGCTGAAATGGCGCGCCAGCATCTGCTTGTCGATCGACTCGACGTTGCTGTACGTGCCCAGGTCCTGCCCGTTGACCACCACGTGCGCCAGGTTGCAGCGCGAGGCGGGCAGCCCGGCGCTGGCGAACAGCTGATACGACAGGCACTCGTTGCTGCGGGACGGGTCGGCGAAGCCGTTGTTCAGGGTGAACTTGTCGACCCCGAAGTGGGAGGCGCCGGGATCGCTGCGATCGATGTCGATCTTGAGCGAAGGCCGCTCCACCGACAGCGAGCCCCAGAAGCCCTTCTTGCGCAGCCCGGCGCGCTCGTGTCGCACGCCGTCGATGGTGACCGTGGCCTCGAAGTAGTCGTAGTCGTATTCACGCTGGGTGCCGGTGTAGACCCCGATCAGATCGCGGCCCTGGTGCCGCAGGCTCTCCCAGTCCAGCGGATCGAGCTCGATCTGCACCTCCACCAGGTGGCCCATGGAGAACAGCTCCTCCGGATTCACGCTCGCGGGCGCGCTGCTGAGGTCGTCGTAGGGCTCCGACGAGTCGCTCGTGCATGCCAGCGAGACATTCGCGAGGAGCGCCACGAGCCAGGGCGCGGGGCGAGAGAGACGGGAGACCAGATCCACGAGCGCCCGGCATACAATCACAGCCGACAGGGGTCCGCCAGTTGACCCCACCCCTCTGCCCATCCAGCGTTACTGGAATCGATTCCACACCGAGTTTTCAGGGATCGCAGCGTGCGCCGCGCGCGCGGCCGTGTTGCACCGGTCCAATTCCGCGGAGCCGTGGTCCCCGAAGGTCGTCCAGCCAGTTCAGGGTGTGAAGTTGCTTGCCCTCCAGGCCAGCATTGCTTAGGCGGTGACCGCTTCCGACGAGGGACGATGGGCTGCTCCGGAAACCATTTCGCTGCACGACATGCCGGGCGAGCGCCGCGACCGCGGGCCATGGATCGCGTCCAGAGAGTCGATGTGCGGCGGAGCGCCGCCCGGATGGATCGTCTTGCCTAAGACCAGCGCTGGCCTCGTGATGGTGGATTCGCGCCACCGGGTGCTGCTCGTGCATCCGGGCGGTCCGTATTTTCAGCGCCGTGACGAGGGCGTGTGGAGCATCCCCAAGGGCCTGTGTGAGCCGGGCGAGCCGCTGGAGGCCGCGGCGCGCCGCGAGTTTCGCGAGGAGCTCGGCTTTGATCCGCAGCCGGCGCAGCTGTTTGAGCTCGGCTCGGTCAAGCAGAGCAGCGGCAAGACGGTATACGCCTGGGCCTTCGCGGGGGACTGGGATACCAGCCTGCTGCGCAGCGTGCGCTTCGAGCTGGAGTGGCCACCGGGCTCGGGGCGGCTGCAGGTCTTTCCCGAGGTCGATCGCGCGGAGTTCTTCGAGGCGGGGGTGGCGGAGCACAAGATCGTCGCCGCGCAGCGCCCGTTCGTGGCCCGCGCGCTCGCCTGGGCGCGCGGGCAGCTGCTGTAGGCGGTGCCGCTCCTGCGGCGGTGCGCCGCGCTCAGTCGCTGGAGAGCGCCACGAACAACGTGTTGCCGTCGCGATAGACGAGCAGCAGCGCTCGCTCGCCCAGCTTGCGCGTGACCTCCCGGAAGCGGCCCAGCGAGGGCGTGGGGTTGCGATTGACCTCCACGATCACGTCACCTGGCCGTAGCCCTGCCTCTGCCGCTGGGCTCTGCGGCGCCACGCCGGCGATCAGCACTCCCTGGACGGTGGCAGGCAAGCGCAGCTGGCTGCGCACGCTCGGGTCCAGATCCTGGAGGCGCAGGCCGGCGAGCGCGCCCTCCGGCTCAGTGTCGGGGGCGGCGCCGGGGCCGCGCAGGCCCGGTGCCGTCGGCTCGGCGGGCGCCTCACCCAGCACCACGTCGAACGACAGGTTCTTTCCGCCGCGCAGCACCTCGACCTTCACCTTGCGATCCTTGCCTGCCAGCGCGATCAGGTTGCGCAGGTGCGCAGAGTCGGTGGTGCGCTTGCCGTCGATGGCGGTGATCACGTCGCCGCGCTGTAGCCCGGCCTTGGCTGCGGGGCTCTCCGGGGTCACGTCACCAACCAACACGCCCGAGCGCGCCGGGACGTTCAGACCCTGCGCCAGATCTTCACCGATGTCCTGAATGGCCACACCGAGCCAGCCACGGATCACCCGACCGTGCTTCAGGATCGCGTCTTTGACCTGCACCACCATGTTGCTCGGGATGGCGAAGCCGATGCCCTGGTAGCCGCCGCTGCGCGAGGCGATGGCGGTGTTGATGCCCACGAGGCGCCCGTCCAGCGTGACCAGCGCGCCGCCCGAGTTGCCCGGGTTGATCGCGGCGTCGGTCTGGATGAAGTCCTCGTAGTCGGTGATGCCCATGTTGGCGCGGCCCACCGCGCTCACGATACCCATCGTGACCGTCTGCCCGATGCCGAAGGGGTTGCCGATGGCCAGCACCAGATCGCCGATGCGAATCTGCGATGAATCACCGAGCTGCAGCGCGGGCAGCTCCTTGGCCTCGATGCGGAGAATTGCCACGTCGCTCTTCGGGTCAGCGCCGACCAGCTTGGCCTCGAACTCGCGCCGATCGTGCAGCGCCACCCGGATCTTGGTGGCCTCCGCCACGACGTGGTTGTTGGTGATGATCAAGCCATCCGAGCCGATGATCACCCCCGAGCCGAGGCCGCGCTCGGTGCGCTCGCGCGGCTCGAGATCAGGCCCCGGGCCACGGAAGAAGAAGCGGAAGAACGGGTCGGCAAAGGCCTGCGGCCCCTCGGGCAGCGAGCGGACCCGCTCCGAGAACACGTTGACCACGCTGGGCGTGACCTTGGCCGCCACGTCCGCGATCGAGGTGCCGCCCGCGGCCAGTGCCAGCGCCGGGTTGGGTTGCGCCAGCACCGGCGGTGGCTGAGCGGTGGCCGAGGTCGAACCGGACACCGGCTGATTGCAGAAGCACAGCACGGGGATCAGGCTGGCAGAGAGGGCGGCCAACCAGCGGGTGCGAACGGAAGGGCGGGTCATCGCCCTCGGGTAAGCACTGAGCGTGAGCTGTCAACGCGCACGCTCGCGCCTGCCGCGCCATGCAACGCGCGCGGCTGCGGCTCGGCTGCGGCTCGGACCTGCTACTTCGAGCTCGAGCCCCAGCCGAGGCCCAGCGAGAACATGAAATTCGGGGAATAGGTGTGGGCGGTGACGGTGTTACCCAGGCCGTCGCTGGTCTTGCGTGCCAGGCGATACATGGGCAGCACCGCGTCGAACTGCGCCAGCAAGCGAATGGTGCTGGCGCGGAAGAACTCGTAGCCCACCATGGCCTTGCCCTGCAGCCCGCTGCCCTCGAACTCACCGTCGCCACTGGGGATGGTGTGGCTACCCAGGCTGAGGCCCGCGCCCACGTAGGGGCTGCTGTTGCCGAAGGCATCAAAGAAGTAGTCGGCGCCGAGCTCGATCCAGCCCACGCTCATGCCCGAGAACTCGTCCGAGTCCTGATAGGTCAGGAAATTGAGGAACGCGAGATCGATGCCGACCGTGTCCAGCTCCCAGCGGCGGCCGAAGCCAAACTGTGGCCCGGAGTGGAAGCCGTCGGCAGTGGTCGTGCCGTAGCCCAGCTTTGCGTACCACATGGCCTCGGCGTGCACGCGCTGCGGCTCGGTCTGGCTCTCGGTGACGTTCTTGCGGTTGACGGCGCCGCCGTCAGTGGTCAGCTCCGAGCCGCTCAGCAAGGAGCGCACCAGCTGGCTGTACAGCGGCGGCAGGTCTTCGATCTCGTTCACCCGCTCGCGGCGCATGCCGCGCGAGCTCTGCACCACCACCGTCAGGCTCTCGCCCAGCCGCACGTGATAGAGCGTCCAGGTGTCGGTGCAGCCCTCGCGCACCACCTCTTGCCGCTCCTCGCTCAGCGCAGCCTCGAACAGGGTGAGCACCGAGCTGCGCTCCTCCGCGCTCAGCCCGTCGCGCTGCTCGTCGATCTGCACGCAGCTGGCCGCCCGAGCGCTGCCCGGCGCCAGCACCGCGGCGCAGGCGCCCAGCGCCGCCAGCAGCCAGACCCCGGGCCGCCACCCCTTCCGCGCCGCGCGCGCGCACCACTCCGAGACTCCGAGCCCCCCTCGTCGTTGCGCAGACCGCTTCACTCGCATTTCCTTTCGCTTCAGCCGAGCCCTCGGCTCTTCAACGCCGTCGCCAGCCCAGCCTTGTCCACGGCCTTGGCGATGGCCTCTTCCGGCAGCACGAGCTTGTTGGCTACCAGCTCGCACAGCGCCTCGTTCAGGAGCCTCATGCCCACGTTCTTGGCCGTCTGCATGATGGACGGGATCTGGAAGGTCTTACCCTCGCGGATCAGGTTGGCCACGGCAGAGTTGACCAAGAGCACCTCCAGCGCCGCTACCCGGCCCCCGCCGACCTTCTTGCACAGGGTCTGGCTGACCACGCCCTTGAGCGACTCGCTCAGCATCACGCGGATCTGCTCCTGCTGATCCGGCGGGTACTGATCGATGATGCGGTCCACCGTGGAGTAGGCGGTGGTGGTGTGCAGGGTGCCGAACACCAGGTGACCCGTCTCCGCCGTCTCGATGGCGATCGAGATGGTCTCCAGGTCGCGCATCTCGCCCACCAGCACCACGTCCGGGTCCTCGCGCAGCGCCGCGCGCAGCGCGCGCTTGAAGGAGCGCGTGTGCGGGCCGATCTCGCGCTGGTTGATCAAGGACTGCTTGTTCTCGTGCACGAACTCGATCGGGTCCTCGATGGTGATGATGTGGCCGCTGCGCGTGCGGTTGATCAGATCGATCATGGCGCACAGGGTCGTCGACTTGCCGCTGCCGGTGGGCCCCGTTACCAGCACCAGCCCCTTGTGCAGGTTGCACAGATCGGTGATGGCGCTGGACAGCCCCAGCGCCTCTGCGGGGATGATCTTGGCCGGGATGGTGCGGAACACCGCGCCCACGCCGTGGCGATCGCGGAACAGGTTGGCGCGGAAGCGGGCCAGGCCCTCGATCGCGTAGGCAAAGTCGGTGTCGCTCTCCTGCTCGAACTGCGCGCGGTTGGTAGCGGGGATGATCGGCTCCAGCAGCGCGAACAGTTGCTGGGTGTCGAGCGGGGCTTCACCGCTCAGCCGCACCATGTCGCCGTCCTTGCGGATCATCGGCGTCTCGTTGGAGCTGAGGTGCAGGTCGGAGGCCTTCTCGGCCACCAGCCGGTGGAACAGGCGATCGATGGCGTTGCCACCGCGGCTGCTCTGTGGCCCGAGCGTGGGCGAGCGCGCGGGTGCGGCGACGGGAGTGTGGGTGGGTGCCATGCCCAGGGCGGGCACTGCGGCAGGTGGGCTCGGTGGTACAGCCGCGGGCGCGGGGCGCGCGGGCACCTGGCCACGGGCCAGCTTGGGCGGAGCGATCGCGTTCAGCTCCAGCTCCATGCTGGGTGGCGGCGCAGGGGGGCCGCTGCCAGCAGGCTGGATCTCGACCACGGTCTCGCCGCCCCAGTCGTGGACCAGCACCTCGACCCTGCGATCGCCCGGTGAGTTGTAGACGAAGTGAGCCTGTCCCGTGCCCTTCAGCTCCGTCTGCTGATCGCTGGGCGTGATCTCGGCCACCAGTCGGCGCACCTGCACGGCCGTGGGGCGCTGATCCATCAGCTGTGTGGCGCGGCCATCGATCGTCAGGCTCGGCGGCTTGCCCGCGGCCAGCGACAGCAGTGAGGCCTCGCGGGTGAAGAGACTCTGAATGAACTTGTCCAGCTGAGCGATGACCACACCTCGAGAGCGAGGGGCCCCGCCGGAGCGCCTCTCCGGTTGCCGGTCCCTTGCCCAAGAGACGGGACGACCAGATGGGCGGTGAGGTTTAGCGCGGCCTGGAGGTGCCGAGAGCGCAGCCCGGAGCCAGGTGTGGGCGCGGCGCGCCGGCAGGGGCTCACGGCTCCGAAAACGTTAGCAAGGCAGCGCCGTGCGGCACTAGTATCGGGCCTTCGGGGGCGACGGGGCCCGCTCTGTGAGGGGACAGGCGGATGGGGATGGATGTCTCAGAGATTCAGACCTTCGAGCATCAGGTGCTCGTGGTGGGCGCTGGTGGGGCGGGGCTCCGGGCAGCGATCGAGTGCAGCGCGCTCGGCCTGAACACGGGCGTGCTGTCCAAGAGCTTGCTGGGCAAGGCGCACACGGTGATGGCGGAGGGTGGTATGGCCGCCGCGCTCGGCAACGTCAGCGCAAAGGACAGCTGGAAGGTGCACTTTCGAGACACCATGCGCGGGGGCAAATTCCTCAACGTCTGGCGCATGGCGGAGCTGCACGCCAAGCAGGCACCGGCGCGGGTGCGCGAGCTGGAGGAGTGGGGCGCGGTGTTCGACCGCACCAAAGACGGCCTGATCAACCAGCGCAACTTCGGCGGTCACCGTCACCCGCGGCTGGCCCACACGGGCGATCGCACCGGGCTGGAGCTGATCCGCACGTTGCAAGATCATGGCGTGCACCAGGGCATTCACTTTCACATGGAGTGCACGGCGCTCTCGCTGCTGAAAGACGGTGAGCGCATCGCCGGGGTGGCCGCGTACTGGCGCGACACCGGCCGCTTCGTGCTGTTCCGCGCGCCAGCGGTGATCCTGGCCACGGGCGGCGCGGGCAAGGCCTGGAAGGTGACGAGCAACAGCTGGGAATACACGGGCGACGGCTACGCGATGGCATACGAGGCGGGCGCGGAGCTGATGGACCTGGAGTTCACCCAGTTTCACCCGACCGGTATGGTCTGGCCGCCCTCGGTGCGCGGCACCCTGGTCACGGAGGGGGTGCGCGGTGAAGGCGGCATCTTGCGCAACGGCAAGGGCGAGCGCTTCATGTTCCACTACATCCCGGAGAAGTTCGCGGCCGAGACGGCGGACAGCGAGCGCGAGGCGGCGGAGTGGCTGGAGGGCAAGCCCGGCGCGCGCCGCCCGCCGGAGCTCTTGACCCGCGACGTGGTGGCGCGCGCGATCAAGGCCGAGGTGGATGCGGGTCGGGGCTCGCCCAACGGGGGCGTGTTCCTGGACATCGCCTCGCAGCGGACGGCCGAGTTCATCCGGCGCAAGCTGCCCTCGATGTATCACCAGTTCAAGGAGCTGGCAGAGGTGAACATCACGCGTGAGCCGATGCAGGTGGGCCCCACCTTGCACTACTGCATGGGCGGCATCCGGGTGGACGCGGAGAGCCAGATGACGCGCGTGCCAGGGCTGTTCGCCTGCGGGGAGGCGGGTGCCGGCATGCACGGCGCCAATCGCCTGGGCGGCAACTCGCTGTCCGACCTGATCGTGTTCGGCAAGCTCGCGGGCGCTGGCGCCAGGAAGTATCTGGACGGCCTGAGCGCCACGCCACGCGCCGACGACGAGCAGATCAAGGCCGCCTTCCGCCGCGCCACCGCGCCGTTGAACCGCGACGCGGGCGAAAACCCGTATCTGGTGCACGAGGAGCTGACCCGCCTCATGGGGCAACACGTGGGCATCGTGCGCGAGAGGCAGGAGCTTTCGCGCGGGCTGGAGGAGCTGCAGGCGCTGAAGCAGCGGGTCAAGAACGTGAAGGCGGAGGGCGCCAGCCAGTACAACCCGGGCTGGCACGAGGCGCTCTCCCTGGAGTCGCTGGTGATCTGCTCGGAGGCGGTGGCCCTGGCGGCGCACCTGCGGGAGGAGAGCCGCGGCGCCCACACGCGTGTGGATTTCGAAAACGAGCGGCCCGAGTGGCTGAAGTACAACATCGTGATCTCCAGGGGGCCCGACGGGCAGCCGCAGGTGGAGAAGGTGGAGCGCAAGCCGCCGCCGGACTACCTGAGGCAGATCGCCGAGGCGAACGTCGACGAGCTGGAAGCCGGGAAAGTGGCGGCGGACGCTCCGGAGGACTGAGACCGCGTAACCCGAAGCAGGAGCAGCACCGATGGCGATGCGAACATTCAAGGTCTGGCGCGGCGATCGAGAGGGTGGCGAGCTCAGGAGCTACGAAGCGGCGGTGAGCGAGGGCATGGTGGTGCTCGACGTGCTGCACCAGCTGCAGGCGACGCAGGCACCGGATCTGGCCGTGCGCTGGAACTGCAAGGCGGGCAAGTGCGGCTCGTGCAGCATGGAGATCAACGGCAAGCCCAAGCTGGCGTGCATGACGCGCATGAACAGCTTGCCACCGGAGCAGCCGGTCACGGTGCAGCCGCTGAAGACGTTCCCCGTGATCCGCGACCTGGTCACGGACGTGTCCTGGAACTATCGCCAGAATCAGCGCATCGCGCCCTTCAAGCCCGTTGCGCCCGGCCCGGACGGCCAGCGCCGCATGTACCAGGAGGACGCGGACCGCCCGCAGGAGTTTCGCAAGTGCATCGAGTGCTTTCTGTGCCAGGACGTGTGTCACGTGCTGCGGGATCGCGAGGGCAAGGAGCGCTTCGTGGGCCCTCGCTTCATGATCCGGGTGGCGGGGCTGGAGATGAACCCGCTCGACGACGATGACCGTATCCCGGAGCTGAAGCAGCACTTCGGCTCGGGCATGTGCAACATCACGCGCTGCTGCACCGAGGTGTGCCCGGAGCACATCAACATCACCGACAACGGCATCATTCCGCTCAAGGAGCGGGTGGTGGATCGCTACTACGATCCGCTGCTCGCGGTAGGGCGGCTGCTGACCGGGAAGAAGCTGCGCACGATTGCCAGACCGGAGCTTGCCAGACCGGAGCACGGCAGCCCGGAGCTCAGCAGAGCGGAGCACCCTGGACCGGAGCAGGCTGAACCGGAGCTCGTCAGACCGGAGGCAGTGGCCCGAACCCGGAGCGCATGATGGCGGAGCTCGCTCACCCGGAGCTCGCCAGAGCCGAGCGCTGAAGAGCGGTTGGCGAAATCAGTGGGGGCGGGCTCGGCGCGGCAGATGGCCCCAAGCGTGGCCATCTGGTCGGCGTGGGCTCGACGAACGGCGTTCGTGCCGGCGCGGCGCGCGCAGCTGGCGCTGGCATCCGGCTTGCTCCGGTGTGGAGCATGATGATTGGGCTGGTCAGGCGCGTGAGCTGGATGCTGCTCTTGCTGAGCGTTGGCGCGGGCTGCGGCAGTGCGGTGAAGCAGGCGGCGCGCGAGGCCGCGCCGGCCGCCGTGGAAGAGAGCGTGGAGCAGGCGCAAGAGCCCGAGACGCGGGCGGACATCGCCGAGATCATGGCAGATCCGCGCATCCGTGAGGCAGCCTCCGAGCTCTCGGCGGCGGTCGTGGACGGCGTGCTGAACGGGCTCACCGACGAGGAGCGCACCGAGCGCCTGGGGAAGCTGACGGACGCGCTGACGAGCCGGGTCGCGAGCAGCCTTGCGCGCAGCATGCAGCGCGAGCTCGGGCCGGTGCTGGCGCAGACCTTTGCCGATACCGTGGATCAATCACTGCAGCGCGTGCTCTCGGCGGAGAACGAGCAGCGCCTGCAGGCGATGGCCACTGCCGTGGCGCGCTCGGCGCTGCAGGGCATGAGCGCCGCGCTGGTGGATGATCAGGGGCGGCCGGTGCCGATGGTGCGGCAAGCGCTGGGTCAGGTGGTGCAGGAGGCGGGCTATCAGGCAGCGTTCGGCTTCGAGCAGGCCGTGCACGACGCCCGTCACGATCGCGGCCCGGCGCCGCCCTCGGATGGCAGCGTGCTCGCCACCCTGGGCAGGGTCTCCGACTGGTCGCGAGCCGTGCCGGTGCTGGTGGTCGGCGGCTTGCTCCTGATGTTGCTGCTCGCGGGCAGCTTGCTCGGCTGAGCGCTGCTGCGGCTGCGGCGGCTGAGCCGCGGCGCGGCCATGGGCAACGCCTGAGCCCGGGCGCGTAGCACGGCAGCGCCGGCGCCAAATCACGCCCCTGCGCGCCCGGCCATGCTACCCAGGCGCGATGACTCGAGCTTCGGAAGAGCAGGGCTCGCTCGCTGCTGCCCTGCCCAGATTTTCGCCGCGGCGGGAGCTGGGGCGCACCGGCTTCATCGCCACGCAGCTCGGCATCGGCGATCTCGCCGACCGCAAGCTGCCGCTGGAGACGTGTGTGGCCACCTTGCGGCGAGCGCTGGACGCGGGCCTGAACCTGGTGGACACGGCGCCGAACTACGAAGACGGCTACAGCGAGCAGATCGTGGGCGCGGCGCTGGCGGGGCGGCGTGCGGGCATCTTCCTGATCGACAAGGTGGACCACCTGGATCGGCCGGTGCGGCCACAAGTGGGAGAGAGCCTCGCGCGGCTGAAGCTGCCCATGGTGGAGCTGTTCGTGTTCCACTCCGTCTCGTCGCTGGAGGCCTACGAGCGGCTCGTGCTGCCGGGCGGCGCCTGGCAAGAGCTGGAGGCGTGCCGCAAGGACGGGCTGTGCCGCTTCGTCGGGCTCTCCTCGCATGATCCGCAGGTGCTGCGCGCGGCGCTCGATCGTGGTGGGGCCGACGTGTTGATGTTTCCGGTCGGGCCGTATGTGGACCCGCGCTATACCGACGAGATCTTGCCGCGGGCGAAGGAGCGCGGGGTGGGCAGCGTGTGCTTCAAGACGTTTGGTGCCGGCAAGCTGCTCGGCGACTGCAGCGGCTATGGCCAGCCGCTGGCGGAGCGCCCGCGTGGCAAGCTCAGCTCGGGCGGAGTGGAGGCAGTTGGTGCGCTGCTGCCGCGGCTCGAGGTGGAGGAGTGCGTGGCCTACACCTTGACCCAGGATCCGGACGTGGCCCTGCTGGGCATGAGCTTTCCCAACGAGCAAGACGCCGCGCTGCAAGCAGCCGCGCGCTATCGCCCGCTATCGCCCGCGGAGCTCGGCGCGTTGCGAACGCGTGCCGAGCAGGCCGTGCAGGGCAAGGGGCCTTGCTGGTGGAACCCATCGGCCTAGCGCTGGCTGCCGAGCAGGAGCCGGGCGCGCTCGCTGCCAGACCCGTCCGTGATGGACGGGCCTGAGAGGACGCGCCCGGATACGGGCTTCCGCCTTGCTTCTGTCTTGTCTTGCCTTGCTTCGCTTTACTTTGCCGCTGCCGGAGCTTCGGCGCCGGCGGGCGCTGCACCCTCGGGAGCAGCACCCGCGGCAGGCGCCTCAGGGGCAGGCTGTGCCTGCGCGGCGTCTGCCTGAGCGTCGATGAAGCGCAAGGAGGCAGGCTTGCCGTTGCCGCCCAGATCGCAGAGCGCGAAGCGGATGTTGGTCTCCAGCACTTCTTTGCCCAGATAGCAGGTGCTGGGCTCGCTGGCGCCAGGCAGCTCCACAGCCATCGCCTGGATGTTGGGGTTGCTGGTCTCGAAGGCGGGCACCGCGGCGTCTTCATCCGGCACGATCACGGTCAGGGTGCCGTCATCCGCCATGGTGACCTTGGCGCCTGCGCCGCGCACGCTGTTCACGTCCACCACGTAACTGCGCTGGGTGGCGCCGTCTTTCGGGTGCAAGGTGACGTTCACCGTGGCCTCCACGGGCTCCGTGCCCTTGTAGAACAGGCCAGAGACCTTCAGCTCGCCGTCTGCCGCCAGCTTCTGGTTGGCGTCCAGCTTGGACGGGTCGACCTGCACGGTCATCTTGGCGGGCGGGATCTCCGCTCTCGCCTCCGGGTTGGAGTAGTCCACCTTCTTCAAGCGCGGGCCACAGCCCACAGCCAACGCCGCCAACACCAAAGCCCCAATAAATCCCGTGCGCATGTAAGATACTCCGTGTTCTGGCGCGCACGATAGTCGCCGCCCTCGGCGCGAGTCCACTCGAAACGCGGGCCCTGCTCAGCGCGCTGCGTCGCGCAAATAGCGCGTGTCTGGATTTTCCCGGCGCCAGATCACGTGATCCATGAAGTAGTGGTGAACGTTCACCATCACGAAAAGTGCAGCGAAATACGGGGTGCTGCCCAGCGCGCCGGCACTGGCCCCGCGCAGCGGCGGTGCCACCAGCAGCTCATCCAGGAGCGTGGGCAGACCGTGAAACAATAGCCAGCCCAGGCCGAGCGAGCCGGCTGCCCAGAGCCCGAGGTGCACGCTCGAGGGGCGGCCAAAGCTGGGCGGCCCCTCGTGTGCGCGCGCACGATTGCTCTGCATCAGCCACACGAAATAGAAGTACTGCAGCGAGTGCAGCGCGGGGATCAGGTATTGCACGAAGGGATCGAGCCGCGAGTAAATGGTCCACGACCAGATCGTGATCAGGAAGCAGCCGAGCGGCGCCAGCGGCAAGAGCTGCCGCTGCCGTCTCCAGCGCTCCAGTAACACCAGCCCGAGCGCGAGCGTGCTACCAGCCAGCGCTGCCGCTGCCACCAGCTCGAGCCAGCGCGGATGCGCCACGCCCCAGTACACCACGCCCTTCTCCACGAACTCGCCCGCGGGGCTGGCGGGGTTGGCCCAGGCAAAGGCCCAGCCCGCAAAGCAGTGGCAGAGCAGCGCTTGCCGCTCGCGCGCGCTCAGCTGCACCCCGCGCCGCGCGCACAGCACGCTCATCACGCCGAAGCCTTGCTTCACGTAGTGCCAGCCCACCAGCAGAAACATCAGCTGGATCATCCAGCCCAGCAGCGCCGCCGAGCGCAGCGCGAGCGCCAGCGCGCTCCAGCCGAGCAACAGTAGCGGCACGACAAAGCCCGCAAACCAGTAGCGTACGCGCTGCGCTCGAGTGAACGCGGTGCCGAACGCGCGCTCGCGCACGTTTTCATAGAAGAGCAGGTAGGTGACGGCGAAGTGCGGATCGTTGAGCACGTACGCGAGGTGAAACGTGAAGAAGCCGGCCGCGAACAGCGCCTCATCCTGCCCGAGCAGCGGCTGGAGCCACCACGAGAGCGGGAAGACGAGCAATGTGCCACCGCCCACCAGCAAGAACTCGAGCCAGCGGGGCAGCGGGGCAGCGCGCGATGTGGCGAAGGACTCCTGCTCGAGATCCGCCGCGGCGGCGAGCGTAGCTGCAGGCGCGAGCGCGGCCGGCGTGGCGAGCGAGTCGTGCAGGGCGGGCTGCGCGGGGGCGAGCGGCGCGGGCATGCCGCAAGCTAACATGGCGCCGCAGCCACGCCTGGCGCGGAGCCCAGCCGCATCGAGAGTGCGCGCAGCCCGGTTGCGGCGGGGCGAGCGGGAGCCGGCCGTTCGTTGGACGCGGCGCCATTGACAGCAGAGGGAGCTGGCAGTAGCAGTTGATAACAATCCTCAATATTGATAAGTGACCCGATTCGAGCTACGTCTCGCTGGTCACCGTTGCCGTGGCGGCCTGCGAGCACCGGACAGGAGTGCCTTTGAACCGTTTTTCGAGCCTGAGCAGGGTAACTGGCTGGAGCATGCTGGCCGCGCTGGCGGCCATCGGCTGTGGCGGGCAAGACGGCACGTTTCTGGTCGAGCCGGGAGAGAGCAGCGAGAGCGCAGCTCCAACCGAGAGCGTCAGCACGGTGGTCTTGCCGGCGACGCCAGCGGCTGGCGCGGTGATCCAGAGCGAGCACATCCGGACTGTGCCTGCCGTCGATGGCTCTTTCAGCAGCGAGGTGGACGCCACCGACGCCTCGCTCTGGGTGTACTTCAGCCTGCGTGAGAACGCGGAGGTCACGCCCGGCGCACCCGAGGTCTCGCCCGACTGGGATCTCGCCTTTCAGCGCTCGAACGTGAAGGTCAACGGCGGTGCCAGCGGCTCGGGTGAGGTGCTGGTGGCGGTGGCGAGCGGCTCGTTCGAGAGCGTGACCACGCCGCCGGGCGAAGGCTATCTGGCGGACACCGACGAAGACAGGGACGGCAGCCCGGACTACGTGTTCGCCGCGGGGGACGGCTGGTACAGCTACGACCCGGCTTCGCACCTCCTGACCGCGCGCGAGACCGTGTTCGTGGTGAAGACGGGCGACCAGCATTTCAAGCTGCAGTTCACCAGCTACTACGACGCGGCGGGCACGCCGGGCATGCCGCAGTTTCGCTGGGCGCCGCTCTGACGAGGCGGGGGCGTGGCGGCGCGAGAGGGTGCGCAGGGGGTGACTGCAAGGCCGCTGGCGGCACGGCAGCAGCTCGCGAGACGGTCGCCGGGGAAGCTGTGGCTCAGTGTCGCGCTGTCGGCAGCGCTGCACGTAACACCCGTGGTGCTGCCGCTGCCGCAGCTGGCGACGCAGCTGCTGCCGCTGCGGCCGTCCGCGGTCGAGCTCCAGGTGTTGCACCAGGTCGTGTTGCAGGAACAGCCCGAAGAGGTGCCCGGGCCGGCGGAGGAGGCACCTGCGCCCGAGGCCAGCCGGGAGGAGGCTGCGGCGGTGCCCGTGCCGACGCGGAAGGTGGCTGCCCCGGCGCCGCCCGCTCCGACACCTGTGCCGGCTGCAGCAGTGGAGCCGAAGGAGTCGCCGGCGGAGCCTGCCGGAGTCATTGAGGAGCCGAGCGTTGCCGAAGCGGCGCCCGTCGCTGCAGCCATCACGCCCGTCGCCGTTTCCTCGAGCAATGGTGCTTCGCCGGGCAATGCTTCCATGGGTATTGCTTCCACGGGCAGTGTCTCGTCGGGCGGCGGTGCCGCCAGCACCGGGCTCCGCAGCGGCGGGTCCAGCGCGGTGGCTGGCAGCGCCCTGGGCACGAGCGGCGTCACGTTGGCCGCGCTGCGCGGGCGCTACCTGGGCCAGCTGCGCGACAGGGTGCTGGCGCGCCGTGAGTATCCGCGCCTGGCCCGCCGCGCGGGCCTCGAGGGCACGGTCTGTCTGCGCGCCGCGGTGGACGCCTCCGGGCGGTTGACGCAGGTGCAGGCCACGTGCGCCGCGCCGGCTCCGCTGCTGGAAGCGGCGCTGCGCGCGCTCCGCGAGGCGGCGCCCTTTGCTCCGCTCCCCGCAGCCCTGGGCCAGCAGCTCGTGTTTGATCTGCCCATCGTTTTCCAGCTGGACGCAGGTTGAGGCGTGCGCTGTCTATTAATGAAAACGGTTGTCAATATCATATTCTGCGCGATAGGCTGGCCCCATGAGCGACGAGTTGATCGACGTGCGCACCACGCTCGCCTCCTCCCGCCAGACGCGCGTGGAGATCGGCAGGGACGGCGTGCTGCACGTGCTCGCGGGCCCCGTCACGCTGCACCTCGAGCGAGCGGCGTGTGAAGATCTCACCACCACCTTGGCGCGAGCCATGGTAGCGCTCGCGCGCCGTGAGCCGCGGCAACGGCCAGCCCCGCTGGTGCTCGTTTCGCCGCCCATGGACACTGAAAGGAAGAAAGTAACGTGATCAATCCTGGCCAGCCATTCCCGCATTTCAGCACCGCCGCTTGCGTCAGCGCCAAGCACGGCGAAGAGTTCGGCACCATCAACAGCGCCGACTACGCGGGCAAGTGGATCGTCCTGTACACGTACCCGAAGGACTTCACCTTCGTGTGCCCGACGGAGATCGCCGAGTTCGACCGCCAGCGCGGCGCGCTCGAGCAGCGCGGCGCCGTGCTGCTGGGCGGCTCCACCGACAACGAGTATTCGCACCTGGCCTGGCGCAAGAGCGAGGACCTGCTGAGCACCCTCGGCCACCCGCTGCTGTTCATCTCGCCCTCCATCGCCAGCTCGCTCGGCCTGCTGCACCCGGCCGGCGTTGCGCTGCGCGCCACCATCATCGTCGATCCGAAGGGCATCGTCCGCTACTCCAGCTCTCAGGATCTGAGCGCGGGTCGCAACGTGGATGAGGTCCTGCGCGTGCTGGACGCGCTGCAGACCGGCGGTCTCACCGCCTGCAACTGGAAGCGCGGCGACGCCACCCTCAACCCTCGCTGAGCCATGAGGGTACGCTGCTCGGGCACGCGAGGGGGCTGGATCGTTGCGGGTCTGCCGCTCGCGTGCCTGACGCTGGCGGTGTGGCTAGGGCCCGCCCGGCTGCAGGCGCAGGACGCCACGGCGGACGGCCCGCCGCCGACGGACGACGTACACCAGGTGGAGGCCGTGGTGGTGACGGGCTCGCGCACGGAGCGCCCGCTGGGCGAGGCACCCGTGGCCACCGAGGTGATCTCGCGCGAGCAGATCGCGGAGTCGGGCGCGCGGGATCTGGCAGAGTTGCTCGAGGATCGCGCGGGGCTGTATCTGCCGCGCACGGTCACCGGCGCGGGCCCGCAGCTGCAGGGGCTGCCCTCCGACTACACGTTGATCCTGGTGGATGGCGTGCGTGTGCCGGGTCGGGTCAATGGGGTGATCGACCTGGGCCGCTTTGCCAGCGAGAACATCGAGCGGGTGGAGATTGTGCGCGGCGCAGGCTCCGCGCTGTATGGCTCCGACGCGATCGCGGGGGTGATCAACATCATCACGCGCAAGGCGGACCGCCCGCTGGAGCTCACGGGTTCTGCCAGTCTTGGGCCCTACGGGCGCATGGATGTGACGGGTGGTGTGGGCACGGAGCAGCGCGGCTGGTCCGCGCGCGTCTCGGGCGGGCGCCACGCCAGCGACGGCTACGACCTGAATCCGAGCGATGCCGCGACCACCCAGTCGGCGTTCGAGCAGTACGACGTCGCGCAGCGCAGCGAAATCATCGCCGGTCACGGCTTCAAGATCGGCAGTACCACAGAGTACGTGCGGCGCGATCGCCAGGGTGTGGACCTGGGCGCTGGCGGCGCCGTGTTCGATCGCAACAACCTGACACAAACGGTGCAGGTCGGGCTGACCCCGGAGCTGCGCTTCGGTGAGAACAAGCTGGCCTTGCGCGGCAGCTACGGCGCCTTCCGTGATGAGTTCGAGCTGGATCAGCGGCTCTCCGACGCGCTCGACGAGCGGCAAGACACGCGCGAGCAGCTGGTGCAGCTGGGCGCGCAGCTGGACACCTTGCTCGCGACTCACCTGCTCACGGCCGGCGCGGAGGGCAGCTTCGAGACCCTGAGCACCGAGCGCCTGAACGCCCGTGGCGAGCGCAGCCGCCTGGGGCTGTACGCGCAGGACGAGTGGACCCTGCTGGAGGGGCCGCTCTTGGTGTTTCTGCCCGGCGTGCGCCTGGACGTGGACTCGCAGTTTGGTGTGGCACCTACCCCGCGCGCGGCGCTGCGCTTCGACCCCGTGGAGGAGGTCACCCTGCGCGCCAGCTACGGCTGGGGCTTCAAGGCGCCCGACTTCCGCGAGCTCTACCTGTTGTTCGAGAACCCGAGCGCGGGCTACCTGGTGGAGGGCAACACCGAGCTCTCGCCGGAGCGCTCGCAGAACATTGGTGCCAGCGTGGAGGTGCGGCCGCACCGCTCGGTGTGGCTCTCGCTGCAGGGGTTCTACAATTTCCTGGAGGACCGCATCGACACCGTGCTCACGCCGGCGACCGACGTGGGCCCGCAGCGCTTTCGCTATCGCAACGTGAGCTCCGCCATCTCACGCGGGGTGATGGCCAGCCTCAGCGTGAGCCCGCTGGCAGGCTTGAAGCTCGACCTCGGCTACGAGCTCACCGATGCTCGCACCACCGGCGGAGGTGACCGGCGCCTGAGCGGCCTGCCCGCGCAGCGCGCCACCGCGGGTCTGCGCTATCGCGCGCCAAGCATCGGCTTCGAGACCACCTGGCGCGGCAGCTTCGTCGGCACCCGCCCCTTCTACCAGGACGTGGACGGCGACGGCGACGAAGAGCAGCGCGACGCCTACGGCTACGCCAGCGTCGACGTGCGCGTGGCGCAGCGCATCGGCTATGGCTTCACCAGCTACCTGATGGGCGAAAACCTGTTCGACGCGGGGGACGCAGAGTTCCTGGCGCTACAGCCGCGCACGTTCTCGGGCGGGCTGGAGTTCAGGTACGAGTAGCTGCTGCACAGTCATGAGCACGCGGCAAAGGTGGTGGATGCAGCCAGGAGCGCGGGCTGAGCACGCGGGACTGGGCGGACCGCAATGGGTTCCACGCGGTGCTCTGGCCCGCGCTGCTGCTGGGATTGAGCAAGCTGCCTGGCTGTGAGTGGATGAGGCCGCCGCGCAGCATCCACGCGCTCGCGTTCTGGATTCGAGGCGTACAACGCCGATCTGGCGAACACGCTGGGCAACGGGTTCAGCCGCGTCTCGAACATGATCAACCGCTACTTCGCCGGGCGGGTGCCGCCGCCCGTCACTGCCTTTCCGGCTCTGCCAGCTGCGGCGGCAGAGCACACGGCCCGTGCGCGAGAGCACGGTGAGGCGCTGCGGCTCGACGCCATGGTGGGCTCCGCCTTCGAGTTGCTGCGCGCCGTGGATCGCTTCATCCAGGAGAAGGAGCCGTTCAAGCTGGCAAAGCAGCCGGAGAAGCTGAGCGAGGTGGGCAGCATCTTGTATCAATCGGCGGAGGCCATTCGCATTGCTTCCGTGCTGCTCTCGCCGGTGTTGTCGGGCAGCATGGCGGCGCTGTGGCAGCGTCTTGGGCTGACGGAGATGGCGCAAGCCCTGGGTCAGCCCGCAGCGGGCTTGGAGCGCTGGCTGGCCTGGGGTCAGCTGCCCGTGGGCTCAGCGGTGGAGCAGGGCGAGCCGCTGTTCCCGCGCTTCAAAGCTGCTTTCCGCGCCGGCTCAGGATGGTGAGGGGGCGACTGCACCCAGCGCGAAGCAGTAGATGCCGCCGTAGCCGCCGCCCGCGCCGCCGCGGATGTCGCGGGGCGGCGCGCCCGTGCCGCCGTTCACGTCGTAGCCTGGCTCGCAGCCGCTGACCGTGTGATCGCCAGTCCAGCGGCCGCCGAGGGCTGAATCACCGCCGAAGCCGGCGCCGAACGCGCGCGGCCAGGAGTGGCCGACGGGGACCTGTCCGCCGACCCCGGCGGCGTTGCCCTCGCGGCCGCGTACGGTCTTGCTGGTCCAGTCGGCGCAGGTGGCGACCGCGCCGTTCATGCCGTCGTCGTACAATCTGCCGCAGCTATCGGAGCCGGTCAGCGTGTCGTGGTTGTCTTGCCCGTTGCTGCGCGCGGCCTCGCCGTTCTCGTCGCTGAACATGCGGTTCAGCGGCGCCGCAGCACCTCTGGGGCGGCCGCTCGCGTCGGGCAAGAGGCCGCTCAGGTTGCGCGCGAGCAGCACGCCATTGAAGTCGTACCAGGGGCCATTCCCCACCCGTCCGATGGCATCGACGCGCTCGCCGCTCGTGGTGCCGGAGGCGCTCAAGAAGGCGCGCCATACCTTGCGGTCCCCGGGGTTGGCGCGCTGCGCCAGCATGCTGCAGATCTCGTCGGCTCCGCGCAGTCCGCCGAAGTCGCCGCCGTAGCCCAGCGCCGGATCGGGTGCTGGCGCATGCTCTCCAGCGGGCAAGCCATAGAGCCCGGCCTGGCTGGTGACGAAGAAGCTGAAGTGCGGCCGAGGATCGGGCGGCGCCACCGGCTTGTCGTGCACCAGGGTCAGGTCGGGTAGCTCCTCGCTCACCACGCCGTCCAGGCTGCACGCTCGTGGCGCCTTCACGTTGCTGTCCTTGGTCATGTCCGGGCGCAGGATGTCTTCGTCCGCCCCACACGCGAGCAGAAATGCAGCGGTGAGACACCAGAGGGTGGTGTCCGCTCCGCTCGAGGTCAGCTGCCCCCGGCCCGCTTGCTTGCTCGTCATCCATCCCATCAACGGTCACGCGCCCAGCAGCCCAAAGGGGTGATGAGGGGAG